>CANQYN010000012.1 GCA_947628105.1 uncultured Bacilli bacterium
GATCCAAAGGCTGCCCATGTCCCTCCAATATAAGTAGATGGATTAGTATTTTTTGTCGATACAAAAATACTTCCTACTGGAAAAGATTCTAATTTTGTTTCCTTTTTTGTATTCGTTTTGGAATCACTTATTTTTTTCTCATAATCACTTTTTAAAGTATTTTCTAATTCTTCTAATCGATCTTCGGATATTCTATTATTTAATTCTTCTACTGATTCTTCTAACGCTTTTAATTTAAAATATAGTTCACTATTACTCATATTACTATCGCTTTCATTTTTTTCTTCTAGAATCTCTAGTTTCATATTTTCTAATATTTTTCTTCGATTATCACTCATCGATAGTATACTCATAATCAAAGCTAGAGCTATTACTAATAATGGGTATAATACTGCCGATACCACAAAGCCTCTTTTCATATCATCACTTCCTACTATTATTTTCTTTTTAATTATACCCCCCCCCGACTGTTTTTGTCAATTAAAACAAAATTATTTTTCTATAAAAAAGATGAGATTAAATTTGAAGTTGTCAATAGAAAGTAGACAATAAAAAGATATTTATTTAAACCCTAATTGAGTTCTATATTCAATTGGGGTTTTATAGTTTAAAGCATAACTAGGTCTTAAGTAATTATGATCATAAATAATGGCATTTATGTAATCTTCAACAGTTTCATAATCGTTTTGGTTAAAGTCAATATACATTTCTTTCTTTAACCAACCATTTTTTGATTCAATTATTGGATTATCTGTAGGGGTTCCACTTCTCGACATGGACCTAGTTATGTTATAATCTTTATGAGCATTGTTAAATGCTACTGAGGAATATATTGTGCCTTGATCTGAGTGGAAAATTGTGTCTTGGCTTTTATATCCTCTTTTTATTTTGTTATTCAACATATTTTCTAAAGCTGCCATATGGTTTTTCATACTTGCCCCATGATAGAATGGTTTTACATCAGAGCCAATTATAGAATCATCAAATGCATCTACATAATATGTCCAATCGTATCTTTGCTTTTTAAAACATATCATCGTTGTATCTGATGTTATTTTTTCTAATGGTCTGGTTGTTTTCCAATTATTATTAATAAGATTAGGGTATTTTATTGATTCTTCTCCTGGTTTTTTATAAACGGAATAGTGTTTAGATTTACTTCTTATTTTTAAAATCTTACACACTTTATGGACTAAATTATCTGATACTACCCATCCCGTTTCTTTCCTGATTAAATAATTAATTCTATGATATCCATAACTTGGTTTTCTTTTATGAATATCTTTTATTAATTTCTCTAAATTTTTGCGATTTATCTCGTATTGATTTAAAACATCCTTAATTTTTAACCATTTATAATAACCACTTCTTGATATATTCATTCCCCTGCATAAAGAACTAACATTAAATTCTTTACTTAATGTTTCTACTATTTCAAATTTTATTTGTTTTTCTTCTTGAAGGTTACAAGTGAACCATCTCCTTTCATTAGGTACCCTTTTTTTAATAATTCGTTCTCAATTCTTAATTTCATATTTTCATATTCTAATTGTTCTTCCTTTGTTAAATCCTTTCTGTTTTGATATTTCACTAGTGGATTGCCAGGTTTTTTCTTATTTTCTAAACCTTTCTCTCCCAAATTATTGTAATTTCTTAACCATCCGTTTGTTACAGCATGTCCAATTCCTTCTTCTCTTTCAATTTCCCAACAACTTTTACCTGATAACATTTGTTGTACATATTTTAATTTTTCTTCTTTAGAATAATACTTATTTTTTCCTCCTTTAGGTCTTCCTTGCATTTTTATCATCTCCTTTATTAAATTATATCAAAAGAAAAAGTAAACACATCTTTTTTGTGTCTACTTTTATTTTACAACTTCAATTAAATTGCTATCTCATCTTTTAATTGATTTAATGTTATTTCTTTTTCTCCTTGAATAACAGAATCAATTATTTTATTTTCTAATTGGTCTCTTATTATCTTATCAATTTTTCTTGCTCCAAATTCTATATAATTAGATGCTTTTAAAATTTCTTCTCCCACTTTATTTTTTATTCTTATTTTAACAAAATTTTGATATTTCTTTTTCAAATCATTTAATTTTAAGGCAATGATTTTTTTCATATTGTCTTTTGTTAGAGTATTAAAAGTAATAATATTGTCAATTCGATTAATGAAAGGAACCGAAAAAAATTCTCTTAATTTTGTCTGAGTGATAGAATCACCTTGAGGTTGAAATCCGACATGAATATCATCAAAGCCAATATTAGAAGTCATGATGATGATGACATTATCAAAATGAATGATATTTCCATTTGCATTTTTGATTTGTCCTTCATCTAATATTTGAAAAAATAAGTTTAAAACATTAGGATGGGCTTTTTCAATTTCATCTAAAATAAGTACAGAATATGGTTTATTTCTTATTTCTTCAGAAATATTCGTATAATCTTGATATCCGACATACCCAGGAGGAGCTCCAATAATCTTACTGACAGAATGAGACTCAGAGTATTCACTCATATCTAACCGTATAACATTTTCACCAACTAAGGTTTTCGCAAATGTTTTGGCAAGTTCTGTCTTTCCTACTCCACTAGGACCAGCAAATAAAAAGGAATAACATTGATGATCAAAAAAACCTAACTTTATTTTTTTGGCAATATTGATTACTTCCGATAATGATTTATCTTGCCCTATGATTGTCTTTGTCAATGTGTTTTCAATTTCTTTAATCATCTTATTATTATCTTTTAATATTTCATACACGGGAACTGAACTTTTCATATGAATAACTTGAGCAACTTCTTCTACTAATACTTCTTTTTTATTATTTTTATATAAATCTAATTCTAAATGATTAATTTCATCGACAATCTTATTTTCTTTTTCTTTATAAATAGAAGCAGCTTGAAAATCATTTTTTATAATTGCTTGATTTTTCTTTTCTTTTGTCTCCATATAATTTCGTTTTAACTCTTTATACTTTTTCGCATTTTTATTTTCTTTTAAACTTACTTTCGCACAAACTTCATCTAAAATATCGATAGAAGCATCCGGTTCTTTTCGATTATGAATATATTTTTTAGAAAGTTCGATAATTTTATCGATAATTTCTTCTTTTAAAATAACGTGATGATAGTTTTCATATATTTCTTTTAAACTCATCAAAATTTCTTTTATTTCTTTCTCAGAAGGTTCTTCGACAATTACTTTTTGAAATCTTCTTTCTAAAGCCCCATCTGTTTCAATAAACTTTTTATATTCTTGTGTTGTAGTCGCCCCAATAAGATGAATTTTTCCTCTCGCTAAAGCTGGTTTAAAAATATTGGAAGCATCAATGGCCCCTTCTGCTCCACCGGCACCCACTAGTGTATGGATTTCATCGATAAATAAAATAATATTGTCGTTTTCTTCGATTTCTTTTATCATTTTATTCATACGTTCTTCAAATTCTCCTCGATATTTTGTTCCTGCTACTGTAGATGACATGTTAAGACTGATAATTTTTTTATTTCTTAGACTAGGAATTTCATCGTTAGCAATTAAACGAGCAAGTTCTTCGACAATGGCTGTTTTCCCCACTCCTGGTTCACCAATCAATACAGGATTATTTTTATTTCTACGAGATAAAATTTCTAATACTCTTGTAATTTCTTTTTTTCTTCCGACGACAGGATCGATTAATTTCGCAGTTGCCTTTTCAGTTAAATCAATTCCTAATTCTTCTACTAATAACTTTTTCTTTTTTCCGTTTTTCTTTTGATTAACAAATCGATAAGAAAATTCATTATATAATTCATCAATATCGATATTCATTCCAATCATAATACGGATTGCTACACCTTCTCCTTCTTCCAACATAGCAGTAAATAAATGTTCGACAGTAATTTCTCCATTATTATTTTCCCTACTATCAATACTAGCTGTTTCAATAATTCTCTTTAAAAGAGGGGTATATAAAAACCATTCACTCGGTTTCGTTCCTACTCCTATAATATCAATAATTTCATCTTTTAATTTTTGATAAGTTAACCCTTGTTCATTTAATTTACTGGAAACATTATTTTTGGTTTTTAATATGGCAAGTAATAAATGTTCACTTCCAACATAAGGATGTTTCAGTTCAAACATTTCATTTTTGGATAATACTAATATTTTACGAGCTTCTTCTTTAAAATTGTTTATCATAGTTTCTCCTTTCTTTATTATTCTATGCATATAATGAAAATAAATAAAAAAATTATACTTCTATCGATACAAAATCATCGCAGAAAAACAAAAAATTTGTTCTTCCGCAAATACACTGACCGCTACTTGAAATTTGATATCGATAATCTCCTTATCCAAAATAAACTCATTTACTACTTGTTCTAAATCTTTTTCATGATCTTCATCAAATATTTTTACTTTCATTTCTATCACCTTCCTTATTGTAAAAGAAATGAAAGAGAAATTATGTAGAAAAAAATCAAAGTTTTCACTTTGATTTAATTTCTTAATTCTTTTCTCACTTTTTTATAATGAGGACAATATTTAAAAACTTGTTTCCAAAAATCGGGAGAATGATCAAAATAAATAAAATGAGATAATTCATGAATAATGACATAATCTAATTTTTCAATGTCATAACGCAGCAATTCAGAATTTAACGTAATTGAATTATCTTTTTTATTACATACTCCCCACCTTGTTTTCATCGTACGAATTTTTAAAATGGGATATGGAATATTTTCTTCAAACCGATGATATTGATAATCTAGTCGTTCTTGAAAAATTCTTTTCATTTCTTTTTTATACCATTTTTCTAAAGTGTCTTTATTTTTAGCATATAATCGATTCCCAATAAATTCAATATCACTATTAGGATAAAAAATAATATCATATGGTTTTCCTAAATAGAAAAAAGAAGATTGCTTCTCTTTTCTTTCTTCTAATCGTTTGGTATTTTTTAAAATAAAGTTTTCATTTTCATGAATCAATTTTATCAGTTGTTGTTTGCTTGTTAAATAAGAAGTAGTAATATAAATAATGTTATTTTCTTTTAGTCTTAAATACGTATTTTTATTATTTTTTCGTTCAATAATTACATCGTAACAAGTATCTCCTATTTGATAAGTCATTTTATCCTTCTGCTTCCTCTTTACATTCATCATCTTTTAATAGAAATACCTTAGCCCTTTTTTGATCATATGTTTTTTTAGCACAATAACGTTCATTTTTTACAAATACTTCTGTTAAACCTGATGGATTCATACGAACATATCCATCAGTAGGTTTTATTCCTTTGACATCGATTCTCTCCATATTTTGTCCTGTTGTCAAATTAAATTCAATTACTTCTGTTATTAATTGTTGTTCTTGTATTTGAGTATATTCTTGTTCAATTGTTTCAATCAAGCCATCGACACTGTTTAAAAAAGAATTTTTCTTTGAATTTTCAATCGTATTCGTTACATTAGGAATCGCAATTAAAGAAATAACAGCAAGCAAAACTAAAATGGCTAACATTTCTACTAAAGTAAATCCTTTTTCTTTCATTTTACCGCCTCTATTCTATTTCTCATTTTATCAAAAATAACACAAAATAGCAACTAAAAAGGAATTTTACAATTCCTTTAAATCATTTTATTAAATACTAATAATAATATCATAATGATGATAAATAATATTAGTAAAATACGCCATGCTTTTTTAAACCATTCTTTATATGAAATTTCTAAATATTGAAGTCCCATCATTAGAACAGCACTGGTTGGGAATATCATCATAGCAAATCCATATATTGATTGAGTAATAATAGCAATGATTGGTAATTTACTTGAATATAAAGCTTTCATTGGATCATAAATGGCATTTAATAGGTATGGGAACGTACTGTATACAGGTGAACCAATTAATGATATAGCACTTACGATAAACACATGGAAGTGTTTTGAAAGGCCAATGATAAAGTTAGCAATTGTCGCAAAAATCGTAGAAGTAGATAAACTACTTGCCGTATAAAGTAAGATATTAGAAAGTACTACGATAAGCGCAACTGGTAAAATTTCTTTTACTCCACTAACAAAAGCTTCATATCCTTCTTTCCAAGAAATTTTGTAAACTAATTTTATGATCAATAAGAAAGCAAAAATAGCTACCATTACTTCATATTGACTCCAATAACCAATAGCAGATATAGATCCTAATATATTGGCGAAAATAGCAAAATTTCCAATTTTGAAATTTAAAATATTATTGTGAATATCATCAAATACCTTAATACCAAGAGAACTCCAACTGAAAGATGCGAAAACACAAATGACAAGTAATAAAATCATACATACTACAGCACATGCAATTTTCTTTTTTTCTTTTGCTTTATTATCATAAAGTGGAATGATAATTTCTTCTTTTTTCTCTTCTTTTGTATTTTTTGCCGTTTTTGTTTTTGACGTTTTTGTCGTCTTTTTAGTAGTTTTCTTTTCCGTCTTCTTTTCTATTTTACTAGTAAGTTGAACAAATATCATATAAGCGACTGCTGTTACTACTAGTAAAATGAAAGAGTATAAGAAAGTTTTTCCTAATTTTACATCAAAGAAATATTCCATAAAATTGACACCTTGTGTCTGATAAGCTTCTACTCCATGATTAGTAACAGAACTAATTCCTCCCACTAACATTGCTCCAAAAGTCGCAAAGAAAGCAGTAATACGATTAAATCCTAGTGATAAAATAACTGCAATCAAAAATGGAATAGCAATAAATAATGTCAAAGTTTGATTGGTAAATGAAGATAAAAGAATCATTCCTAAAGTAATAAGCCCTAAAAATAATTTTTTCTTATCTCCTATTTTTTTGACAGTTCCTTCTACCATTTTAGAAAGGAATCCAAACTTATTTAATACCCCATATAATCCACCGATAAATAATATGGTGATTCCTGTTATCGCAAATGCTTGATAAGAAACAGTTGCGGCAGGATACAATAAAATGTCAAATAATCCAAGAGGAGTAACGGCATCTTTTGTAAATTCTCCGCTTGAAAATGACCCTGTCGGAATAACCCAACTTAGAATTACGAAAATTAAAAAGGTAATTCCCAACACTTTAAATAAACTATGTTTTTTCATATTCTACCTCCTATTAAAGTATAGCAAAAAATAAAAGGAATAGAAAGCTTTTTCAATAATTTTTTAAAGCTTTTTCTTATTTTTTCATATTTTTTTCACATATTCCATAGTTTTTTTCTACTTTCCAGTGTTATAATAAAAAAACGGAAGTGATACTATGAATCCTTTTCCTTACAGTGATTCTAACAAGCGTTACCATACATTAGATTATTATTTTCGAAAAAAATATCATTCAAAAGTGTTTAAAGTAAGTTTAAATGCTGGTTTTACTTGTCCGAATATTGATGGAAAAGTAGGATATGGGGGATGCATTTATTGTTCCAAATCAGGTAGTGGTGACTTTGCTGGAAATAAAGAAAAACCGTTAGAAGAACAATTTAATGAAGGAAAAGAAATACTTCATAAAAAATGGAAATCCGCAAAATATATTGGTTATTTTCAAGCTCATACGAATACTTATGCTCCTTTACGAGAGCTAAAAGAAAAATATGAAAGTATCTTATCACTCGATAACGTAGTTGGAATTAATATTGCGACTAGAGCAGATGCAATCGAAGATGATGTTTTAGATTATTTAGAAAAATTAAATCAAAACACCGATGTTACAATCGAACTTGGACTTCAAACGATTCATGAGAAGACAAGTAACCTAATTAATCGATGTCATTCTCTTTCTTGTTTTGTAGACATGGTAAGAAAATTAAGAAAAAGAAATTTACCTGTCGTCGTTCATATTATAAATGGTCTTCCCTATGAAGATAAAAAAATGATGTTAGAAACGGTTTCTTTTTTAAATAAATTAGATATTCAAGGAATTAAAATTCATATGTTGCATATTTTAAAAGATACACCATTAGAAAGAATATACCAAGAAAAAAAATTCCCTCTATTATCAAAAGCAGATTATGTAGATATCGTATGTTCTCAATTAGAAATTTTACGAAAAGAAATTGTCATTCATCGTATTACAGGAGATCCTAAAGTAGAAGATTTAATAGAACCTCATTGGTTAGAAAAAAAATTTAGTGTATTAAATGAAATAGACAAAACATTAGCAAAAAGAAATACTTATCAAGGATTTCAATCAAGTATTTTAAACTACGTCAGAAGAAGTATCGATGAACATGTAAAAGAAAAAGATATTGTTATCGATGCAACTGTTGGCCAAGGGAAAGATACTGTCTATTTATCAAATAAAGTCAAAAAAGGTCATGTTTTTGGTTTTGATATTCAAAAAGAGGCAATTGATATGGCAGGGAAAAAAATATCATTAAACAATGTTACTTTCTTTGTAAAAAGTCATGACACTATGATAGAAACATTACCAGAATATAAAAGAAAAATATCTCTTATTTTGTTTAATTTAGGATATTTTCCCAAGGGAGATAAATCTATTACTACCAAGTGGGATACGACGAAAAAAGCTATTTTACAATCTTTTTCCCTACTTCATCCAAAAGGAAAACTTTTAATTGTCGTCTACCCTGGTCATAAAGAAGGAAAAAAAGAAAGTGAAGAAATTATAAAATTTTTGACTCATTCTCATTATGACTATCAAATTTTTCGTAATACCAATAATTCTTTAGCACCTTATTTAATTGAAATTGAAAACAAGGATAATTCTGAACTTGTCGAATCAAAATAATTATTTTGATTTCCAATTCAGGTATCCTTGTTTTTATGATAATTTTAATACAAATGGATTACTAGATGAGCCAATATTTTCCTTATTTGTAATTGCTTCTAAAGTAACTGATGACTTTATGGTAATAACTGGCATAGCAATCATATCAGTATTTGTTGGTGCTATAGGAGCAATTCCATTAGTACTAGCTGACCATATTTGGTTAGTTCCAGCCGTATTGATTAACCAATATCCACTAGTAAAAGCTAAATAATTACTGTTTTTACAAGTCACATCTTTAAAATTGCTTTTACAAGCTTTTATATTTGGATCTACTGCCGCACTTAAATATTCATCGATAGAAAGAAGTCCAATATTAGCTTTGACAGTAGAAGAAGCAGATAATGTTCTAGCTAAATTCAAAGAATTATTTTGATTACTTACTTCCCCATTATTCCACTTAGAATTTGTTACTATAATTTTTTGAAGAGCAGCATTATTATTATAAAAATCTTTATTCAAATAATTATAGATATCTAGGTTATTATCCCCAAATACATACGAAGTGGGAGAAGTTGTTCCTGCCCATGAATTTTTTGTCGTATGAGTTGTTTTAATCGCTTTCATTTGATAAGTATCTTTATCGATACTAATAATTCGCCAAAGAGTTCCATCGATATTTAAATAATTTAACGGAGCCTTTCCTTTATAAATATATTTATTTTGACTACTATCATCATAAAGTCCTTCGGAATTGGAAGTAGAAGCCAATGTTACATTATCTAAAATCGTTTCTACCGCAGAAACAACTTTATTTTTTTCTAGTTCTGATTTATCCACTTCCTCATAGCGATAATCATACTGATTATGTTCTAAATCATAATCTATAATAATCGTTCCACTCATTCGTTCCCCCGTGAGAGGATTTTTTATTTCTCCACTTGATAAATAAGTTTCTCCATTGACATTAGTAGCGGATTGTAACTCAACAATCGATACATAGGTAGGATTGATATGATATTTATCTAATTTATCACTATTATCCAAAGCCCAATCTTTCGCGGCTCGAATAATTTCATTAATTTGAATATCATATGCCTTTTGTTTTGAATTTTGAATATGTTTCGTTACTACAGGAAATACGATTGCCGCAATTACTGAGATAATAACGATAACCGCCAATAATTCAATTAATGTAAATCCTTTTTCTTTTTTCATCTTATTCCTCCTTCATCACTTCTGATTTTAAAATGATTTTTAGCGTATCTTTTTCTTTTACTTTACTTCCCTTTTTTATATTTTGTTGATCGACAAAACCATATCCTTTAAATTGAACTTTTATATTTAATAGTCTCGCTAAATTCATTACATCATTTCTACTCCAACCTTTTAATGAAGGCATTTTATAATTTGAACTATTCGTTAAAAGAATCACTTTATCCCCTGCTACTAAAGAAGTCGCAACACTCGGATATTGTTGAATAATTTTATTTCCGTCTCCTATTACGATAACATCAATTTTTTTCTTCTCGAGTTCTTTTTTTATCTGAGAAGTTTTTTTATTTAAATAAGATTCTACTTGTATTTTATCAATCTTTTCTTCTGTTACTTTTTCTTCATAAATATTTTTATATTTCGATATATTTTTAGTCAAATCCTTTACCGCTTTCGCAAGTCCTAATTGCTTACTAAATCTTGGTTTTTTCATTGCTCCATAAATAATGATTTCTGGATTTTCTCTCGGGAACATAATGATAGCCGAGAAAATATAACTATTATCCCCTGTCAAATAACCTTTTCCATTTTCATAAATTTGTGCTGTTCCTGTTTTCCCAATTAAATCAAATCCGTCAATCTGATAAGATTTAGCGGCGGTTCCTGGATCCGTACCATTTACTGTATTATACATCAATTGTTTTATTTTTTCCACTGTTGATTTTTTCACTAGTGGTTCACTTTTATCTACTTTACTTTGATAATAAATTTCATTAGTGTTAGGATTGACAATTTTATCGACAATATGAGGAGTTAATTTACTTCCTTGATTAGCAACGATACTAACTCCTTGAAATTGTTGAATAGCAGTAGTATAAATTCCCTGTCCAAATCCGGCAGTAAGAAGTTCAATTTCATAGTTAAAACCTAATTTCCCCGCTGCTTCATTCGATAATTCTATTCCTGTTGTTTTTCCAAAACCATATTTTTGAAAACAACTTCTAAGATCTTCTTTTGATAAATATTTTTTTATTAAGTTAGCAATTCCGACATTGGAAGAATACTCAAATCCTTTATCAAAAGTAATTCTTCCCCATCCTGTATTATTCCAATCATTAATCGTATCATCGCCTACTTTATAATGACCAGATAAATATTTAAAGTTTCCATCATATTTTCCTTTTTCCAAAGCGCACATATAGGTAAAAATTTTCATAGTAGAACCAGGTTCATAAGTATGACTAACTAATAAATTTTCATAACTATCAATATCTCTTATATTAGGATCAAAAGATGGTGTAGAACCAGATGCTAAAATATCTCCTGTTTTAGCGTCCATCACATTTAACATTAACCATTCTGGTTTATAAACATCTTGTGTTTCTTCTAAAGCACTTTCTACAAAACGTTGAATATTAGAATCGATAGTCAAATAAATATCATATCCATTTTCCGCAGGAATGGATATTTCTTTTGTTCCTGCGATACGATATCCATAACGGTCTTGTTGATATTCTAAATATCCATCAACGCCCTTTAATATATCGTTATATTTTGATTCAATTCCCATCTCTCCAACAATTTCTTGATCGGTATATTTCTGGTCGTTATCATCATATTTTGTAACTTCTTTTTCTCTAGCATAACCGACGATATAAGAAGCAAAATTTCCATTCGGATAGTATCTTTTCTGACTTTCAATAAAATCAATTCCTGGTAAACCAAGAGATTCTATCTCTTCTTTTTTTAATTCAGTAATTCCTCTTCCAACACTTCCTAATTCAACTTGATAACGATTTTTTTTCTTCCCATTTTCTAATGTTTTCTTTATTTTTTTAGAATCAGTTTCTAGTACTTTTCCTAATGCTTTTGCCGTGGCATCAATATCAGCGACATGATTTAGATGATTTTCATCTTTACTGCGGGAAGCATCTAAATACGCAATAATTGTATAGGAACTAACATTGATAGCCAGTGAATTTTTATTGACATCATAAATATTTCCTCTACTAGATGGTAAGGTTTTCTTCACAGTATTTCGGTTAGCAGCAAATTGTTCCATATTTTTTCCATATACCCGAGGGGATAATGATAAATAAGCTAATTGAATGAATAAAATGGCAAAGAAAAACAAAAAAACAAAAAATACATTTTTTGGTGTTTTCCATATTTTTGTTTTTTTGTTCTTTCTTCCCATAGTTACACCTCGTTAATCGTTATTAATAACAATTACATTTTCATTGTTATAGGCAAGTCCCATATCATCGACAACTGTCTTTACGTTTTCAAATGAAGTTAATTCATTGACTTTCATTACTAAAGATTCATTCTTTTTATTTTGAGTATCAATTTCATACTTTACCTTTTCTGTCGACATACTTAAATTTGATATTTTGGCTCCTCCAAAAATTTTCATCGAAAAAGTAGCAATCATACAAACGACAGCTAAAAAATAAAGTAATACTTCTCCACTCGTAATTCTTGATTTTCTACTTTTTCTTTTTCTCATATTATCCCTCTATTCTTTCTATTACACGAAGTTTAGCACTCCTTGCTCGATTATTTTTTTGTAATTCTTCTTCTCCTGGCTTTTTTTGTTTTACTATTCGATATTCTTTTTGATATTCTTTAGGAATCATCGGTAAATTTTTTATTACTTGATCACTTTCGCTCACTTTCTTAAAAATTTGTTTACACAATTTATCTTCCAAAGAATGAAACGTAATAACACAGATTCTTCCTCCCTTATTTAATAAAGTTAAAGAATCATTTAACGCTTTTTCGAATACTTCTAATTCATTATTTACTTCAATTCGTATTGCTTGAAATACTTTTCTTGCTGGATGTTTTTCACGTTTATATTTTTCAGGAACCGATGATTTAATAATTTCTACTAATTGTAAAGTTGTTTCAATAGGACTTTTTTCTCTTTCTTTTACAATCTTATCGGCAATCCTTTTCGCATACTTTTCTTCGCCATATCGCTCAAAGATGTAACTTAAATCTCCTTTAGAATAAGTATTAATTACCTCATAAGCATCTTTTGTTTGACCTTGATCCATTCGCATATCTAACCTTGCTTCTTTGTGAAAACTAAATCCTCGATAATCATTATCTAACTGTGGACTAGAAACTCCCAAATCAAATAAAATAGCATCGACATGAAAAATATTTCGCTTCTCTAATTCTTCCTTTATATGAGAAAAATTAGATTTAATAATTTCAAAATTAGAAGCGATATTCTCTAATTTTTTTTGACTATAATCGATTGCCTCTTGATCTTGATCAAAACAATAAAGATAGCCATCGGTTATAACTTTTAAAATTTCTGAACTATGCCCAGCATATCCTAAAGTACAATCTACAACAATACTGTCTGACGATAACTTTAAATTTTCAATGCTTTCTTTTAACAAGACACTTTCATGCATAAATACCACCTACATGATATTTGTCGCAAATAAATGGTCCGCAATATCTGATAAATTTTCTTTATTGATATCAATATATCCTTCCCATTTTTCTTTACTCCAAATTTCTAAACGTTCATTTACTCCAATAATAACGCAATCTTTTTCTAAATTGGCCCACTCGATTAATGGATTAGAAATATGAAGTCTTCCTTGTTTATCGACGTCACATTCCGTAGCGCAAGATAAAAATGTTCTCATAAAAGTACGGGTATCTTTTGTATTAGGAAGTTCTTTATATTTTTGAATAATACTATCCCATTCTTTTTTTGGATAAATAAATACGCAACCATCTAACCCTCTCGTAATGATAAAACCATTTCCTAAATCATTTCTTAATTTAGCAGGAATAATAATTCTACCTTTCTCATCAATGGTATGATGATATTCTCCCATAAACATATTTATCACCCCACTTTTTACCACTTACTACCACGGTATACCACTATTTTACTATTTTTCTTTGCCTACGTAAACCCTTTTTCTTAAAAAAATAAAAAAAATAGTAAAATTTTACTATTTTTATCTTCCAAGACCTACTTTTTGTTTTACCAATTCATATTTTTTACAAGCTATTTTAGTTGTGACATCTTTTCCATGATCTAATATATCATCAATTTGATTACTATTTAATAATTCTCGATATTTTGTTTGAATTGGCAATAATATATCGATAACAAGATCTGCGACCTCTTTCTTAAAAGAACCATAATTACTATCCTTGAATTGTTCTTCTACCATTTCTATGGGACAATTTTTTAAACTAGCATAAATCGTCATCAAATTAGAAATTCCTGGTTGGTTTTGAGTATCGTAGTGAATTTTTCCAAATGAATCTGTCGTAGCTCCCATAATTTTTTTGCGAATCATTTTTTCATCATCGAGTAATTGAATAATTCCTTTCTTATTTTCTGATGATTTACTCATCTTTTTGGTAGGATCTACTAAGTCCATAATATTAGCTCCTACTTTATTAATAAGAGGCTCTGGTATTTTAAATGTCTCTCCATATTTTTTATTAAACCGTTGTGCTATATCACGAGTTAATTCCACATGTTGCTTTTGATCTTTTCCAACAGGAACATAATCCACATCGTAAAGAAGAATATCTCCTGCCATCAAGATAGGATAGGTAAAAAGACCGGCTGTAAAATTTTGATGTTTACTACTTTTATCTTTAAACTGAGTCATTCTACTTAACTCTCCAAAATAAGTATTACATTCTAATACCCAAGAAATATTGGCATGATAAATATTATCTGATTGAAGAAAAATAATGTTTTTTTGAGGATCAATTCCACAAGCTAGATAAAGAGCAATCAAACTTTTACTCTTTTCTCTTAATATTTTAGAATCTTGATTGATGGTAATAGAGTGCATATCTGCGACAAATAAATAAGACTCATACTTCTCTTGATACTCTTTCATTTGTTTAATAGCTCCAATATAATTTCCTAACGTTAATTCCCCTGTTGGTTGTAACCCAGTTAGAATTTTCTTCATTTTACCAATCCTCCTAAAATAAAGTATAACAAAATCATATTTTAATTTCAAATATTTAATAAAATTTAATTATTTTCCACTTTTTTGCTAGAAAACGAACGATATAATAAAGCATTACAAAATAAATGATGTTAAGCAAAAGGGAAGAAGTAATACTATGAATTAATAAAGTAACATCCCATTTTAAATAACCGATAAGAAGTAATAACAGATAACTAACTAATCGATAGATGATAATCATAAGACCCGTTATCATGATAGAAGTGGCAATAAAATTAGATAATATCTGATAGATAGAAAAATTAAGAAAAGCAATCAAAGTAAAAGTTACTGCCCCTAAAAATAAAGTATTATTACATAAAATATCATAAAGAAGTCCCATTCCAAAAGCAATTTTATAATATAATTTCCCATTCGTTCCAAAATAAGGCCCGATAACTAAAATAGCAACAAGAGTAAAGAGTGTATTCCAATAATTAGTATCGATAGGAATAAAACAAGAAACAACCATTTCTAGTAAAATAGAAAGAAGAGGAATCAACATTAATTTTTTCATTTAGATCTTCCCCTTTTCAAAATCGTAACATAACTAATCCCATTAAAATCAATTTCTGATTTTACTTTGACTGTCTTAGCCAAATCAAAATTATCGCGACTGACACTTTCTACTTTTCCTAGTAAAATTCCACTGGGAAAAGTCTCCGCAAGTCCAGTAGTAGTGACCGAAGATCCCTTTTCAATATCAGAATTATCACTGATTCCATCTACGATAAAAAGTCCTTCTTCACTATCATATCCACTCATTAAACCATAAATATATTTCTTTTTTACTTTTATCTTAACTGATATTTTATTATTAGTATCATTGGCAGTGATTAATTTTACTGTACTATTAAATGTTGTTACTTTATCTACTTTCCCGATAAGGCCTTGACTCGTTACGACAGCCATTCCTTTTTTTACTCCATTTTTACTCCCTTTATCAACGGTTAAAGAATGATACCAATAGTCAATATTTCGATTGATAACTGTCGCATTCAAATAGGATTGTTCCGCTAAATTATGATTTAATTGTAACATTTTTTTAAATTCATCTATCTCTTTTAATGATTCATCGTATTTTGATTCTAATGCTTCATATGCTTTTTCTTTTGCTTTTAATTTTTTATTTTCTTCATATAATTTACGAGAATCTTTGAAAGAAGCAAGTTTATCTTGAACAAAATGAATTGGTGATAAAGCGATACGATTAAAAAATAAACCACTATCTTTGATACTTTGTTCTACGATTGTTAAGTTTCTATCTTTATCCATAGTAAAAGAAAGAGCAACTAAAAAAATACTGATGACAAATAATATAATGATGATAATGTATCTTTTTTCTTGTTTCCTCTTTCTCATAAAATCACCTAAACTTTATTATAATACATTTATATTTATTTTTCTATAAAATATCATGATTTTCAAAAAAACTATAATACTTCGTTTCCCCAATGATAATATGATCATCGATTTTGATATCCATCATTTTGCCTATTTTAATCAAATGTTGTGTCAGTTCATAATCTTGTTTACTCGGAAAAACATTATCACTAGGATGATTATGAATACATATAATAGAAGTGGCGCCTTTTAAATAAGCTTCTTTAAAAATTTCTCTCGGATGAACGACACTATAATTAATCGTACCTATAAAAAGCAATTTCTGAGAGATTACTCGTTTAGAATTGTCTAAATATAAAGCATAAAAATATTCTTGTTTTTTTCCTAAAAAAAGCATTCGATAACTTTCAAATATATTTTTAGGATCTCTCATAATTTGATTTGATAAAGATTTTGTATTTACTCTTTTATATAACTCTAAAGAAGCTTTAATAATCGCTGCTTTAGTCTTTCCGATTCCTTTGATTTTTTGTAATTGTTCTAATGAAATTTCTCTTAAATTTTGAAGCTCCCCTATCTCTTGTAATAATCTCATACTAACATCTTTCGAAGACATGTCTTTTGTTCCAGTTCGAATCAATATAGCAAGTAATTCTTCATTACTTAAATCTTCTACTCCATTTATCCAAAGTTTTTCGATTGGTCTTTCTTGTTTGGGGATATCTTTTATTTTAATCAGTTTCTACCAACTCCTCATATTTACTGATAATTTGACTAGCAATAGTATCAATATTACTTTTATTATCTGTCTTTTCTAATAATTTTTCATATTGCTGTAAAACTTCGATAAAGCCTTTGCTTTGAATCATTTTTTCCTTTACATAAATATTATATCCGTTTTCTTTATAATATCCTTTTATTTTATTAATGTTTTTTTCATCTTTCGCAATTCCTACATAAGCATAATATTTTTTATCCTTTACTTCATAAATATAATTTTTGATACTACTTAAATTTTTTCGCATACTATCTTCTGTAGAATATACACCAATTTGAGCAAAATATAGTCTCTGAGGCTCAACTTCTTCATTGACGGGTGCGACCTTTGTATCATATTGACGAAACATTAATTCACTCATGGCTAAACCACATACGATGCATAATAAAATTGGTAGTATTTTTTTTATTTTCATAATAATCACCAACATTATTATAAAAAAGAAAAAATAAAAATTTTGTCGAATCAAAAAAAGAAAAAACTGTCTATCGACAGTTAACGATCATCCCGTTGCATCAAAAGAAGAACGAGACGAAATAAATTTAACAAACTAGAAATTAAGCCAGCCACATAAGTAAAAGCGGCAGCTTGAAGCATAGTAGAAACCCCCTCTTGCTCTTTTTCAAGTTTGAGTTTATCAATTTGTTCCATCGCTCGACGGGAAGCATCAAATTCTACTGGTAAAGTCACTAATTGAAATAACACAGTTGCTAGTAAAATCAATATAGATAATTTGATATATCCTGTCAATCCTCCAATAATAGAAACAACCAAAGAAAAATAACCTAGATAAGAAACAAAATTAACAAAAGGGACAAGGGTGGAACGAATTCTCATAAAACGATAATTTTCTTTATCTTGAAGAACATGACCACATTCATGAGCTGCGACAGCTAAAGAAGCAATCGAAGTACCATGAAAAATATCGGTTGATAAGCGGACCACTTTTCTTTCTGGATCGTAATGATCTGTTAAATCACCCTTAGCTTCAACTACATAAATATGTTCTAAATGATTTTCATCTAATATTTTTCGAGCCACTTCACAACCACTTATTTTTTTTGTGTTTTGTAACTTTTTATATTTGGAATAGGCATAATTAATTTTTGTTTGAGCATAAATAACAATTCCAAATCCTCCTAAAATAAGTAACATAGTAAATAGATTATCAATTCCATATATCATAATTATTTTCCTATTATCTCAAAAGTAGTTCCCTCTCTTGTATCTTTAATTTGAACTCCCTTTTCTAATAATTCCTTTCTAATGGCATCTGCTTTTTCATAATCTTTTTGACTTTTTGCTAGTTCACGCGATTTTATTTTTTCTTTAATATACTGTTTTAATTCTTCTGATATTTCTTTTTCTTGATACTCTAAATTTAGAGATAACACTTTATCAAAAGAAGAAACGAGATATCTTTTCTGAGCATTAGATAGATCAGATTTTAATACATCATATAAAATAGTGAGACCTAAAGAAGTATTTAAATTATCTTCTAAGGCATTCTTAAATTTTTGAATATATTTTTCTGTATCTTTCGCATCTTCTTCTTTTCCCAAGGACTGAACTTTCATTTGTAGTTTTTGATAAGCACTACTGGCATTATCTAATGCTTCATAACTAAATACGAGAGTTTTTCGGTAATGAGATTGAAGGCACATAAAACGATAAACAAGCGGATTATAGCCTTTTTGTTCCAACAAAGAAACAGTTAAAAATTCACCTTTGCGTTTACTCATTTTTCCTGTTTGATCGTTTAAATATTCCCCATGTACCCAATATTTACACCATTTATGTCCTAGATAACTTTCTGATTGAGCAATTTCATTAGTATGATGAGGAAAAATATTATCGATTCCTCCACAATGAATATCTAAGTACTCTCCCAAATATTTCATCGATATTCCAGAACATTCAATATGCCAACCAGGATATCCATATCCCCAAGGACTATCCCATTTTAATTCTTGATCATCAAATTTTGATTTTGTAAACCATAAGACAAAGTCAGCTTGATTTTTTTTATTTTTATCTTCTTCTACCCCATCTCTTACGCCAACAACCATTTCATCTTCTTTATGATTCGTAAGTACATAATAATCTTTTAATTGAGAAACATCAAAATAAATGTTTCCCCCTGACTGATAAGCATATCCATCATCAAGCAATTTTTGAATAATTTTTATATATTCTTCAATATTTTCTGTCGCAGGAGAAAAGATTTTTGGCCAAGCTATATTTAACTTTTTACAATCTTCTTGAAATGCTTCAGTATAAAATCGAGCAATATCTAATACTGACTTTTTTTCTCTTTTGGCTCCTTTTAACATCTTGTCTTCCCCACTATCAGAATCACTACTTAAATGTCCAACATCTGTAATATTCATACATCTTTTAACACGATACCCAATATAATTTAATGTTTTTTCTAAAATATCTTCAAAAATATAAGTTCTTAAATTACCAATATGAGCAAAATTATATACTGTTGGCCCACAAGTATACATAGTAACTTCTTTGGAATTATAAGGAATAAATTCTTCTATTTTATGGCTGAGAGTATTATATATTTTCATAAAAATCCTCCTCAATATAATTTATTATAACATAAATAAATTTTTCAAGAAAGTTTATTATTATATTTTTATCATATTCTCCTCTACCCTATCATATACATACTTTAAAATAGTTTTAAAATTTTTAATTACGAATAAAATTTCAGAAAAATATTGCATATTAACGTTAATTATGGTATTATGTAGAAGTACCTAGTCGGACCTTTAGCTCAGTTGGTCAGAGCCCCCGGCTCATAACCGGATTGTCGTAGGTTCGAATCCTACAAGGTCCACCACTTTATTGGCGGGTGTGGCGAAATTGGCAGACGCGCTAGACTT
>CANQYN010000013.1 GCA_947628105.1 uncultured Bacilli bacterium
GTAACAAAATCTTCCATACGTCCTTTCACTGTACGTTGTGGCTGATCGTTATAATTTGTGGTTTGTGCGGCTTTTTCCGCAGCCGATTTGGCATTTTTAAATATTTCTGCCGGATTAGCTGCTCCCGTTTTAGCACCTTCTGCTCCTCCTCGAGCAACCGCTGCCATTCCAGCAGCAATAGGATGCCTAGTACTAAATTTTTTATCTTTTTCTTTTTCGTATGCTTTTTTCAAAACTTCATTACGATAATCATCTGATTGTAACCTGTTAATCTGGTTTTGCGCCTTTTTCTTTGTATCTAACCATTTTTGGTAATTACCATTAGCAGAATCTAATAATTTTCTTTTTTCAATTTGTTGTAGCCTATTTCGTGCTGTCTCCAACCGTTTATTAATATGCTCATCAGTTGCCTTATTAGCATCTTCTAACATTTTCTTTTTATTAGTATTATGCCTTATAATAGCTCCCGCAGTAGCCATTCCTACAGCTCCTGCTCCGACAGCAGCTCTACCAGGAAGCTTAGCTAAAAACTCTCCTCCTGCTGCTTCGCTTTTAATCTTAGAAAACGGATTTAATTGTAATTTTCCCATCTTTAAACCTGGTACCATACTTTCCAACCAAGATGGAAATTGTTTTGCAAATATTAAGGCTCCTAACACAAAGATAATATTTAACCATGTTATATAAGATCCACTTCTTCCTGCCATAGCTGGCGTTTTATCACTAATGAGAGTTAATTTTGAAATTATTAATACCATAAAATATAATACAAACAAACGAATAAATAACGTAGCCCACGTTTTTCCTACTTCTTGAATCCATTTAGTAAACATTCCTTTTTTTCCAGATTCTGGGTCTATATAAGAAATAATAGGAACAGGGGCAATCATTTGTAAGAACCCTAATTTTAAACAACGAACTACAATATCAAAAGTGATATTAATTAATAACAATAAGGCGACAATTCCTACAATAGTAGATATCAAGAAATTATAATTAATATAATATTTTCCTTCATCTCCGATAATTGGAACCCATGATTCCCCATCAGAATCTTCAATAACATCTGCACTTAAGTAATTATCAATCGTTAAATCAGTAGCATTTACACAATATCCTGTTGGTATTTCCGTATTTGCCCCATCAATTAATTTATCATTATACTGAAAAAATGGTTTAAATAAGGTTAATGAAATGTAATCTCCCGAAGAGGCAGCTTGACTTGGAAATTGGCAATTATTGGGATCATTACATAAATTTTTTGCATATCTACAAACATCGCTCATAACAAAAGTATTGCCACTTACACCTGTCGTAATTGTTCCATTACTACTTGGTTCAAATATAAATCTTTCAATTACATGATCTTCAATAATAGCTGTTTGAAGTTCATACAATTTATCAAATGCCCAAGGAACAGCGATTAACATAATCAAAACCAAAACTATATTTTGAACTAATTTTTGTACTCCTTTCCCTTGAGCAACAAAATCATCTGGATTTACTAAATATTTAATAAAGGAAAAAGAAACTTTAAATACCATAAATACGCCAAGTAATAAATATATTTTTCTAGTAAAATCGCCAATATTTATTACTGCTCTTTCGTCAGAGCCAAAATATATAATGCTAGATATATCAATTGTCATTTCATATACTGTTCCAATTAGTTTATATATAAAACTATCAATCCCAGCAAAAAATGAACGAATTACATTCATAGCATCATTTGCTTGTGTATTTAATATCATATTTCCCCTCCTTTATTTAAATTTTATAATTAAAATATTCCACAAAATACTTGGTCGATATCATAATCGATTAAAATATCAGATAAGTCGATAATTAAACTTATAATGCTTGGAATAAACATGAACACTATTCCAATAATAATTCTTTTTATAAATCTCATTCCCGCTGATTTAAATTCCTTTTCTTCTCCTGAAAATAATATTTTAGCAAAATCTAATGACCCATAAATAATAATTAAAATAGGTACAATAAAACGAATTAAATTTATAAACTGTTTAATAAGTTCCAATGTATTTTTTCCAAAAATTCCGCAGCTTCCTTCTTGATCAATAGTTATTGTTTCATCTTTTTTTGAAGCTTGATTTCCTGTTAAAGAAGAAGTCCCCGCTTTACTAGTATCTGATTCGTCTTGAGTTAAGGAATATGGTTTTTCAGAGCATGTTGAGTCTGCCTTTAATCCAGTAGCTTTTATGCAGGCTTTGGCAGTTTCTCCTAAATTTGTTGTCATACTAAATTTAACATTTAATTTATTTCCAGAACCTTTACTTGTTTTTATCATCATATAGTCAGAGCAAGAAGATCCACTATAATCCGTAGTAGGCGTCATTTCATTTCCATCATAATCGCCTGTCCACTTTCCATTTGCTTTTTGTGTTACGCTAATGGTTTTAGGACCCGTTAAAAAAGAATTCATTTTGTAGTATGTACACTTTAACAAATATTCCTCTTTATCAAATAATTCATACAATATAGGTTTTGCATCTGAGGCGTTGCAATAATTTCTATTAGATTTATTCTCGTTATAACAATTGCAATATTTTTTACAAAAAGTATTTCTATTGGATATGTCTGTTGTATATTTGAAAGTTACTTCATTATTTTTTTTTGACAAATATTGTGGACACTTGTACAATTTTTCATTATCTGGATTATAAAATTTATATGAAAACTTGACTCCGGATTTTGTATATTGATAGACTTGCCAATTTCCTTTTTTTATTTGACTCGCAGTTATTCTTACAAATTTTTCGCCTTCTTTTGTATCAAATGAAATTGCAACAGGCTTATAGAAGCATTTAAAAACTCGGTCTACCTCATCCTCAGCTTTAACCTCTTCCACTTTTACTATAAAAAATGAACTAGATAATGATAAAAATACTAATACTATATATTTCCAAATCTTGTTCATATTCTCACCGCCTATATTAAGATAAAAATACGCAAATATACATATATATTATATCATAAAAAAAAGCAATAGCAAATAAAACTATGGCTTTTTCATAAATTTATTTATTACATTGATTAGAGACAAAACACTGTAAACATTGAAGTGGATCATTATCTGTTTCTAAGGTATTAAAAACAAACTGTACAAAGGCTACAACTAAGAATACAGCAACGCCTCCTATAATTCTTCTAATAAAACGAGTAGGAGCTAGTTTCATTTCTGATTCTTTTGAAAGAAAAGAAGCTCTAAAGAAATCTATCATTCCTAAAATAATTAAAACTACTGGTATTAAATACTTCGCTGTCGTTATTAAAGAACTAGAAAACTTCGGTATTGAGGCCGGTATTTCCATTGCATCTCCACAAGTAACTGTAGAATATAAAGTATTTATATATTGAAGCCCATCTATTTCTTTGGCGCAAATAATAGGAATCCCAACAAGCATAATTGATATTGCGAATAATAAATATCTTTTTTTTACTTTCATATTTACTCCTATCCTATCACATAAGGGTCTTCTTCAGTTCCAGTTCCGCTTGTATACATTAAACGATTTGATAAATATAAAGTTGCATGAAGTTTTTTACCACGACTGCATCTAGTAATGTCTGGAGCAAAAACCGAAAATGCTTCATATGTATTCTTTGAATTAGCAGTAAGAGTCCAAGCGTTTCCAAAAACATCATTTAAGTAATTATAATTAGAACATGACGTAGATAATGGGGTCTTACAATTGGCATCAATCGATGGATTAATCGCTTCATTTAATTGAATTAATCCAAGAGGATATTTTTCTTTTGTCATCGTTTTACATTCTAGTGATCCATCATTTACTTTTTCATTTCCAGTTCTTTTCCCAATACATAAATTTTGACTAGCTATTTTAGAGCGATCTTCGTCGGTAAATATTTCATTATCATTATAAAAGGCATTTAAAGCTTCTTTCGCACGACTTACTTCATAATTATTTATTCCATATTCACGATCTATTTTAATATTATATCTATCATCAAAAGGAGATTGAGTTTTACTAACTTCTTGAAGTAGCTTAATATATCCTCCACTATCTATTTTCAAAATTCTCCACATTTGAGAAGCAAACATTACATAATTATTGACAAATTCTCCTCGATAAACGTATTCATTTCCTACTTGATATAAACCATTTCCTTCTGTTACTACTTTTTGTTGACTTAAAATTTTATTCGTCAATGTTGTCGTTTTATATTTGCTACATACTAAATTAGGCATATATAAATAGTGACCATTATTATTTACAACGAACACTTGTCCATTACAATTAGGTCCTTCTTGTTTATTATATTTTTCAAATTCTTTTAAATATCCTTCTGATACTAATTCTGCAGCATCGATAGATACTTCATTTCCATCTTGTTTAGGCAATAATTCTTTGTTTTTCCCATAATAAGAAATCGCTGCATTTAACAATCTTTCTTCTATTTTTTCATAGCTTTCATTTTTCCCGATAATAATACTAGCAACAACGAAAAAGATAATAAGTAAAGCAATCAAAGAAATTGCTATAATAATCAATCGTTTTATACTAGAATCTAAATTTTTCCAAAATTTCATCTAATCACGTCCTATATATTATATATTATAACAAACATTCTATTTTATAGCAAGAAAAAAGAAGAAAGCTTTTTTCTTCTATTATTCATACTAGCATTCTTTTGGATTACTGATAAAGCATGTAATACATGAACTAATTTGACCAGAATCAACTTCACTATTTTCTGAACCTTGTGCATTAGCAAGAACAGAGAATACAAATTGTACAATCGCTACAATAAAGAAGATAACTACGGCATAAATAACACGTTTAATCAATCTAGATTGTGCTTCTTTCATTACTTTTTCGTCATTTCCAATAACTGCTTTTGCTAAATCAATCATTCCCAATACTACTAATATTACGGGAATAAGTACTTTCAAAGTATCAATTGCAGCTTTTGTAAAATTTGGAATAATAGGATCGATTCCATTTGCAAAACATTTCAATATAAACATATAAAAACCTCCTCTTTTAGTAACTTCTATATTCCATATCATACTCTATAATCATTCATTTGTCAATATTTACCTTACTTTTGTAACTTAGTAAATCCTAGTTTTATTAAGAAAGCAATTAAAGCCATACTATTTTTTTCACGATCATCTAAAGGAGGCATATTATAAAATATTTTCGTTCTTGCCTCATATTCAAATTCCAATACATCTTTAGAAGTTAATAAACTCTGATTTAATATAATCTTTTTATCTTTTAAATTCATAAATATCTTACTATTAATTAGCATTAACTTATTTATTTTAATCGTAGAAGGTTCTACTAAATAAATTACTTCGTGACAAGTTTCTTCTACTTGCTTACTGTCGTTAATATCAAGCAAAATAACATCTTTATTATTGGTATTTTTAGCGATAACAGCACTTACTTCTGTATTCGTAGAAGAAATTAATTCACTATCATTAAAGAATCGAAAATCGCTTTTTCCTACTTCTATCGCTACGACAGAATATTGTTTTGCAAGCTCTTTTTTCATCATATAAGTTAATGTCGTTGCCCCTGCTTGTTTTGTTAAATCTTTTATTCCAATAATTTTAGCTCCATGAGAAGAAGTATCAAAGTTATTAACTGTGATATCTCCTGGTCCAGAATTTGTTTGATTATTTAATTGATGAATATGAGCAACATCACGATAAGTATTAGGATTATTGTATAAATACATAATTCCTTCTACATTTTTTGTAAAATTATAAATTCCAATAGAAATCAATTGTGACAAATATTCTGTTGAAGTTCCTTCCGCAGAATCATCTAACAATAATATAACTTTATCCATATCTAGTGATACAGATAATTTTTGCAAAGTTCTAATATCTTTGTAATCTTTAATAGCTGTAATATCCAAAATCATACGTTGGAAAAAGAAATTCTTAAATTGTGATACTAATTCATCAACTTCAAATTCACCGTTTAGGCTTTTAATTACGTCAATATCTAAGTTTTGTAACATTTCTTGGTATTTATTAGCTACAATTACATTCATATTCTGCCTCCTTACGATTTTTTTAGTTCTGCTTCTTCTCCAAATAAACCTAACATTTTAGATTCTCCATGAATAGGAATTTCAACGTTAGCTCCAATCAACGGAATTTGGAAATACATATAAGCAGTAACACCGTAATATGTTCCACGTTCTGTCTTATATTCATATACACAATAGCGATATGAATTTTCTTGTGTCGTCATTGCGGCAACGCCATTTCTTTCTTTGCATCTAGGAGTTCCGTTTTTTACCTGATATCCCATAGATTTCAAATTTTCATTTATTTCTTGTTTGACTTCGCTATTTAAACTGTCGCTATATCCACCATACTTTTCAATAGAATTAATAATACTATTTTTTACCTTAAAGGCTTTTGTATAGCTTAAAGAACCAACAAAAAAGAAAATGAATAAGACAATAAAAATTATTACTATTTGCACAACAGCAGCGTTTCCTAAAGCTTCTCTCATTTTATTATCACCATCTTCTTTTAATCTTTAAAATCAAATATTTTATCACTGGTTGCCATGACTGGAAGAGCTAGTGTTCGATTTACCAAAGGTACGTCAAAGTAAATATAAGTTACTACTTTAAAACGAAAATATCTTTTTCGGTAAGGACTATTACTATCTTCATCGGGTACTTCATAAATACATACGCGATATCCATCAAAATCTTTTAATTCTGCATTAGACCCATATCGAGTAGTACTGCAATCATCAGAACTACCTGTTCTCGTATAGCCGATAGTCTGTAAAATACGATTGATTTCTGCTTGTGACAAAGAGTTATACCCTTCAAATTTTTCCAAAGCATTTACTACTTTACTACTTGTTCGAAATCCTTTCATATAACTCAATGTCGCCGCTAAAAATCCGAATGTAATAACCAAAAAGATAATAATAATATTTAAAAGTACCGTCATACCCATGGACTCTCTCACTGATTACACCTCCGAATTATTTATCGCATCCTGTATCAGATGCTCCAGTACATTGGTTGTTTTCCCAAACCCCACCATTTGACATACAACAAGAACGTTTTTGTGTTTGCTGCATCATGTTATTAATAAGTGGAGTAGCGATTGCAACAATAACGGCAATCAAAATAATAGTAACAACTGTCATATTTGCTTCTCCAGCAGCTTCTTTCATCTTTTCACCACCTATCTTCTACTATCTATCTTTAGTATACCACCTTTTTTATTCTATATCAAATAAATTTACAAATGTTTACATTAGAAGTTCATCATTTGCATCATAGCTAATAGTAAAAGTGCTAAAATTCCACCACCAGTAGTTAAAAGCATCATAAGTGTCTTTTTTTCCATTTTTTCTAGACGATTTTTATATTTTTGTTCACGTGCTTTATTTTGTAATGAGGAAACCGTTCTAGCAAACATAATTAATTGTTCCTGTTTATTTTCTTGAGATCCTAAACCAAGACGATACAAAAGTCGCATCATTCGCATCGAATCTCGAACAGGATATTCTTTTGCAAAATCCATATAAGGTTCTACTGTTTGATCCCCTGCTTCTATTTTATCGATTAATCGTTTTAATCCTGGTTGAAAAATAGAAGGAGCACTATCGATTGATTTTGCCAAAGCGACAGGAACCGTATAATGTTGAATTAAAATCTCCAAACTTTTTAAATAATATGGTAACATCTGATCGATCGTCGCTAAATTTGCTCTATAATAAGATTGTAGGCTCATGTATTCAGATTTGAAAACAAAAAACCCGATAATAGCTGCTACTAATAAATTAATAAAAGAAAAATTGTTAAATAAAAATACAAATAAAATTACAACAGTGACAAGAACCGCTGATTGAATTCTTTTGTTAAATCTTGCGACAGGATCAACGTTTTCACCATATTTTACTGATAATAAAAATTTATAGTCATCTTCCATCGCAAATTGAAAATATGGTTCTATATCGCCAATAAATTTTTTTGAATCAATTAATTTCGTGTATTGCATTACTACAAAAACAACAACTACCATTAAAATATATTCCATTATTCAGCCCCCACATTCTCATTATAATATTTTTCTCCACTAAGTAAGAAGAGAGTATTTATAATAATAACCACGTGCAATAATGCTTGTATATACCATTGTTCTAGCATAGCAATATAAGAATCTACTCCAAGTAAAAATTGTACTAACATAACCATCAAATAAAGAACGATTCCAAATTGTAAGAATTTTTTATGGAATTGGGCTCTATCCATTCTATCACGATATACGTTTCAATATCTAATGACATATTTTCTAAAGCGTCAGAAGAATTCTTAGAACCTTCATTAGTAATTTGATAGAATAATTGATGCATATTTTTTACGATGAAAAAATCATATTTATTATTCATATAGGCAATAGAATCATCAACCGTACCATTATCATAAGCCATGTCAATCATCATTCGAACATCTGCTTTAACAGGATCTTCTAAAACCCCAGATTCATATACACCTTCTAATGCTTTAACAAACGATTGGGTAGTAGCAAATTCCATAATAGTATTTGTCGTATACACTTGAATTTGTTCAAAGATATACTCACTATATATTCTTTTACAACGTAGATAAGTTAAATAAGGAATTACCATAATGGCAATAACAACATAAATTAACGATATTAATAAATTATAAAAATATAAATAAGTAATGACTGCCGTAGCAATCGAAAAAACTAAGATTTGAAGTAAGTATTGTTTTTTTGTATACTCTTGACCTAATTCTTTTACTTTTTTTCTCGTTTCTTTAAAAGAATAAGGAGATATTTTGCTATAGGCATTACTGAAATTTTGTGATAACTGAATATATACTTTATCTCCATTACTATTACGATAAGTAAAAATAAATACGATAATGAAAGCTGCTAAAATAAATATTATAAATAATTCCATAACAAACCTCCTTATTGTGGATTATTTGGTATTATATTGTTTGAAGTTGTTCCAACCATCGTAGGATTTATTGGTGTTTGTCCTACAGTAGCTTGATTCCCAGCCGATGGCACAGAAGTTGGAGAAACAGTATTAACTGTCGATTGTGATGACATCGGATTAGCAGGAATAGCGGGTTTTGGCATCGTAGAATTGGTTGAAGTTTGTCCCACATTAGTTTGATTTTCAGTCGATTGCCCAGAAGTTGAAGAAGCATTAACAGTTGGAGTTTTCGGTTGTGTTGGCGTAGAATTAGAAGAGGCTGTAGAAACTTCTGAGTTTGAAGCTAGCGAACTAGCCGTTACAGAAGGACTTTCTGATGTTGCTGGTGCCTTTTCTTCTTGTTTTTCTCTTTCTTCTTCCGCTTCCTCATCTGTTTTTATCTCATCTTCTCGTAAAGTAATTCCCTGCGCATCCAAATAGCCAATTAAATATTTACTTGGCTTTCTACGAGAAATATGTCCCGTCGTACTCTTTTTATAAATGGTATTATATTCGGCCTTATTATCTTCGGTAACATAAAATTCTGTTACTTCAGCAATTTCACGGACAAAATGTTTCGTCTCTTTGCTTTGATATCCTCGAATATAAACTCCGATTTGAATATAACGATAAATTGATTTTAAAAATTGTTCAATATCCTGATTTGTTTCCAATAAACTATACATACGGTTTGGAATAGAAGATGCTTTATCGGCGTGAATTGTCGACAAAATATAATGCCCAGAAGAAATCGAGTTACGTACAGCAAGAACTGCTTCCGCACTACGAACCTCTGATAGTAAAATCCACTTTGGATTCTGTCTCATACAAGTTACTAGTACATCAGAATAAGAAGCAATATTATTCGTTTTCATCGCAACTATATCACGATGAGGGAAAATACGATCCAAATGAAGTTCCAATGTATCCTCGATAGTAATTAATTTTTCATTTTCTCCTGTATGAGCCGCCAAATATTTTACAAACTCTGTCTTACCAGAACCAGTTTCTCCACAAACTATAATATTACAATGTCCTTGTACACATTTAATTAAAAAATCATGGATATCTAGGTCTACATATTTTTCATTTAATAATTTTTCTTTTTCCAATCTTACCTTAGCGGGAGTTTTACGAATAACGCAGGCAATCCCATTAGACGCAATCGAATCATGAACGAAATTTAAACGTAGTTCAGCTCCTTCAGCATCTAGAAAGGGATGAGCCATATTAAAACTTTTTCCCATTACGTTAGAACATTGGAAAGCTAATTTTTCCATAAAAGTATTATTTATTTCTGGATTTTCTACTCTATAAATACCTTTCGACAACGTTTTTAACCATATTTGCCCCCCATTACTATATGATACGTCAGTGATATCATCCGTCTCTAAATATATTTTTAAAGGTCCGAAATCAATCTGCGAAAATAGATTATCGTTCATTATTCATCCTCTTTAGTATCATCCGTTGTCGTCTTATTTGTCGTACTATTTGTTGTATTAGTTGTCGTACTAGTTGTTGGCGTTTTTGTGATTTCATCGTTTGCAACTGTCTTAGCATTAATGAAATCTTTTAATGTTTGAGAACTAACCTCAGTTGCTCCTTCCTCATTGACTGTCGTTCCATGTGGAACTGGGAATAATTCAACAGAATAGCTAGACATATAACTTGCCTTTCTTAAAAGGATATTTAAATCTGATTGTAATCCAAAAATTAAGTAAGCAGGAGTTCTATCTTCCTCACTATTTTCAAAAACATGTTTCCCGGCGCTATCTTTTACAGCTAATACTTTAATGTTTTCTAGTAATTTTCCAACCATTAATACGCCACGATCATTCGTTGCTTTCATATAAATATCGATGTAACTTTCTGGCATAATAGAGTTTCCATAAGTAGTATCAATATCTACTGGAAAGTTATAAGGAACTTCTCCTTCTTCCAAACTAACAAAAGCAGAATTTGGTAATTTATCTTCTTCCACTACTGTATCTTTATAAAACATACTTCCCTCAGGAATAACGGTATTATAATTGCTATATTTATCGATTACTTGCGCAGCCGTTCTTAAAACATTGTCTTGTAAAACAATTGGTGCCACATCAACATATCCAATCATATCACTAGTAATTTTTGTTCTTGGTTGAATCGTCGTATTTGCTACTGGTATTCCTGTAATTGGACTAACTTGTTTTTTAATTTGATAGCGATATCCTAAAAATAGGATAAGAAAAATTGCCAATACCCCTATAATTGTTACTGTGTTTTTGTTTTGAAAAAATCTTTTCAGTGTCATTGTAATATTATTCATTTTTATTCTTCCTTTCTTTCTATTAAAATTTAATTACTAAATTTTAAAACTACTTTACACTAATCAATGAATCATCTCTACGATTATGATAAATGATATAGCCGATGATAGATATAATAATCACTGGTAATATAATCATATAATATCGTTGATAGAAATCGATAATATAACTAAGATTATCTGTTTTATCGACTCGTTCCTTGACTTCGCTTTGCTCTTCTTTCTTTCTATAATTCGTCAGCTGAGTAACAAATTGTTTATAGCTTAATGAATTTGCATACCAGCGGTTGCAATATTGATAATTTTCCAGTCCTTTACAAAGTGGATCGCTATAATATGGATTATATCCTGGTAAGGTTACATAAACGTATTGTGGTTCGATTGTAGGACAAGAATTAATATCAGGAAAGATTTCAAATTTATATGTATCATGTGGTTTAAAAGAAGTAAATTTGACATCAGTTCCTTTGGAAACAGAAAAATTATCATGATAATCATCTCTTACATAAAAATCCTGTGGGACATTTAATAAGGTAATATCAAATGATACTTTTTTATTACTTTCTTTATACTGATAAGTATAAGTAACATTTCCTAAAATCTTTGAATAATTTGATATGGTCTGGTCACTACAGTCAGCTGCCTTAATTATTCCAGGGAATAAAATTATCGACAATACTAAAAACATACCATATTTTCTCATACTATCTATCCCCTTATTATATCTTTTTTTATCATAACATATTTTTTTCATTTAAACAATATTTAAGCAAAATTTATTTTAAAGTATATTCATATTTCTTATTTCGAATATTTAAAATTAATTTTAATTCTTCCGCTTTTAATATACTGTTGGAAACTTCTAAATAATATACGTTCCCCTCTTCTACTCTAGAAGGATGTTTTTCTTCCATTACCACATTCATCATCTTTTCTTCCCCATCAATTTTATATTGAATATCTCCATAATAATAAATGAGATCGGATAAGGTTTTAATTTTTTTTGTTTTGACATCTTTTCCTAATTCTAACGTTCCTTCGATTTTTAATAAAGCCTTATCATAATTGGTATTTAAAGTAGGAATAAGTTCCTCTTGAGATTTTATACATTTTTTAGCCTGAATACAAAAATTATAAGGAATTCGAAATTTTAAAGCTAAATCGTATTTATTAATAGTAAGTTTACTTCCTGACATAATATAATCACGTAAAGAAAGAGTTTCTCCAATTTGAACTTTATCTAAAGTTTCTTCTGTTAATTGATTTGGTTTCAAACGAATTTTAACAATTTCTTCTTGATCAGGATCGTACCCTAAAATCATTTTTTTAGAAGCGCTACTTTTCGGAATTTGAAAAGTAAAAATATAATCTTTTGCCTCTTGTGTTAAAAGTTGTTTTTCATATGTCGTCCCAAAATCAAACATAGCACTTCGATAATTGGTAATAGGATAATAAACTCGATTATTTACAATCAAATGCAATCTTGCAAGAGAAACTTTTTGTTTTAGAGCACCACTATTTACTTTTGCTTGTACGACAACTAACACATTATCTTCAAATAGTTTCCCGCCTCGATAATTAGCATCGACAATATAACTATCTAAAACATTCATGTTAAAGGTTCTCATCGATACAAATTGATTTTGTTTATATACTTTATTTATTACTTCGAAATTAATATAAATAAGAAATAATATCAAGATAAAAATCGCTACTACAAAAGAATTAATTAAAAAGCGATTTTCCCGATATACATTTTTAGCTTCTCGCCAATTTCCTTTTATTTTTCGTTTATATCGAGCTGTATCGACTTCTAAATCTACTTCAAATTCTTCCCTGTCTTTTTCTTCGATTTCCATCTCGTCTAAATCAGCTTCAAAATTAAAACTTTTTATATTAAATCCAGTTGCCCGAACAGCAAATAAAACCAATGATAGCATTTGAGACAAAAGGACGATAACTAATAGATCTGATAATAATTTTGCACTTCGCAAATCGATAACATTAGAAAGTTGTAATTGTTGTAACATCGTATGAGAATAGATAAAAACTGCCATAGATCCAATAGCAATTCCAATATTAAAAATGTAAAAGAACACTCTTTTTTTCTTTATTTTTAATAAAATTAACACAATTAAAGAGCCAACAATCAGTAAGATGAGATCAAAATAAAGTAACCTATTTACTAGTATATCTGCAATATTAGAATGTGCATAAGATGTAGTTTCTTGCATATATTCATTAAAAAATGATAGTAAATCGTTTGCTTTATAGATGACATAAATCGTAAGTGCTGCTAATAATAAGTGAATTTTTCTAAAATTCTTAATTAGCAATGCAAACGGTTTTCTCAGTACCATAGTATCCCTCTTATTCTATCTTAACATTAATAGTATATAACATTTTTACAAAAAAAAAAAGATAATATTATCTTCTTTTCCATTTTTTTAGTTTTTCTTTTGATGCAGGAGGTACTAATTTCGATTCTTGTATTTTTTGAATGCATTTATTATGAGTTAATGAATCTAACAAATTTTCTTTTAATATTTTTTCTACTTTATCAGGGTATTCTAGATAAGCAGTTGCTAATAACCATGCCACTGCCATTTTTACATAATATCCGGGATGTTGAATCGCTACTATTTGTTCTAACACCCAATCGATAAATTCATCATTTAAATAATAGGCTAACATAGCGACAATAGAAAAACGTAATTCATATTCTTTTTTTGAGTTTAAATATTTTAAAATAAGAGGTTTAAAATATTCTAAATGTTTTTCAATTACTTTTAATTTCCATACTGTCGTATCACAAATCGCCCAATTTGAAATTTTAGGAACGAAACAATCTAAATAGTGATAAATTTTATCTAACCCTACCTTATCAGACTGTAAATTCCCAATAATCAATCCTTGTAACATCACCTCTTCATGATAATACAAATTTTTATTTAGATAATCTTGATAATTTTCTTTGGCCATATTTCGAGCCATCATCTTTAATTCAGGCATACGAACGCCTATTACATGATTGGTAATTCCGATTCTTTCATTAAAAGCTTTGTATTTTTTATCTTGTTTTTGTTTTAATACTTCTCTTATCTCATAAACCATACTATTCACCGCCACTATCAGTGTACCATTTTTTAATGTCTTTTTCTATGTTTTCCATATTTCTTATAGTTTTAAAAAAAGAAAAAATTTCTAATACTTAGAAATTTTTATTTTATCATAAAACCAGTTGCAATTGCTCGCGTCTCATGATTTCCAGCACCATCTACTGGATCGTTTATCAATTTATTATTAATTACTAAAGCAGAAGAAGTCCCACCATCTAAATTAGCTGCATTATAAGCTCCATAATTGTCCATAATTTCTGCTAAATCTACCATGTCTGCTCCTGGATATTTTAACGTTCTTCCATCGATTACAAGCATTAAAACAATTCCATCTTTTCTTTGGCCAATCGCTGTTCGAGGGGCAGTTCCCCAACCACCATTTCCACGAATAAAGGATTTTTTTCCATTGACAATTAGAAACGGTCCAAACGTAACAGCATCTCGAACTCCCATTTTTAATGCTTGCGTCGCACTCATTCTTCCTAAAATAAATTTGTTTTCTTTTGTAAATCCAATAAGTCCTCCCGTTCTACTATAAGAACGATTCGAAATTACTTTTCCATTTTGAATTACGATTCCTTGAGGAATCCCTCCATTACTATTATAATTAGGATCGACAAATCCTCCTCCATTAATCGCTACCTTAGCATTATTATTTTTTGCCATCGTCACTAAATATTGTCCCGATACTCCTACATTGGCGCTAGAGATAACACTGATACGAGATGGATCATATAAAGCGATTAAATATCCTTTATATCCTTGTCCCTTAATTGAAATCAATTTATATAAATCATTGTTAGGGTCTTTTGTTAAAATTTCTTTTTCATATTTATTAGCGTAGCTGCTGACGTTAAAATTAATATCCCCTACGTGAACTAAATTAGGATTAGTTTCTTCTCCACTTTCAATTACAATATTCTTATTCAATACTTTCTGAATTGTCTCATCACTATAAAACCACGTCGCAAGATATTGATGATTTAAAGTCGTCATGGCAGTCGTAATAAGCCATTCGCGAAAACCACTCCATGGTCCATATAACAAAAATAGTCCACTCCCCATTCCTAATGAAAAGAAAGCAACGATAACCGTAATAATAATTTTTTTCTTTGATTTTACTTTTTCTTTAGGATGAGGTGATTTTTTTACACTACGATAACGTCTGCGATTATTATTCATAGGTGCAAAAATTTCTTCTTCCATTTTTTCTTTATCAATGTCGATAGCTGGCATCGTCCGATCAAAATCGTATTCACCATCGATTACTCGATTATTAGAAAACGTATTATCCACATAAGACTGAGTATTAAAATTTTCTAAATAATCGTGATTTTCTTCATTATATCTGTTATCCATACTACACCTCTAATTTTATGAATTTATGCTTTTGGCTTGATACTCTTTCAATGTACTATACGTATTACCTTCTTGTTTTATAGCCCATTGGTTATAAGAAGTTACTACTTTATTATAATTATTAACGGCATTTTTAAATAACGTCATGACATTTTCTATTGAAACTTTATAAGATTGACATTTTTGATTAACCTCGGTATCAGAATAATAATACTGACATTTTTCTTCTAGAATCTTCCCTACTTGTTCGATATTTCCTACTGTAGTATCTAACTGTGTCAATCCAAGAACAAGTGATTTATTTTTACTAGGAAGAGTCATATAATATAATTCACTTCCCATTGTTTTTTGAAGTGATTCACTTTGACTATTAAATTTTTCAATATATTGATTAAATTTTTCATAATTTTCATTAACTAATCTTTGATTAGCTTCTACTTCCTTTCGATCTTCTTCCATTGATTTTATAAATCGAAAAATTCCAAAAAGGAGTAGTCCTATCACAAGGCAAACACTCGTTATGATTATTGCTTTTTTATGTTTCATACTACCACCTATGTTATATTATATCAAATTATGTCGATATTTCCAACAAAATATGATAATTTATTCCAAACAAAAAAGGAAATTGCAATTTCCTTTTATTTTTCAAGTCGTTCTCGAATTAAATCTTTATAATCATCTACTCCCGGTTGATTAGAATAATCTACTCCTAACAAATAAGCACCTAAGGTCGCTGCCATTTGAAAGAAGAAAATTAAATATCCCATATTATAATCATTTAACGCATCTAACTGAATAATATTGGTAACTCCATTATTTTTTTCATTATGCGCTTGGGCAACGCTGTGCAACGCTATGGAATTAATTGAATCTAAATATTTATCATAACGATCAATTTTAACATCTACTGTCTTTTCAATTTCAATGCTTGTTTCAAAAAACATTTTTGTTCCTTCTTGTAAAAATTGTCCAAGCGTATGTAAATCCCTAGTATTAACCGTTGATATCGGTAAGATTCCTTTATTATTTTTTCCCTGAGTCTCGGCAAAAATTTGTTTAATCCAATTCGTAAAAGATTCTAACTTAGGTTCATAAACATTAAATATCTCAACATTTTTCCCTTTTTTATAAAGAATATCTCGCAATGCTGTATATGTATAATAAGGTCGTGAATTTTCTTTTGCTGCTCGAGCTCCTTCTAGCATAGAATTAATACTAATTCCCGCTACAGCCATGGGTAAAAATCCTACTGCGGTAAGAGTAGAAAATCTTCCACCAATGTTTTCAGGGAATACATATCGTTTACAACCAATTCGTTTAGCAATTTCTAAAAGTGTTCCCTCATCACGATCGGTAGTAATGATAACTCGTCTTTGTATTTCTGCATCATCGTAACGATTTTTTAAAGCTCGATAAATTAAATTAAACATTAATATCGTCTCTAATGTCGATCCAGATTTAGAAATTACATTAATTATTACTTCTTTTGTTGAAATATAGTCAATTAACTGCTGAATAAACTCACTAGAAAGAGAGTTCCCAGCAAATATAATTTCTGGATTTTCGGTTTTAAAATATGGTGTCAAAGCATCAATAACGCCTTTAGCACCCATATAAGACCCCCCAATTCCTAATACGACAAAGACATCACAATTACTACGAATATAATCAGCCGTCATATTAATATCTTTTACTTCTTCTGGTGCAATACATTTATCAATGTCATACCAATCATTCATTTTATTTTCTTTTAAAAAAGCTTCTTTCGCACGATCAATATTATTACTGTATGCAATAATTTCTTCCATTCTTACATCTTGTGCTTTATAATTTTCAAAATCAAATTTTACCATTTCACCACTCTTTTCTATTATCTTATTATTATATTATCATAATCCGAAATACAATTCTATCTTTATTATGATATTTTACTTGAATTTTACACTTACCATTTAAAAAAATATACATCACGCACGTGATGCATATTTTCCATCTTTCGTATAAACTAATATACTTTCTCCCTCTTCGATAAAAAGAGGTACTTTTACGGTAAGACCTGTTTCCACAACCGCTTCTTTTGTCGCATTTGTTGCCGTATTTCCCTTGACAGCAGGTTCTGTACTAATAATTTTTAATTCTACTTTCTCTGGTAAAACTAATCCTAGTAATTCTCCTTCAAAGAAAACAACTTCTACAATATTATTTTCAATTAAGAAATCCTTATCACTTCCAATTTGATCTGCGCTTAATTCAACTTGTTCATAGGTTTCCATATTCATAAAATAATAAGTATCTCCTGTATTATATAAATATTGCATATTCATTTTAGAAATATTTGCCTTTTCAAATTTTACATTTGTATTAAAAGTTTTTTCTAAAATAGTTCCCGTTCTCAAATTTTTTAATTTTGTTCTCATAAAAGCAGGACCTTTTCCTGGCTTTACATGTAAGAATTCAATGACTTGATAAATATTATTATCTATCATAATAGTCATTCCGTTTTTGATATCGTTAACGTTTATCATTTTTTCCCTTCCTATCTAAGATAATTATTTATTGTCTTTTGATTCTTTATGTAATGTATGTTTTTGACAACGATTACAATATTTATTTAATTCTAGACGGTCTTTGGTATTCGTTTTATTTTTTTCTACACGATAATTTCTTTCATTACAAACACTACATTTTAATGTTACTAGCTCTCTAGCTTCTCCTTTTTTTGCCATGTTATGACCTCCTTTGCTCAAAAAACTATTACTATTATAACAGATAATTATTAAATTTCAATCTTTTTATTTATAAATTGAAAAATATTTATCACTTACCGCTTTTGCAATTCGTTTATTTACTGATGTCGTGTAAGAACTACCTGTTTGCGAATAATAAACATCGGGAGAGACAATAGTAAATGTTACCTTAGGATTATCATAAGGAGCATAGGCCGCAAAAGTATGAGTAAGGGTTTCCTTATCTATTTTCCCATTTCCATCGGAATCGACAAACGATTGACTGGTCCCTGTCTTTCCGGCCGGCTTATGACTTAAACTAACATATCCATATCCTGTTCCCCTTGATAAAACTTGTTGAAAACCTTGATGAATTCGATCTAAATATTGTTGTTTTATTTTTACTTTATTCAACTCTTTATTTTGGTATTGAAATATTCGGTTTTTTAATTTTTCTCCACTTGAATCATATACTTCTTTTAATAAATGCAATTGCATTCTCGAACCATTATTGGCAATCGTACCAATATATTGAGCTAGCTGTAGAGGAGTATATGTATCATACTGACCAATGGAAAAATCTAAAAGAAGACCGGAAGTGTCGTTTTTTCCATGTACTCCTGTACTTTCTACCGGTAAATCAATTCCTGTTTTAACACCTAAGCCATATTGATGAAAAGTATCTCGATAAATTTTAAAAGGATTTTTATCTAAGTTAAAAGACCCATTATAGACATAATGATAGCCTG
>CANQYN010000014.1 GCA_947628105.1 uncultured Bacilli bacterium
TAATCATCTTTATGATATGTATCTGTTTTATGGGAATGAATCATGTATCCGCATTAGATACGGCATTTCAATTAAAACAGATGAAAGCTTTACCAGCTTTAATCGGTTATACATCAAAAGGAAATATATCATCAGAAGAATATGATATAGTTGATGACACAGTAAAATATATTAATCTAAAAGGAGCAGATGACATAACGACTATTTTAGGAAATATTACAGCGGAAGAAGATTATGAAATTGCTATTTATCGTGGTGATGAAAAGCAAGAGGATGGGACTTTAGAAGAGGGAGATATTCTTCGAGTTACCTCTACCAAAGATCATGATTATTCAGAAGATTATCTATTAGGTAGTATTGAATTAGGAACTCTTTCTGAAACTAGTGACGGTCTTTCTCTTGCGGATACAAAAAAAGTAGAGGAAGTATTACCAGAAATTACAGCAACTGGATTTCATATTACCGATAAAAAGGTAAATCGAGGAGAAGATCCCGTATTAGAAAGCGCGGAAGTTGCTGGAGGAGACACTTTAATCATTACTTTTGAAGAGGGATTTACTGTCGAATATAATCTTGTCTATGAAAAAACCCAAATTAAAATTAATGAGAGTAACTTAAAATTATCAGTGGGAGATACCCGTGAATTGACAACGACGACGACAAAATATAGTGAAGAAAGCGAAATTACATGGGAAAGTAGTACTTCTGCTGTCGGAGTTGATGAAGCCGGAAAAATTACAGCCCAATCTTCTGGGGCAGCTGTTATTACGGCAACACTAGAAGGGAAAAAAGCAACTTTACAAGTGACGGTTGATTTATCAAAGCCAGAAATAGAATCAGTTGTTGGGGTATCTGATGCAATTGAAATAACGATTATCGAAGAATATGGTGCTAACGGATATGAAATTTATCGTCGTAAAGTAGAAGATGGCGAAAAAGAACAATTAGAACAATTAAAAACAGAAGCTTGGGAAAGTCCAGCGAAAGATAAATATGAAAAAATTGGAGAAGAAGATGGTAAATTATACCGTGATACAACCGCCGAAGCGGGAACTACTTATCTTTATCGTGTTCGTGGTTATTATGTCGATACCGATGATGATGGCGAAGAATCAGGAGAACGTGCTTATAGTGATATCAGCGATGGATTAAGTGGAGAAAAATCAACATTAGAAATTGAAGAAGTAACGGATACATTGATCGTTGGTGAAACAGAACCAATTCAATTAAAGACAAATGCGTCAGAAGATGAACATCTTACTTGGGAAAGTGATGATGCTAGTGTCGCTGACTTTGTCGATGACGGCGATGAGACGACAGGATTATTGACGATTTTAGATGCCGGAACAGCTGTTATTTCAGCCACTTCAGATAAAGGTCGATATGATACGATTTCGATTACTGTTTTACTTTCTAAACCAGAATTGACAGTCAAATATGAAAATAATGCAGTTGAGTTAGAAATTTCAGAAATCGACGGAGCAAACGAATATGCCTTCTATCGAAAAGGACCTAACGAAGAAGAATTCCAAGAGATTAATCGTAGCGGAAATAGAACATATACTGATACGGATGTAGAAATTGGACAAAAGTATACTTATAAAGCCGTTGCTGTTTTCAATAATGAATATTCTTCTGATTCAACGGCAGAAAGTGATGAAAAATCACTAACAATACCTGGTTTACATATGGATGATGCTGATGTTGTATTAAAAGTAAATGAAGAAAAAACACTAACGGCAGAAAGTGTAGGCCTACAGCCAGAACAAAGTATTTCTTGGAGTAGCACTAACGATGATATTGTATCTGTCGATGGAACAGGAAAAATAAAAGGATTAAAACCAGGAAGTGCAACGATTACGGCAGAAGCAGCGGGAGCCAAAAAAGAAATAAAAATTTATGTTCAAATGGAACAACCAACTTTTGAATTATCTGCTACTTATAATGAAGTAACGTTAAAAATATCAGAAGTTCCTGGAGCGACGGGATACAAAGTTTATCGAGCACAATCAGAAAGTGGACCATATTCAGAAGAAAGATATGCTAACAGTACTACTTATGTTGATAAAACATATGTAAATACGGGAACAAAATATTATTATAAAGTACAGGCTTGTTATAATGAAAATGGTGAACAATGTACTCATGATTATGATGAATATTCTGAAGAATCAGAAGTACAAAGTATTGTTCCTTCTTTGGCAAAGCCAGTAGTAAAAACATCTTCTAATGGATATAATTCTATTATGATAGTAACGGATAAAATAGATGGTGCTAGTGGTTATGAAATTTCCCGTGCCTCTTCTAAAAACGGAAAATATACGACTTTGACCAAACCTAAATCTCTTCATTATGTCGATACAGCGAAAGTGACGAGTCCTTATAACATTCAAATAGGATACACCTATTACTATAAGGTAATAGCTTATCGAAATGTAGGAGGTAAAAAAGTATATTCAGAGGAAACGATTGTAACGGGGAAAGCCGAATTACCAAAACCAGTAGTAAAGATTTCTTCCGGAGGATATAATGCAGTAAAAATAGTTACTCAAAAAATTGCTGGTTCGAGTGGATACGATATTTATCGTGCCTCTTCTAAAAATGGAAAATATACAAAGTTAAAAAAACCGACAGCTCTTACTTATATCGATAAAGCAAAAATGACGAGTCCTTATAATATTCAAACAGGATATGCGTATTATTATAAGATTATCGCTTATCGAAATGTAAGTGGAAAAAAGGTATATTCACAAGCTACTATATTAACAGGAAAAGCCTTACCAGGAAAAACAAAAGTATCTTTATCAAAATATAATAATAGTACGATTAAATTAAAATGGAATAAAGTATCAGGTGCTAGTGGATATGATATTTATCGAGCATTGAGTACGAATGGAAAATATACAAAGATAAAGACAATTACAAAAGGTAGTACTACTTCTTATAATAATGGAAATCGAGCAAAAGGTAGAAGATATTATTATAAAGTAATGGCTTATCGAACAGTGAATGGAAAGAAAATTTATGGAAGTAACGCTAACGTCGCAAGCTATGTAATTAAATAAGGAATGATAATCATTCCTTTTTTTGGTATTTAAAACCAGAAAAATTTTAGCTTTTTACTTTGCTTTTCTTAAACTTTATAGTATAATATATGTTATAACGTAGGAGATGGTAGAATGAAACACATTTATACAAGTATCGATATTGGATCTGATACAATCAAAATAGTCGTTTGTGAATTATACCAAAATCGACTTCAATTGTTAGCTGCCTCTTCTGTGAAAGCAAAAGGTATTAAAAAAGGTTTAATTACTGATATTTATTTAGCTAGTTCCGCATTAAAAGAAGGATTGGAACAAGTAGAGACCATGCTTGGTGTTAAAATTAAAAAAGCCATTGTTACCGTTCCTAGTTATGCTGCTTTATTTACTATGATAGAAGGACAAATTGAAGTAGAAAGCGGAATTGTTACTAGCAATGATGTCAAAGAAGTATTAAATGTCGCTTTCAAATCAAAAAATATTAAAGATAAAGAGATGGTTACCATCTTACCAATTGATTTTACTTTGGATGATACGAAAGGAATTCGTGATCCTAAGGGAAGAAGAGGAAAATTTTTATCAGTGAAAGCCATCGAAGTATTATCTCCTAAGAAAGTAATTTATTCAGTAATTTCTCTTTTAGATAGTATCGGCATTGAAGTAGTCGATATTTCTCTTGGAGGAATTGGCGATATGCAAACATTTAAGACAAAAGAAATTGCCAGTGAAGTAGGGGCAATAGTAAATATTGGCTATGAAACAACTAATGTATCCATTTATAATAAAGGAATTATCGTAAAAAATTCTATCATTAACTATGGTGGTAAAAATATTGATAATGATATCATGTATATATTTAAGCTATTAAATAATGATGCCATTCGTATAAAAGAACGTTTTGCTGTTGCTCATCGAGATTTTGCTAGCAATAATGATTTTTATGAAGTAAAAGACAAAAATGGAGAAATGAAAAAGATTTCTCAACTAGAAATATCAGAAGTTGTCATGTCACGAATTGAAGAGATTTTAACTGCCGTAAAAAAAGAAATAAATTCTTTGACAAAAAGACAAGTTGATTATATAATATTAACTGGAGGTACAACGACAATTGACAATTTCCAAAAAGTTTCAGAAGAAATATTAGGAAATATTGCAACATGTGATAGTATTAAAATTTTAGGAGTTAGAAATAATAAGTTTTCATCTGCCGTAGGAAATATTGTATACTTTATCAATAAATTACATTTAAAAGGAATCGATTATACGATGTTTGATGAAGAAGATGAAGAAATATTATCAGTGAATAAAAAGGGACTATTAAATCTTTCCGATGATTCCATGCTTGGTAAAGTATTCGGATACTTTTTTGACGAATAGGAGGATAAAAGAATATGTTTGGATTAGAAATGGATCAATTAGCGAAAATTAAAGTAATCGGTGTAGGAGGTGCTGGAAATAATGCTGTCAATCGGATGATTGAACAAGGGGTAAAAAACGTCGATTTTATCGTTGCTAATACAGACTTACAAGTATTAAATAATTCCAAAGCACCTACTAAAATTCAAATCGGAGTAGAACTTACAAATGGTCTTGGTGCGGGTGCAAATCCCGAGGTTGGGAAAGAAGCCGCTTTAGAAAGTAAAGAAGAAATACAGGCGGCTTTAGAAGGCGCAGATATGGTATTTGTTACCTGTGGAATGGGTGGTGGTACTGGAACTGGGGCTGCCCCTATCGTTGCAGAAATAGCTCAAGAATTAGGAGCATTAACAGTCGGAATTGTCACCAAACCATTTTCTTTTGAAGGAAAACCAAGAACAGAAAAAGCATTAGTAGGAATTGAAGAATTAAAAAAACATGTAGATACTTTAATTGTTATTCCAAATGATCGTTTACGTGAAATTATTGATAAATCTACTCCATTACTTGAATCATTTAAAGAAGTAGATAATGTCTTACGAAGAGGAGTTCAATCTATCTCTGACTTGATTGCTGTTGCCGGACTTATCAATCTTGACTTTGCGGATGTCAAAGCCGTTATGGAAAATCGGGGAAATGCATTAATCGGTATCGGAATGGGAATTGGAGAAAATCGGGCAACAGAAGCTGCTCGTCAAGCGGTAACAAGTCCTTTACTAGAGGCTAGTATTAATGGAGCAACCGATGCTATTATCAATGTTACGGGAGGAGAAAATTTAACTTTATTCGAGGTAGAAGAGGCAGCGGAAGTAATTCGTTCTTCTGCGAATACAGATATTAATACTATTTTTGGAGCTGTTATTAATGAAGCTCTTGATGATGAAATCATCGTAACAGTCATCGCTACTGGTTTTGATGAAAAGAAAGATAAAATAGAAGAAATGGATAATTCTTATATGAAAAATATATCTAATAATTCTTCAACAGATGATGATGATGCCGATATTCCATCTTTTTTGAAAAATAGAATTTTTTAAGAGATTATACAATCTCTTTTTTATTGCTAAAAAACATACAAAATCATGTTCGTAAATATATAGCCAGAAACGACTTTTTTTGTTATAATAAGATTAGTTTATAGGGGAGGATCAGTATGGACAAAATCATTATTAAAGGAGCTCGAGAAAATAATTTAAAAAACATTTCCCTTGAACTTCCAAAAAATAAATTAATTGTTATGACAGGTGTAAGCGGTAGTGGAAAAAGTACGCTTGCCTTTGATACTATTTATGCGGAAGGACAACGTAGATATGTGGAAAGTTTATCTGCTTATGCTAGGCAATTTTTAGGTGGTAGCGAAAAACCAGATGTCGATAGCATCGAAGGTCTTAGTCCTTCGATTAGTATCGATCAAAAATCGACGAATAAAAATCCTCGTAGTACGGTAGGAACGGTAACCGAAATATATGACTATTTACGATTGTTATTTGCTCGTATTGGAGTACCTTATTGTCCGATTCATCATAAACCAATTACAAAACAAAGTATCGAAGAAATGACAAATCAAGTATTGAAACAAGAAGAAGGGACAAAAATTAGAGTAATGAGTCCTGTTGTTCACGGAGAAAAAGGAACTCATAAAGATTTATTAGCAACTTTAAAAAAAGAGGGCTATGTTCGAGTATGGATTGATGGAAATGACTATGATTTATCAGAAGAAATTGAATTAAGCAAGACGAAAAAACATAATATCGAAGTCGTTGTTGATCGTTTAATTATAAAAGATGGTATTCGCAGTCGTCTATATGATTCTATCGAAACAGCATCTAAGTTATCAAAAGGAAAAGTAAAAATCGATGTCGTGGGAGGAAATTATTTTTTAATGAGCGAAGCATATGCTTGCCCAGAGTGTGATTTTTCACTACCAGAATTAGAACCTCGTATGTTTTCATTTAACGCTCCTTATGGAATGTGTCAAGATTGTAAAGGGTTAGGAGTTAAATTTAAAATTGACGTCGATTTAGTAATCCCAGATAAAACAAAAAGTATATTGTCAGGTGCTATAAAAACAATTAATGTCGATGAAGATAGTACTATTTTAACGCAACTTTCTACAGTAGCTGATTATTATCATATCGATTTGACAAAACCAGTAAAAGAGCTTAAAAAAGAAGAACTAGATATTATTCTATACGGATCAAAAGATCCTTTAGAATTTCGGTATGTTTCAAAAAATGGGAATCGTCGTATTAGCCATGATTTTTTTGAAGGAATTATTACTAATTTAGAAAGACGATATATTGAGACAAAAAGTAATTGGATTCGTTCTTGGATTGAAGGATATATGACAGAATTAGAATGTCCTACCTGTATGGGAGCTCGGTTAGATCAAGCCGTATTATCCGTATTAATTAATAAAAAAAATATCTATGAAGTAACGCAATTAAGCATTAGTGAATTAAAACAGTTTTTAGATCATTTAACGTTAACAGAAGAACAAAAAGAAATTTCAGAATTAATTATTAAAGAAATTTGTAGTAGATTATCTTTTTTAATTAATGTGGGATTAGAATATCTAAGCTTAGATCGTTCCGCAGGAACATTAAGTGGAGGAGAAGCTCAACGAATTCGGTTGGCGACTCAAATTGGTTCGCGATTAACAGGAGTATTATATGTCCTTGATGAACCAAGTATCGGACTTCATCAACGGGATAATCAACGATTGATTCAATCAATGTTAGAAATGAGAGATTTAGGGAACACTTTAATCGTCGTAGAACATGATAGTGATACGATGTTAGCCAGTGATTACTTAGTTGATATTGGACCACTTGCGGGAGAACATGGAGGCGAGATTGTCGCTCAAGGATCACCAGAAGAAGTAATGAAATGTGAAAATAGTATTACCGGTCGATATTTATCAGGAAAAGAAAAAATTGAAGTTCCTTCCAAACGAAGAAAAGGAAATAAAAAATATTTTGAAATTAAAGGCGCAAAAGAAAATAATTTAAAAAATATACATGTTAAAATTCCTTTAGGAACGTTTACTTGTGTAACGGGAGTAAGTGGTAGTGGAAAAAGTAGTTTAGTCAATGAAATCATATATAAAGTAATTGCTAATAACTTATACCATGCCAAAGAAAAACCTGGAAAATATCAAGCTGTTAAAGGATTAGAATATATCGATAAAGTAATTGATATATCACAAGCTCCGATAGGAAGAACGCCACGAAGCAATCCTGCTACTTATACGGGAGTATTTGATGATATACGTGAAGTTTTTGCCCAAACAAAAGAAGCAAAAATGAAAGGATACGATAAAGGAAGATTTTCTTTCAATGTCAAAGGAGGAAGATGTGAAGCATGTTGGGGAGATGGTGTTAAAAAAATAGAGATGCATTTTTTACCCGATGTTTATGTTCCTTGTGAAATATGTCATGGAACCCGTTATAATACAGAAACTTTATCAATTACTTTTAAAGGAAAAAGTATTTATGATGTCTTAGAGATGAGAGTGGAAGAAGCTATTCGCTTTTTTGAAAATTTTCCCAAAATTAAAAATAAATTACAAATGTTAGTAGATGTTGGTCTTTCATATATAAAATTAGGACAAAGTGCTCCTACATTAAGTGGAGGAGAAGCCGCTCGTGTGAAATTAGCTAAAGAATTACAAAAAAAACCGACAGGGAAGAGCTTATTTATCTTAGATGAACCAACGACAGGACTTCATACAGATGATATTAAAAAGTTATTAGTTATTTTAAATCGAATAGTCGATAATGGCGATACTGTCCTTGTTATCGAACATAATTTAGATGTGATTAAAGTTGCTGATCATATTATCGATTTAGGACCTGAAGGAGGAAATGGGGGAGGAAAGATTGTCGCTCAAGGATCACCAGAAGAAGTATCTCAGGTAAAAGAAAGTTACACGGGACAATTTTTAAAAAATTTATTGAAATAGGAGGAATATTATGACTGCTCACAATGAAGCAAAATATGAAGATATTGCAAAAACAGTAATTATGCCAGGGGATCCTTTACGAGCAAAATATATTGCCGAACATTATTTAGAAGATTATCGCCTGGTCAATAAAATACGAGCAATGTATGCTTATACTGGAAAATATAAAGGAAAAGAAGTAACCATAATGGGATCAGGAATGGGAATTGCCAGTATGGGAATCTATTGTTACGAATTATTTCATTTTTATGATGTAGAACAAATTATTCGAATCGGCACTTGTGGATCTCATGATAAAGAGATAAAAGTATTAGATGTTATTCTAGCTGAAAAATCTTATAGTTTAACGAATTTTGAAACTTTATTTAACGATGATGACATCGACGTTGTCTATTCGGATGATGAATTAAATAAAAAAATATTAGAAGTCGCATCTAAAAAAGAAATTCCTCTTCATTATGGACAAGTAGTAACAAGTGATGTTTTTGATGTCTATGTCGATAAAGAAAAATTTTTAAAACATATGCCAAAAGAAAAATATTTAGCAGTTGAGATGGAATCATATGCCTTATTTTATCTAGCTAAATTATTACATAAAAAAGCATCTTGTCTACTTACTTGTGTCGATTCCATGTATGATAAGACAGTAATTTCTGCAAAAGAAAGAGAAACGGCATTAGATCAGATGATTGAGCTAGCACTTGATTCAATTTCATAAATTTTATAAAATTGGTCATATTAAAAAGGGTGAGGTAAATGAAGTATACGAAAAAAGATATGGGACGATATCGTATCCATATTATAAAAACGGATCAATATAAATCGATTACAGCGAAGATTAATTTTAAAAAAGAAATTGTCAAAGAAGAAGTAACTATTCGCGAATTTTTATTAGATATGTTACTTATGACCAATAAAAAATATCCCACTCGAAAATTATTTCAATTAGAAAAAGAAAGACGTTATGATATTTTAACCAATGGATCTAGTATTTTATCAGGAAGATATTCCATTTTATCTCTTTCTGTTAAATTTTTAGATGAGAAATATACGGAAATGGGAATGGCAGAACAATCATTACAATTTTTACTTGATATGATTTTTTCTCCCAATGTTGAAAAGAATGCTTTTTCCAAAGAACTTTTTTTCCAACAGAAAAAAAACATGGAAGAATATATCAAGACGTTTGATGAAATTCCTGAAAATTATACGGCTCAACGATTCGATGAGATTCGTGGTCAAGGAACGCCAAGATCGTTTCATAAAGTGGGATATTTTTCTGATTTAAAAAAAATTACTCCAGAAAAATTATATGACTATTATCAATCTTTTTTAGAAGATGAAATTATTGATGTGTTTTTAATTGGAAATATTGAAGATCACCTAGTTTCTTATCTAACGAATCATCTTTCTTTTAAAGGGACTAGTCCAATATCCAAAAAACATGGTATTTATGATGATAACATTCATCAAAAAGAAGTGATGGAAACGGGTGATTATGAACAAAGCAAATTATTGATTAATTTAAAGGCAACTCATTTGACAGAATATGAAAGTAAATATGTGTTAGGCGCTTATTCATATCTTTTAGGTGGAAGTCCAGAATCGATGTTGTTTCAAGAAATTCGTGAAAAAGAATCATTATGTTATGCGATTTCTGCTAATTCTAGTATCGTTTATCATACGGTTGCTATTTCGGCAGGAATCGATCAAGAAGCCTATTTAAAAACAGTAGAAAAAATTAAAATTATTCTACAAAAATTAAAACAAGGAAATTTTGATGATTCTTTAATTCAACAATACAAGACAATTTATCAAAGCAGCTTATCTTCGATAGGAGAAAGTTCAGAATCCTTACTAAATATTTATGAAAATCATGAATATATAAATAGTGATTTTAAAGAAGAAAAAGAAAAGCAAATTAAAAAATTAACGAAAAAAGACGTAGTTTCATTAGCTCAAAAAATTCATCTTGATACCATTTATTTTTTAAAGGGGGTAGCAGATTATGGAGATTCATAAAATAAAATCATTCGATATGACAATGTATAAAGAAGTGCTTCCCAATGGATTAGAAATTTATGTATTACCAAATGAAAAAGCGAGCAATATTCATGTGACTTTTTCTACTCGTTTTGGCTCTTTTCATCGTGAATTTATTCCCAAAGGAGAGGATAAAATGATTAAATCTCCTGCGGGAATTGCCCATTTTCTAGAACATAAAATGTTTGAACAAGAAACGGGAGAAGATCCCTTTACTTTTTATGAGAAAAGGGGGATTGAAGCAAATGCCAATACGACTTTTTACAAAACGACTTATTTATTTTCTGGAAAAAACAATTTTGAAGAATGTCTTTCCTATTTAATTGATTATGTACAAAGTCCTTATTTTACAGATGAAAATGTAGAAAAAGAAAAGGGAATTATTACTCAAGAAATTAAAATGGTAGCCGATTCTCCATATGCGAAAGGAGTCGATGAGGCAATTAAAAATTGTTTTCATGATTTTCCCTTATGTGATACTGTATTAGGAGAAGAAACTGATATTAATCAGATTTGCAAAGAAGATTTATATCGATGTTATCATACTTTTTATCAACCTAGTAATATGTTTTTGGTAATTACAGGAAATGTAAATCCTCAAAAAGCAATTGAACTTATTAAAAAAAATCAAGAGAAAAAAACTTTTCCTTTACCTACTAAAATTATTCAAAAAGAATATCACGATGAAAAAACAGTATATCAAACAGAAGAGACGATTTATAAAAATATAGAAATTCCCAAATTAGTTACTGCTTATAAAATCGATGTTAGTCATAAAAATGGATTTTCTAATCAAGAAATAGATTGGTGCATTGAATTGTTTTTAGAATTGATGTTTGGAATTACTTCTTCCTTTTCAGAAGAGGTAAAGAAAAAGCAAATTTTAATGGAAGAGATAGAATATACTACATTACGAGTGAACGATAAAATGATTATTTTATTTATTGCAGATACGTTTCAACTGGAAAAATTAATGACTTCTATCGATAAAACATTACATCATATTCAACTTGATGAACAAGAATTCCTTTCTAAAAAAAGAAAAAGAATTGCGGATTCTATTTATATGAGTGATGATATTTATGGATTAAACAATTATGTGATGGCAGATATCATTAAATACCAAGAATTTTCTTATGATTTTCTAGAAAAATTAAAAAATATTTCATTTGCTCAATTTCAATCGATTATCCAACAACTTTCTTTTGATAATAAAACAATTGTTAAAATATGTCCCAAAAAAACAAAATAATTGTTTTTTCTTTTTCTCGAGATATTGATAAAAGAAAAAAAATTCGTTATAATGAATAATAGGAAGTGATGATATGAAACAAAAGGGTTTTACTTTGGCGGAATTGTTAGGAGTTATCGTTATATTAGGATTGTTAGCCTTAATTGTTATTCCTGTTGTTACCGAATCAATTAATGGATATCGGATTCGAATTTGTGAAGTACAAGTAAAAGATGTCTTAGAAGCGGCTCGTGTTTGGGGGGCAGAAGAAGAAAACATCATGAAGTTACCACAAGATGAAATTGAGACGAGAACTATTACATTAGCAGAATTGCAAGAGGGAGGATATATCGATAAAAATATTAAAAACCCTTTAAATAAAAATGAATATTTAGAGATGGATATCACTATTAGAAGACAAGGTTATAAATTTAAATATACGACTAATTTTGATTGTGGAGGAAATTAAATCCTCTTTTTTTCTTTTCTATAAAATGATATAATAAAAGAGGTGGTAATTATGGTGTATACATCAACCGAAAATACAAAAATAAAAGAAATAAAAAAACTTCATCAAAAAAAATATCGAGATAAAAATAACTTGTTTTTAATCGAAGGAAAACATATGGTTTTAGAAGCATATAAAAAAGGATATTTAAAAGATTTGATCTTAGAAGAAAACGAAGTTTTTCCTCTCGATGTCAATACATTATATGTCACCAAGGAAATTTTGAATTATTTAAGTCAATTAGATACATTTTGTCCTATTATGGGAGTTTGTGAAAAAATCAATGAAAAAGAAGAAATTGGGAATCGTATTTTAATATTAGATGGCATTCAAGATCCTGGGAATTTAGGAACGATTATTCGAAGTGCAGTAGCGTTTGATATCGATACCATTATTTTAAGTGATGATAGTGTCGATTTATATAATCAAAAAGTTCTTCGAGCATCTCAAGGAATGATGTTTTATGTCACGATTTTACGAAAAAATTTATCTGAATTTCTTCCACAATTAAAAGAAAAAGAGTATCCTTTAATAGGAACTAAGGTAACTCATGGAAAAAAGATAAAAACAGTTGAAAAATTACAAAAATTTGCTATAATAGTGGGCAATGAAGGAAATGGGATGAGAGAATCAACGCAAGAATTATGTGATGAATTCATTTATATTGAAATGAATGAACATTGTGAAAGTTTAAATGTGGGAGTTGCCACTAGTATTATTTTATATGAATTAGATAAACAGGAGTAAATATGAAGTATATCAAAATTGGAAAAATTACAAATACCCATGGAATAAAAGGAGAACTTCGCATTTTATCGTCTTTACCTTCTATTGATGTTTTACTGAAACCAAATTCTTATATTTATATGGGTGAAACCTATCAAAAGAAAAAAATTTTAACCCATCGACTTCATAAAGGATATCATATGGTAACATTAGAAGGAATTGATCATATAGAAAAAGCTACCCTATGGAAAGGGAAGATGGTATTTAAGAAGAGAGACGAAATTGAAACAGATGACTATTTTGATGAAGATTATATTGGATTAGAAGCTTATAGTAATCGTTATTTAGGAAAAGTTGTAAATGTGAGACATTTAAAAGCACAAGATTTGTTAGTTATTCAAAAAGAAAAAAAACAATATCTCGTACCAAAATTAGATGTTTTTATCGATTCTATCGATATTAAAAACAACAAAATTTATATAATAGAAATCGAGGGACTGTTTGATGAAAATTGATATATTAACTTTATTCCCAGCTATGTATGATGGATTTTTAAATGAATCGATTATCAAACGAGCTCGTTTAGATAAAAAAGTAGATATCCAAATTCATAATATTCGTGATTATTCTAAAGATAAGCATAAAAAAGTAGACGATTATGGATTTGGGGGCGGGAATGGAATGGTTCTTATGATTCAACCAATATATGATGCGTTAAAGGCATTAAGAACAGATGATTCTCTTGTCATTATGATGAGTCCTCAGGGAAGTACTTATTCTCAAAAAAAAGCATATGAATTAAGTAAGAAAAAGCATCTGATTTTATTATGTGGTCATTATGAAGGTTTCGATGAGAGAATTCGAAATTTAGTAGACTTTGAAATTAGTATAGGAGATTTTATCGTAACGGGTGGAGAACTTCCTAGTATGGTTATTACAGATAGTATTGTCCGTTTACTACCGGGAGTTATCGAAGAAGAATCTCATCGAAATGAAAGTTTTAATAACCATCTATTAGATTATCCTGTATATACCAAACCAGTAGAATTTAAAGGGATGAAAGTACCTGATATATTACTTTCAGGAAATCATCAAAAAATTGATGAATGGAGACAAAAAGAGGCTTTGAAAAAAACACAGAGCCGAAGACCTGATTTAATAGAAGGAAGATGATTTAGATGAAAGCTACTCATTATTCTGTTGTTCGTAAAAAGAAAGTAGGGCCAAAAGCTAAAATCGATACGAAGCAATTATCGGGATACCAAGTAAAACCGAAAAATTCTAAAAAATATGGTCAAGTAGAAGTAAATTCAATGACTTTGATTAATCCTACTTTTATTGAAAAAGTGTTAAAAAAGAAAAATCAAAAAAAATTAGATTATTATTTGACTTATATTATACAGTTAGTGGATGATGAAGAAGATTCTGATTCTACTAATTTAATGATTGCTTTAAATGATTTAACTCATTATAAATCAATTATTAATCATAAATATCGTAAATTTTTAGATGAAAAATACATTAATTTATTATTAAAAAAGATCGATATATTAGAACATGAAATAAAGAAAAAATTAAAAGCGATACAATATCAATATTATGAATCGTTATACTATACTCAAGAACAAGAAGAGGAAAAAGGAAAAGCAAGATAATAGCTTGCATTTTAATAAAAAGTATGATATTATGTTTTAGGTAATCCGCTGATAAGTTCTTTTGTATCAAGATTACTGGATAGAAAAGGAGAGAGATTATGAGATTAGTAGACGAAATTACGAAAAGTCAAATTCGCAACGATTTACCAGAATTTCGTGTGGGCGATACGATACGTGTCGACATTAAGATTAAAGAGGGAAAAAGAGAAAGAATTCAAGCTTTTGAAGGAATTGTAATGGCAATTCAAAATGGAGGAGTAAGTCAAACTTTTACAGTACGTAAAAAATCAGCGGGAATAGGAGTAGAAAGAACCCTTCCTACGAATTCTCCTATTATTGATTCTATTACTGTTATCAAAAGAGGAAAAGTAAGACAAGCTAAATTAGGATATATCAGAAATTTGAAAAAACAACCTAAAATTAAAGAAAGAAGAGACAAAGAAAATAAGGCATCCTAATTGCCTTGTTTTTACTTTATGAAAAATATCAAAAAAATAATTCCATATTTAATTATTATTGTTACTGTTGTATTGATTCGCACCTTTTTCGTCACACCTGTCGCAGTACAAGGAAAATCGATGTATCCCAATTTGGAACCTAAACAAATTTTAATTTTAGAAAAAATAAATAAAAATTTTAAACGATTCGATGTTGTCGTTTTAAAAATAGGCAATGACAAATTAGTAAAAAGAATCATCGCATTACCAGGGGAACATATCAAATATGTAGATGACAAATTATATATTAATCAAAAAATAGTCAAAGAAAACTTTGTGAAAAATACAAAGACAGATGACTTTGATTTAACAGAATTTGGATATGATAAACTTCCAAAAAACACTTATTTTGTAATGGGGGATAATCGCGGTAATTCACTTGATAGTAGAGTGTTTGGACCGGTTGAAAAGAAAGATTTTATCGGGAAAACCATCTTTTCTATCTTTCCCATTCGTCGTATTGGAACAATAAAAAAATAGTAGAATATACTATTTTTTTTCATCGTCAATTTGAATCGTTACATAACGAATATGGTATTTTTTATTTTTCAGTTTCTTTTTGATTTTTTTCTCTACATTAATAAATTTGCGAATCGTCAAATTTTCATCGATACGAACGATTACTTCCGCTTTATAATAAATTCCATATTTAATTAAAGCAACAGTAACGAATTCAACTCCTTTTATCTTTTTTATATCGCTTTCAATCATATGCATTAATTTATTATCATTTTCTGTTGTGCCAATAATTGCAATCATATTTTCTTTTAATATGCGATAAGAAAGTTGAAAAATATGAAAGCAAATAAATAAACTAATAATAATATCTAAAAGTGGAAATAGGGGATTTGATTCAAAGAAAAACGCAAGAAAAATAGTAAGCAGAACAAAAAAAGTAGATTGAATATCGACAGTTGCAATTTTCGCATTTTCTAATAATAGTTGATTTTTTTCTCTTTTGCCTTCTCGAAACAAAAATATAGAAGCGATTATTTTTAATAAGATAGCGATAATTACAATAACGATGGTAGTCATTTGAGGAAATAGTTCTTTTTCTTGAAAAGAAAATGTTAACATAAAAATACCGATCAAAAAGATGATAATTCCCATAAAAATACTAGCTAAATATTCAACTCTTCCAAAACCAAAAGGATGAGATTTATTAGGCCTTTTTTTTGATAATTTTGTTCCAATAAGGGCCATAATATCAGTAATAAAGTTACTGAATGTATACGTGGCATCAGAAATTAATGCTCCACTATGACTAATAATACCACCAAAAAATTTCATGACAGATACTAACAAATCAGTTGTCGCACTATAAAGTAAAATAATTGTGTTTCTTTTCATATGAATTCTCCTATCTTATTTATTATACCATAAAAAAAACGATAATAAAACTCGAAGAAATAACTTCGAGTAATAAACTTGGTAACCCGTACGGGTTTCGAACCCGTGAATACTGCCTTGAGAGGGCAGCGTGTTAAGCCCCTTCACCAACGGGTCATAAGAAATTAGTTTCATTGAAACTAATTTTTATTATACACTTTTTTTCTTATTTTGAATATACTTTTTGAAAACGTTTTGTAATTCTTTCTTTTCCTAATAATTTCAAAATCTCATATAAATCTGGCGTCATGGTACTAGTTGTAACAGCTACCCGAATTATTGTTGCAATGTCGGTAATATCACCTTTATATTGATCTGGATTTGCTTTATACTCTTTCACATTAGGACAATATCCTAATTGTTCTGTCATCTGTTGTATTTTATGAAACCAAGTATCTTTGTCATCGTTTTCATCATAATATTTTTCAATGTATGTATCTAAAATTCTTTTGATTTCTTCTTTATCTTGAATATTAGAAAAATGATAATGGATAGGATCTGTAAATAATTCATCATACATATACCAAATCTGATCTTTAATTTCAGAATAACAACTATAATCTTTTCTTGGCTTTTTTTGCTCTCTTTCAATATTTAAAATAGCTATCGTATAATCTTTATATTTTTCTAATAAAGAGGTAAATTCTAAATCAAATTCTTTAGCCCATTCCAAAAGACCATCATATACTTCTCGAGCAGATAAGCGAGAGATATAATTTTTAGAAATATTTAATAATTTTTCATAATCAAATAAAGTTTCACTTGTACTCATTTTTTGAAAAGTAAAAGTAAAATCACGATAACCTTTATCTTTATTTTGTAAATACCATTCTTCAAAATTAGAATTTAATAGGGTAGATAAATACAATTTAATAGCTTCTTTCGGAATTCCTTTTTCATGATAATAACTGATAGCAGCGTCTTTATCTTTCCTTTTACTAATTTTTCGAATATTATCGTGGTCTTTTACACAAAGAGGCAAAAGATGAGCAAATTTTGGTTTTTTAAAACCAAAGGCATTCCATAATTCAAAATGATAGGGAACAGAAGAAATATAAGAATCATCTCGTGTAACATGAGTTATTCTCATCAAATGGTCATCAACTACATGAGCAAACGCATAAGGAGGAATTCCATCACTTTTGATAATTACTTGATCGATATCATTTTC
>CANQYN010000015.1 GCA_947628105.1 uncultured Bacilli bacterium
TAGATTTTGGTAGTTGGTTGGTAGTTGAAAGCATTATTTTATAAAAATCAAAAATTACAAAGCCCCGTAATTTCAAACAAAAAACAAAAATGAGCCAGCTTTCGCTGACTCTTCAGGGGGTTTTGGTGACGTTCTCATATTGAATGCGATAAGAACGTCAGCGTGAATACATTCACGCTATTATAAGTATATAGTAAATTTTTCCAAAAGTCTAGTAGTTTTGATAAATTTTATTTTAAGCTTGAATAATACTGTCAAGTAAGATGGATAACATCTTATCATCTTTTTCGATATCATGATTTTTTAAATAAGCTAAGCTATCCTCTTTGGCTCTCAATAAAAGATTATAATCACGTTTTAAATCAGCTAAGTGAAAAGTCATGTCACCACTTTGTCTAACTCCAAATAAATCTCCACTTCCCCGAAGTTTGAAATCTTCTTCACTAATTTTAAAACCGTCGTTTGTTTTTGACAATATCTCTAATCGTTTGGTATCTCGATTACTAATTAAAATGCAATAAGACTGAAATTCGCTTCTTCCTACTCTTCCACGTAATTGATGAAGAGCCGAAAGTCCAAACCGATAACTGTCAAAAATGACCATCATCGTCGCATTTTTTACGTCAATTCCTACTTCTATGACAGTGGTACTGATTAAAATTTGTATTTCATTTTCTTGAAATTGGTTCATAATATTTTCTTTTTCAGTATCTTTCATTTTTCCATGTAACACACCAATATGATATAATTTTCCAAAAGCTAAATTCATTTTTTCTTCTAAATGATGAACATTCTCAAAATCAGAATTTTCACTTTCTTCAATCAATGGTGCTACAACATATATTTGATGATGAAGTTGTAATTGCTCATACATTGCCTGTAAAACATCTTTAATATCTTTTTCTCCCTTGATAGACGTTATTATTTCTTTTCTCCCATTAGGCATTGTTTTTATATTTGAAATATCCATATCTCCATATAAAGTTAAAGCATACGTCCTAGGAATTGGGGTCGCACTCATATAAAGAACATCTGGCGTATACCCTTTATTTTTTAAATTACTTCTTTGATTAACTCCAAAACGATGTTGCTCATCGGTAATAACTAATCCTAAATTTTGATAAATAACATCATCAGTAAATAAAGCATGAGTCCCAACTATAACATCAATTTCTCCGTTCTTTAACCGTGAAAGCAGTTCCTTTCTTTCTTTTACTTTCATCTTTCCCGTTAATAAAGCACTCTTTATTCCAAATTTTTCATAAAATTTATTTAATGTTTCATAATGCTGTTTGGCAAGAATTTCAGTAGGCGCCATTAAAGCACTTTGATATCCACTTAGATAATTAATATAAATCGCTACAATAGATACAACCGTTTTCCCACTACCAACATCTCCTTGTATCAATCGATTCATTCTTTTTGGACTGATCAAATCTAGATAAATATCGTCGATTGCCTTTTGTTGATCATGCGTTAATGAAAAAGGCAAAGAGTCAATAAAAAGTTTTACCTTTTTTTCATCTATCTTACGTTTTAGCCCTAACGTAATACTTTTATTAGCGATTAAATAATTCATCTTTAACATAAATAAAAATAACTCTTCATATTTTAACCTTGTTCTTGCTTTTTTTAATGATTCGATCTCATTCGGATGATGAATAATTTTTATCGCATCCATCTTTGATAAAAAATGATATTGAGAAATAATTTCGTTAGGAAGATAATCTTCTACTTCTAAATTTAACGATAAACAAGCAGTAATCCATTTTTGAATACTTGAATTACTTAGCCCATATGTCGTATGATAAATTGGCTCAATCGTTTCCCTTTCAAGTTTTCCAAAACGAATTTCACTAGCTACTATCATATTATGTTTTAAATCCCATTTCCCAATTATAGTAAGAGATTTTCCAACAGTTAAATTTCTTTTTAGAAAAGCTCGGTTAAAAATGGTTACTCCTACTATTTTGGCTCCTATATTAAAACGAAAAGATAACTTATTTAATTTTTTATTAATATAAAATACTTTGGGAAAATCTTCAATTACTCCATCTATAATAATGGTATCATGATCTTCTAGAGTATTAATATTACTTCTTTTAATAAAATTATATCGGAAAGGATAAAAAGTCATCAGATCTTCTAATGACTCTATTTTTAATTTATGTAACAAAGCTATATTTTTTGGCCCTAATCCTTTTAAAAATGCTAGTTCCATTCTACCACCTATTTTTATTATAGGGAACTTTTGTTCGTTAGTCAATCTATTTTTAATTTTTTTCCATAATTTTCTATCATATTATTTTCATCACAATACACACTATCACACATCTCTAATAATTGACTCAAGGTTATCGTATTAATTTCCTTTTTTAATTTGCCATAAAGTTTATTATGATAGAAATAAAAATCGAGTATCTTTTGAAATTGAGCTATTTCAATATCCTTCATCTCAAATAAAATATCCGTATCCTCATGTACATTAATTCTCATATCTACTTGATTATCTAAATATTCTAAATAATCAAAATGTTCTTTATTAATTTTAATAATATAACCATAATTTTTATTTTCAAATACATCGATCAAATAATATCCAGAAACATTAATATCATAAAAATTTTTCAGTTTTAAAAATAATTTTTTAAAATATTCCTCTAGGTCAAAATCTAGTTTTTCTTGTAAATATATTCTAGTTAGATAAATCGTCATTTCATCGCTATCGATACACATTTTCATGATATCACCCAATGTTATTGTATGAAAAAAGAACTATTATGTACTTAAATAATTCTTTCTATCTTTTCATATATTTCTGCTTTTCCTTCTTTGGTAACATTAGAAAATACGACAAAGTCATCGCCTACTACTAATTCCAAATCATTTAAAATAATATTTCTTTGCATTTGATGTTTTGATATTCCTACTTTATCGCTTTTGGTCGCTACAATAGTAACAGGAATTTTATAATATTTTAAAAATTCGTACATCATAATATCATCACTACTTGGTTTATGTCGAAAATCTATTAACATAAATACTTGTTTTAGGTTATTTCGATTTGTTAAATAGTCCTCCATCATTAAACCAAATTTTTTACGTTTTGTCTTCCCTAAATTAGCAAACCCATATCCGGGAGCATCTACTAAATAAAATTCATCATTTACTAAATAAAAATTAATTGTTTGAGTTTTTCCTGGATTAGAGGATGTTCGAGCGTAATTTTTTCGATTAATTAACGAATTAATAAAACTACTTTTCCCTACATTAGAACGTCCAACAAGTAAAAATTCTGGTTTTTCATCTGTTGGATATTGGCTTCTTCTAACAGCGCTTATTGTTAAATCGACAGAATTAATTTTCATATGGACCTCCTTCTTATCTAAATTATACACTTTACTTTTTCTTTTCGCAAGGTTGACATAAAAAAAGATATCACCATCTCTAGGATATCTTTAACTTTTTGGTTTAAAAATAAAACATAAAAAGAAAGAAATAATGATAGCAGAAGTAATTCCTGAAGCAGTTAAATCAAACATTCCCATGATAAGGCCTATAAGACCATATTCACTTGCTTTTTCTAATCCTCCATGTATTAATAGATGGCCAAAACTAGTGATAGGAACAAGAGCTCCTCCCCCAGCCCATAAAATAATCTTATCATAAATACTAAAGATATCTAAAAAGGCGCCTAAAATAACAAACATTGTTGTAATATGACCCGCTGTTAATTTAGTATGATCTAGTATTACCTGTCCTATTAAACAGATAATTCCAGCAAATAAAAAGGAATTTATATATATCATTCGAAGACCTCCAAACTAATCGCATGAGCGATACTAGGAATTGTTTTTTTCTGATTTACTGCTGTCGCAGACATAAGGGCTCCCGTCGCAATAATTAATATTTTTTTTAATTGTTTTTCTTTCATTTGATGAAATAAATACCCATATGTTACTAGCGGAAGACAAGCTGGTCCACTTCCCCCTGCATTGACAGGTTGTCGTTTTAAATCAAAAATCATCGTCGCAGAATCTTCATAATTTTTCAGTTCAATATTATATGTTTTTTTCATATATTCTTTTAAAATATCTTTTCCATAAGCTCCTAAATCTCCACTATATACCATATCATAATAAGAAATATCTCTTCCTAAATCTTGTAAATGGCGATATAGGGTATCGGCACAAGCAGGAGCCATTACCGCTCCCATATGATAAGCATCCGTTATTCCAAAATCATTTACTCTCCCTATGGTAGCGCTCTCAATTTTAATATTTGTCTTTTCACTCGATAAAAAAGCACTGGCCCCTCCCGTAGTCGTAAAAGTGGTAGTCTTTGGTTTTGGTCCACCATATTCCACAGGATAACGGAACTGTTTTTCTGCTGAATTATTATGAGAACTAACAGAACAAATACAATTTTTAATTTGTTGTTTTTCTATCATATTAGAGGCGATAATCAAACCTTCTACACTACTGGCACATGCACTATAAATTCCTAAATACGGAATTCCTAATTGACTAGCCGCATAATTAGAAGAAATAATTTGATTCATCAAATCTCCTGAAATAAACAGGTCTACATCAGATATTGTTTTTTTTACCTTTTTTAATACCCCTTTTACACTATCGATAAGCAGTTTACTTTCCGCATCTTCAAACGTTTTTTGTTTTACATAAAAATCTTTTTTATGAGCATCAAAATAACTACCTAACGGCCCTTGATATTCATACGGCCCCACTATTGTATAAGTATCGTTAATAAATACATTTTTATATTGAAATGTCATATGGCACCTCCAAATAAAAGAAGACGAATAATTCCAAAAACATAGGCACTTACGACGCCAAAAATAATAACGGAACCAGTTAATTTAAACATGTTAGCCCCTAATCCAGTAATCATCCCTTCTTTTCGATAATCCAATGCGGCACTCATCATAGCATGAGCAAAACCTGTAATAGGGACAAATAACCCTGCTCCAAATTTATGAACTAATTTGTCAAAAAAACCAAAACAAGTAAAAAGGCATCCAAAAAAGATTAAAGTGATTATCATAAAACTACTTGCTTCTTTAGATGGTATTTCCAATAAGGAAGAATAAAAATCTATCAAGGCTTGACCAATTACTCCCATGATTCCCCCTGCTAAAAAGGCTAATGTTCCATTCCATAAATAATTTTCTTTTGGTTTATTTTTTTCTACTAATTTTTGATATTGTTTTTGATCCATAAAATACCTCCTGTTGTTATTATGCTTGTCATTTGAAGAGATATACAAAAAAATAGGCAAAATGCCTATTTTACTTGATATCCAGAAGAATTAAATTTTAGTTGTTTCATTTTAAATAGTTTGGTTTCTAAATCATCATCTGGTGAAATTCCTGTAATTTTTTGTAAATATTGTTTTTTGGTACCATCAATGATTGTTTTTACTACATAATCAATTGTTTTGTCTTGTTGTTTTTCCGTTTGTTGATGCACTAAATAATATTGAAAATCATTCTTATTACAAATAATCAAACCATAAAATATATTTGCATTAAACAAGATAGTTACTTTTTTTTCAAAAGAATCAATATCCATTTGAAAAATTTTAGGACAAATTTTTACTAATTCTTCTATATCTGTCAATTCACAACCTTGTTCTAACAAATATTGAACAATTGCTTGATAAATGTTTACATCAAAATTCTCTTGCATCAATCTACCTCCTATAATTTTTATTAGCTTCTATAATTTGTGATATATTTTCTATATTTTGAGTCATTGCCGAAAGCAAATAACTTCTTAATTCTTCTGGAAATATGTGTCCATTTTCCATTTCACAATCAGCTAATATATTTTTAACTCCATATTCTTGTAATTTCGTTACATACTGTTGTAACAATTCTAAAGTATCTTTATCAGAATGTTTTAAAAAGGTATCTAAGGATTGTAATTGATTTACTTTTTTATCACTCTTTTCTTTTTCTAAATAATCACTTTCATTAGCGGTCAATTGCATTTTAGAATGATATAATGCTTGAAAAATTCCTTTTTGTAATTTCGGTTTCTTTGAGGCAATTTTATTCTTTTTACTGTTAGTTAAAGTAGAATACTCTAATATTGTTTTTTCTCGATTTAAATTATACATATTAGAATTGTCTAATATAGGAGCCATTTTTACTTTTTTTTCACGATTAATAATGATGCCAAAATTCCAAACGTGTCGATCACCTTGTAATGTAATAACATCAAATAAATATATTTTTACCAAATCTTTCATTAAATTTTCAACAATCTCTTGCTTATCTGGATAATTTTGAAAATAAAGATCTAATATGGACCAGAGTGATTCTAAATTATTAAGTTTTTTTATCGAATTAGCTTCATCCACGCCATCGATATCATAATTCTTTTTCGCTTCTTCTGTATGAATATATTTTCCTATTACATCTGATATAATTTCTCCAAAGGGGATATATCTTTCTCCATTTTCTAAAAAATTTTGACTAATGATTCCAACACTATTTTCAAAATCATTTATATCTTTATCTTTATAATTAAACTTCGCGAGCATATAAGAAGCACAAGGGATTTCTAAGATATGAGCTATTTTTTGGGAAATAATTTCTCCGTAACCCTCATATAAGTTATCTTCGGTTTTCTTATACAAAAATTTATTATTTTTATAATAAAACCAAAACTTCTTTCTTTTTCCCACGGTTTCTAATTCAACGAATGGTTGTAAAAAAAAGCTTTTGTCTTCTAAGTGATATTCTTCTTCAAATAATTTTGTTAAATCTAATATTCCCTGATTTTGCACATTATCACCTACGTTTATTGTAGTATAAATAAAAAAATTTGTAAAGATACGCTCGAAAAATAGTTTTCCTAACAAAAAAATAGGATTATCTCCTACTTTTATATTTTGCAATTATTTTTTGAATATTAAGATCGTTATCTATTTTATCTTGTACTTCTCTTACCTTTCTTTTTGAGCCCCACATCATTAACCAATCTTCAGGCAAAAGATGTCTTGCATTTAATAAAATATGAATATTAGAAAGATCAAAATATTCAAGTAGAAAAGAAAGTTCTATTTGGGCCTCAGCTAATGAATAATAAGCATCTACTGTCGTTATTTGTTTGTGCTTAATTCTTTTACTTAACAAATTTTGTTCGATATTAGAAATTCTTCTTTGAGCTATGTTTTTCATTTCTTCAAAATGAATCTCTTTATATTCTTTAATTTTTTGTAAGAGGTCATAAGCTTTTACAATATCGGAAGGTGTTGAAAAACGAAGAATTTCATCGCTAAAATACCCTTTTAAAAGGATTGTATTCCCTAGTTTAGCTCGTGTTTCTAAATATTCTCTTTTCTCTTTTAATAAACACTGCATATTAGCTAATTTAAATATTTGATCTAAGCTAAAGACGGTTTCTACATCACAATTATCAATGCCTTTCTTAAAATTTTTTTTTCGCTCTAGTACATAATGAACTGCTTCTTCAGGCAAAAAACGTATGCTATATGGCCATTTTGCCTGATATATCAATATATTTTCAATTTCTTGAAAACTTAAACCAAATTCATATAAATATTCTACCATCCTATTCACTCCCTGCCTTTTTATTATATCATATTAGGCAGCCATACGACACAAAAGTTTTTCCTTGATTTTTTTTTCTTTTCTAGATACTTGTACCTGGCTAATGCCAAACATTTGAGCAACTTCTTCTTGAGACATATCTTGCATATATCTTTTTTCTATTAAATTTCTTTCAAACGGAGTCAAGTTTCCTAACTCTTCTTTCATATCAAGTAAAGAGTCAATATCTTCACGATAATCTTCTATCACATCATATAAAGTTAATTCTTTTCCCTCATCGATTAATACTTCATCAAAACTAGTTAAAATATTAACCGTTTTAATCGCTTCTTCAATTTGTTCTAAAGGAACTTTTAAAAACTGAGATAATTCTGTTAAAGTAGGCTCTCTCATCAATTTCTGATTTAAAATAGCTTTCGTTTTTTCAATTTGTAAATTTAGTTTTGAAATATCACGGCTTATTTTAATCCCTTTATCTTCTCGTACCAATTTTCTCATTTCCCCTAAAATGTAAGGATAAGCATAAGTAGAAAATTTAGCACCTTTTTTAGGATCAAATTTTTGATATGCAACTAATAATCCAACACATCCTGCTTGATACAAATCTTCTTTATTAGAATAATTCTTAAAATAATGAGAAATAGAATATATTAAATTGCTATATTGGTATATGAATTGTTCATTCATAAAGTGTTTACCAAGTCAAAAGCATTTATCTCATTATTTATTTGAATTAAATAGTTAAAAAGTTTATTCTTTTGAAGTTTTTCATATATCTCTACTTTTTCTAAGCCACATATCAATATTTTTCCCTGATTATCTCGACATAATTCATACATATATAAAAGACAATTCATTCCTTTAAAATCAATTTGTGTTAATTTCTTCAAATTAACAACAACATACCGAATTCCTGCTTTTTTAATATTAGCAATTACATTTTCTTTTAATAAAAAAACAGTTTTCTTTGTTAATTCTCCTTCTAAACGTACAAAAAGCACCCCACGGCGAAATTCTAAATTAGTCTTTAGCATTTTCTCACCTCACTATTTTAATGTAGCACATTTTATTTTGCTTTTATACAAATGCGACAAAACTAGAATTTCTTTTTCCATAAAAAAAGCATCTAAGATGCTTTTTAATACGATATGTTATTGCCGTTATAACATATTAAAGTACAGTAAGGAGTGTATTTATTATCTATATTTTAGGTATCTTCTCTTATCACCTTCCCTTTCTATTGTTATCTTACTATTGAATTGTGTAATTTTCTTGTATATTTTGTGATAATTAAAAAATACTTCCGAAGAAGTATTTTATTCTGTTCGAAGAGCAATTACAGGATCCTTTTTACTTGCTATTCGGGCTGGAATTAATCCGGCAATGGCTGTTAAAAATACGCTCAATAAAATTAATATAATAGCAGCAATCAAAGGGACTTTTGATTGAATAACTACATTGGTTAAATCATAAATAACATGATTAATCGGGAAAGTAAGCAATACCGTTACTCCAATACCAATTATTCCAGAGATTAATCCAACAATAATCGTTTCTGCATTAAAGACACGAGAAATATCTTTTTTGGATGCACCAATAGCTCTTAAAATTCCAATTTCTTTTGTTCTTTCTAATACAGAAATATAAGTAATAATTCCTATCATGATAGACGATACAATTAATGAAATAGCAACAAAGGCAATTAATACATAACTAATGATATCAATAATTTGATTAACTGATTTCATCATTGTTTGAACAACATCAGTATAATTGATGACATTCTCTTCTTTCCCTTGTTTTTTATTCATGTCATTATATTCTTCTATCGCCTTTGTAATATTTTCTTTAGCGTCAAAATCTTTTGGATAAATATTAATAGAAGTTGGATCATTTAAATCAATCGCTCCCATTTTTTGTAGATTTTTTTCATAAGTAGCATCTTTATTTTCGGTATAAGCTTTCATTAAATCAGCAATCTGCTCACTGGTAAGTTGACTCATAGCAAGTTTTTGTTCATCCGTAAGATTTTGATAATCAAAATTTTTATCATCTTCACTAGGAAACTTCAATCCAGAAAAAACATTAATGTCCTTTCTTTTTGCTTGTTCTTTAGCAATTTCTGATTCATTTGATTTTTGAATTACGTATTCTTTTAAATCTTTAGTATATCCAATTACTCCCCCTACTCCCATCGATACTGATTGAGGGTTAGGTCGAATAATTCCAACTACTTTTATCTCCTGAGCAGATTCTATTTTCTTTTTCATATATACTTCATCATCAGATTTATCTAGCCAGATTCCATTTTCCTTTTGATAATAATCTGAATTTAATAATATCTTATAAGAAAGACCTACTAACTCATCATATTTATACGAAGTTGTCTTTGATTTTTCGATTTCTTCCCCTTTTTTAATTTTATCCATTTTTTCTTTTAATTCAGTTTGATCTTTTAATCCTAGAGCATATAAAGTATAATCACTAATTTCATTATCTTCTGAAACAATTAAAACTACTTCATTATATTTAGATGGCCATTTTCCTGAAATTAAATCATATTGTGATTTTAGTAATTTAGGATTATCTAATAATTCATTCCATACACTCGTCCGAGTTAAAAAACTGTTAGATGAAGAACCTCCCATTGACAAAAGCGTATTTTGTTGCGCTTCCATCATTTCTCCCATTCCCATACTATCTAATACTGTACTAGGGTTTACTTGTACGATACCATCTTGGGTATCTTCTTTATATAAATGCAAATCCAAATTATAACTATATGAAATAGCATTACTATTTCGTTTAATATCATTTTCTTCTTTTTCAATATATCTTTTTAACTCTTTTAAATTATTAGTTTCGACTTTACTTGATAAAGTGGACATCATTTCGTTCATAATATCAGACGAATAAATTCTTCCTCTTTTTTTGTTTTCTATTTTTTTTGTATTTCCCATCATAACATCCATCATGCTAGAAATATCGACAGTAGAATTTTCAATAGTAAGAGGATAAGAAGATAACGTATCTTCTTCTAACTTATCAATATAATTTTGAATTCCTGTAGAAATCGCTAAAATAAGAGCAATTCCAATAATTCCAATACTCCCTGCAAAAGCAGTCAAAATAGTACGTGTCTTTTTTGTCATTAAATTATTCATACTTAACTTAAAACTCGTCCAAAGTTTCATAGAAGTTCTTTTTAAATGGAAAGATTCTAATGCTGTATTTTCATTTTCGATAGGATTTGAATCATCTGTAATTTGTCCATCAAAAATACGAATGATACGACTTGAATACGTTTCTGCCAATTCTTTATTATGCGTAACCATAATAATTAGACGATCTTTTGCTATTCTTTTTAAAATTTCCATGATTTGAACACTAGTTTTACTATCGAGTGCTCCAGTAGGTTCATCAGCCAATATAATATCAGGATCGTTGACTAATGCTCTTGCTATCGCGACTCTCTGCATTTGACCACCGGATAATTGATTTGGTTTTTTATGAAGTTGATCTTTTAATCCCACTTCTTCTAAGGCTTCAATGGCTCTTTTTCGTCGCTCTGATTTAGAGATTCCGGCAATCGTTAAAGAAAGTTCCACGTTAGATAAAACACTTTGATGACTGATCAAATTATAACTTTGAAATACAAAACCAATTGAGTGATTTCGATAAGCATCCCAATCTCTATCTTTAAATGACTTAGTAGATTTTCCATTGATTACTAAATCTCCTGTCGTATAACGATCTAATCCACCGATGATATTTAATAGCGTTGTTTTCCCACATCCGCTAGCTCCTAAAATAGAGACAAATTCTGATTCACGAAATGAGATACTTACGCCTTTTAAAGCTTCTATTTTTTCTTCCCCAACAACATAAGTCTTTGTTATATTTCTTAATCTTAACATGTTGTTTCCTCCCTTTTTACCAGACTTTCTATTATCATCTTATTCTATTATAACATAAAAAAGTAAATCTCCACGATTTACTTTATAAAATTATTCAATTTCAATCAATTCATATTCTTTTGTTCCATATCCTAACTCATTGGCTACATCGATAGTATGAGTTCCTTTTCTTGAATTAATTCTTTCTAGTAGATGATCACGTCCAGGATCATTTGACTCTTTTACTAAATCAATACAAGCTTGATCGATAGCAACAGGATCTAAAGAAGCTAAAATACCAATATCTTTCATACAAGGATCTTCTGCAACATTACAACAGTCACAATCTACAGACATATTACACATCACATTAATATAGGCAATATTACCATGAAAATAATGAACTACGGAAGAAGCTGCATCAGCCATAGACTCTAAAAATTCTTCTTGTTTTTGATGAAACATATCTTCATAACTTCCATCATGTCCACAACAATGAATATAACGTTTCCCTTTTGAAGAAGCAACACCAATAGAAAGTTGCTTTAATGCTCCACCATATCCTCCCATAGGATGTCCTTTAAAATGAGATAATACTAACATAGAATCATAATTTTCAAGATGTTTCCCTACATAATTTTTATGAATTATTTTCCCATTAGGAATTTCTAATGTCAAATCTCCTTCACTATCCATGATATCGACATCAAAATTTGTAGACCACCCATGTTGTTCCATCAATTTTTCATGTTTTTCTGTCGTATTTCGAGCTCCCTCATAAGCTGTATTGCATTCTACGACAGTTCCTTTGACATACTCTACCATCGGCTTCATAAATTCTGGATGAAGATAATTTTGGTTTCCTTCTTCTCCAGAATGAACTTTTACTGCTACCTTTCCTGGTAAATCTTTGTTTAATACTTGAAACATTTTAACAACACTTTCTGGTGTTAACTTTCTTGTAAAATAAACTTTTGCTTTTTCCATTTTATCATCCTCTCTATTTATTATATCATAAATTTAATAAATTTTTTCCCCATTTTCTACTTTTTGATCGACACTTAATAACGCAATTCCATCTTCGGTATCAACTCCCAGGACTAATACTTCACTTTTCACTTGAGAAATTTTAATCGGCTCAAAATTAGTAACGACAACAACTTGTCTTCCGATTAGATCCAAAGGGGTATACAATTGGGTAATTTGAGCAGAAGAAGTTTTAATTTTTCCATCCCCCAAATCAATTTTAAGTTTATAGGCTTTTTTCCTTGCCCCTACATTAATACTAGCATCGATAATAGTTCCAATCCTCATATCAATTTTTTCAAAATCTTCTTTTGTAATCATAATTTCTCTCCTTTTTTACAGTATACCATTTAAAAAGATGAATGTAACTATAATTCATCTCTTATAAATATCTTTCTATTTTTTCAAATTGAGAATCATCCTTTAAATCTGTTTTTGATAATTGTTCAAATAATTTTTTCTGATCCCTAGATAATCGTTTGGGAATACATACTTTAATTACAACGTACATATCCCCTTTGCGATTGGTATTTACCGCTTCTATTCCTTTTGATCTTAAACGATGTTTATCTCCTGTTTTACTTCCTGCTGGAATTGTTAATTTAACATTTCCATATAACGTAGGAACCTCTTTTTTACAACCTAGTACCGCTTCTGTTATCGTAAGAGGAAGCTCTAGATAAATATCATCTTCTTCTCTTTCAAAAATAGGATGATTTCTAACACTAAATTCGATGTAGACATCTCCATTGGGTCCTCCATTGAATCCAGCGGCTCCTTTGCCAGCAAGACGAAGTCGATTTCCACTATCTACTCCAGCTGGTACAGTAATATCAATATCACGATTTTTTGTTACTTTCCCTGTTCCATGGCAAGTACTACAACGATGTTTATATGTTCTTCCTTCCCCCTCACAAGAAGGACAAGTTGTACGAGTCATAAAAGTTCCAAAAAGAGTACTTTGTTCTTGAGAAATTTGACCACTTCCATGACATCTAGAACAAATTTCTTCCCCTGTGCCACCTTTTCCATCACAAGTGGAACATTCCTCGGAAACATCCATATTAATTGTTTTTTTACACCCAAATGCGGCTTCGTCAAAAGTCAAGTTCATATGTAATAAAGTATCTTGTCCTTTTCTAGCACGATTAGATTTTCTTCCACCTCCAAAAGAGCTAAATCCAAAGCCTCCTCCAAAAATATCGTCAAAGATATCGGAGAAATCAAAGTTTGAAAAATCAAATCCCCCAGTGCCACCAGCGCCTTGAGAAAAGGCAGCATGACCAAATTGATCATATTGTTGTCTTTTGGAAGCATCTGATAATACCGCATATGCTTCTTGAGCCTCTTTAAATTTCTCTGCCGCATCTTTTTCTTTGGAAACATCTGGGTGATACTTTTTAGCTAATTTTCGAAATGCGCTTTTTATTTCTTGTTCACTAGCATTTTTAGAGACTCCTAACACTTCATAATAATCTCTTTTATCCATACTGTCTCACCTCTATAATAATTCTTTTAATTCCTCTAACTTTTCTTTTGTCATAGCAAGTGCTTTTTCTATTGGTTCTTTTGTCATCATATCGACACCTGCTTTTTTTAATAATTTTAGTGGATAATCGCTACCACCACTTTTTAATAATTCTAAATATGCCTCTTTCGCTTGTTTACTTCCTTTTAAAATTTCACTAGCTATAGCAAGAGCACTAGATAATCCCGTCGCATACTTATAAACATAAAAAGAAGTATAAAAATGTGGTATTCTAGCCCATTCATAGCGAATAAAATCATCACTAATAACATCATTTCCATAGTATAATTTATTTAATTCAAAATAAGTTGTACTAAAATTTTCTTCTGTTAAAGGTTCATTGTTCTGATATTTATCATGCATTATTTTTTCAAATTCCGCAAACATCGTCTGACGATAAATAGTTCCCTTTACTGTATCTAAAAATTCGGTCAAATATAAAATTTTTTCTTCTTTGGTTTGAGCATTTTTATATAAATAATCATTCAATAATACTTCATTTACTGTAGATGCTATTTCTGCTAAAAAAATAGGATAACTACTATTGATATAAGATTGATTTAAATTAGAATAATAACTATGCATAGAATGTCCTAGTTCATGAGCCATGGCACTAACAGAATCGATCGTATCATTATAATTTAATAAAAGATAAGGATAAGAATCATAGCATCCCCAACTATAAGCACCTGACTTTTTTCCTTTATTAGGATAAACATCAATCCATCTTTCCTCGAATGGTTTATGTAATGATTTAATATATTCTTCTCCCAGTGGTTTTAATGCTTCAAACACTAGTTTTTTCCCCTCTTCAAAAGGAATTACTTTATCTTTTACCTCTAACATTCCTACATAAACATCCCACATATGTAATTCATCTAATTGTAATGCTTTTTTTCGTAACTTCATGTATTCATACATAATAGGTAAATTTTCATGTACTACTTCAATTAAATTATCATAAACTGTTTGATCAATATTATCCGCATATAAGCTTTCTTCCATAGGACTTTTAAATTTTCGGACATCGCTATGAAAAAAATTTTCTTTTATATTTCCTGCTAAAGCAGCTGCGATTGTATTTTTAAATTTCGAAAAATACGTATACATGTGATCAAAAGCATCTTTTCGAACACTTCTCTTTTTACTTTTCATATATTTAGTGTAATTACTATTCGTAAGAGTAACAAGATTTCCTTGTTCATCTTTAATTTGACCTAAATCAATATCTGCATTATCAAAATAATAAAATACTTCGCTTCCCGTTCCAAAAGCATTAGAAGCCTTTGTAATAATATCTTCTTCTTTTTTGCTCAATGTATGATTTTGATAACGATACATCTGTTCTAAATCAAAGCGATATTCTTCTAATCTTTGATCTTCTTTTATAAATTGTTTTACTTTTTCATAAGGTGTTTCTAATATTTCTGGTGTTGTAAAAGATAATTTTTGATTAATTTCTTCATTTATCTTTTCAAGATATTGCTTTTGATTTTGATACCCACTATTAGAAGTATCAGAATCTGCTTTTAAATGAACATACATAAACATTTTAAAAGTAAGGCGAGAAAGATTTTCCATCGCTTGATAAAATTCATAAAGATTCGTACTACTTTTCATAATTTGTTCTTTAAATGATTCTACCTTTTCTACATATTTTTGTAATTTAGGAAAATCTTTTTCATATTCTATATCACTTTTATATAGTTTTTCTAAATCCCACTTATATTGTTCTTCAATCTCACTTCTAAGCTTTTCTTTTTCCATTGTTTCTCCTTTATCATAAGAAAGTTCTAGTAACCTAGAACTTAACTTTTATTTTTCTTCATATTCTGCATCAATAACATCATCATCTTTTTTATCATTAGCATTATTCATGACATCTTCTGGATTCATCTCATTTGGATTTTTTCCTTCCGCTTGTGCTTTTTTAGCAGCTTCTTCATATACTTTTGTAGCAAATGACATAGCAATTTCATTTAATGCATCTTTTTTCTTCTTGATATCTTCAATGTCATCTTTTTCTAACGCATCTTTTAAGTCTTTGATAGCATCTTCTGCTTTTTTCTTATCATCTTCACTTACTTTATCACCTAAATCTTTTAGTGATTTTTCTGTCATGAAAATAATTTGTTCAGAATCATTTTTGATATCTGCGGCTTCTTTTCTTTTTTCATCTGCTTCTTTATTAGCTTCTGCTTCTTTCATCATTTTATCAATTTCTTCATCAGTTAAATTAGTAGAAGCTGTAATCGTAATAGATTGTTCTTTATTAGTACCCAAATCTTTTGCTTTTACATTTACGATACCATTAGCATCGATATCAAATGTAACTTCAATTTGAGGAACACCTCTTGGTGCGGCTGGGATATTAGTAAGTTGAAATCTTCCTAATGTCTTATTATCAGCAGCCATTGGTCTTTCTCCTTGAAGAACATGAATATCAACTGCAGGTTGATTATCAGCAGCTGTTGAGAATACTTCTGATTTTGAAGTTGGAATCGTCGTATTTCGAGGAATTAAAGTAGTAAATACTCCTCCTAATGTTTCAAGACCTAATGACAATGGAGTTACATCAAGTAAGAC
>CANQYN010000016.1 GCA_947628105.1 uncultured Bacilli bacterium
GAACAGATAATGGCGCTCATATTGGCGGTTTAATCGGTGGTGGATTAATTACAATGGCTCTTGGCGTAAAATATAAAAGTAAGACAATCGAAAGAGTCAATGGAAGTATTTTGACCATTATCTTTTTAGCTTTTTTAATTTTTTTGGCTTTCTTTTATACGTTATAATTGTTATTCTTTACAAAAATAGAAAAAAAGATACGCGATTGTTAAATTTGTGTACACAAAGGAATAAAATTATGATATACTGATATAGTATGAGGTGAAAGAAATGAAATTCTTCATGAAAGACGAAAATTACTCGATACTAGTTAAAAATATATTAGAAAATAAAGAATTTAATAAAATTAAAAATATTGAACATCATGGTACTAATAAATTTGAACATTCCATGCGAGTATCTTATTATGGATACCACATTTCTAAAATGTTAGGATTAGATTATCAAGCGGTTGCTAGAGCAGGATTATTGCATGATTTTGATTTAAATAAAGAGGGAAGAAATTTTAAAGAAAAGTTTGTTGATACGTTTACTCATCCTAAAAAAGCAGTAGAAAACGCATCACAGTTATTTTCTTTAACCGATATGGAAAAAAATATTATTCAATCTCATATGTTTCCTTTTTATGTTACTTTACCAAAATATGCGGAAAGTTGGCTTGTCGATATGGTAGATAAAGTAATTGGAATGTCAGAATTTTTTCATAAATTTTATAATTATGCTAGATATGCTGTAAATTTTTATATATTAATTTTGTTTAATGTAGTAAAATAGAGATTATTATCTCTTTTTTTAGGGGGTTAAAATATGGAAGAATTTTATTTTTATTCTTTTTTTGATATTAATAAATTATCTTCACTACAGAAAAAGGAATTTCATCAATTTTATGATGCTACTTTACAAGAATGGGATCAAAATCGATTGATTCATCATATTATTTTATCCCATTATGGTAAATCCTTATATGAAATAGAAAACTTAATTCAAGATCAGTTATTATTACATACTTCTCTTTCTTTTTTTCCTAATGATGTCGTTTTGTTATATCCTTCTTTCCCCCGCGTTTTAAAAGCGAGAACGTCAACCTTATGTCAGATATCAGGAAGTATTATTATGAAGAATAGTGAATATCTTTATTACCGTCCTATTTTAGATAATTTATCAAATGGACAAACTTATGTATTAACTAATTCAATAAAAGCAGAGTTAGGATATTCTGATTTTTTTCCTTCTACTATTTTTGAATTTGAACAATTAAATGATAAATTAAATAATTCTTATGAAGTTGAAGATGAATCATATAATTACTATGATATTTCTCAAAGAATAGGAGAGGGTCTTTCTATAAAAAAACTTAAAAATCTAAATAATAAGTGATATAATATAAATGTTCTTATTTGTTCCTGTAGCTCAGTAGGATAGAGCAATCGCCTCCTAAGCGATAGGTCGTTGGTTCAATTCCAATCAGGAACGCCATTTTATAATGTATAACTAATTTGAATAATTAGTTTTTTTATTGAATAATAGCGTTGAATTTAATAATTCTAATATCCCTAGTCATCAGAAAACCATCATAAAAAAAGAGGGAGATTATTACTTTGCAATATACTATTTCAAAATAAAAAGCCATTATTTGGCTTTTTTAGTTAGTCGTTTTTTTATCTTTCGATAAATTATATAAAAAATAATACTTAATAAAATTCCTATGATAATTCCAATCCATAATGATTGAATAATACGATTGATAAGATATACGACAATTTCATAAAAACTTCCTAATTGCATTTCTAAATTTAAATTTTTTATGATGACCAATCCTACTATTACCATAAATGTAAAAATAGAGTAAAAAAGAGAAATAATAGAAGTATATTTTAACCAAGCAAAAGTTTTATAATTAAGTGCACCTAACAAAATGAAAATAAGAAAATATAATCCAATCAAACAAAATAGAAAAGTGTTACTAATAAATTTAGAAGATAGATTTTTAATATCATTTAAAGTAAGACCATTTTGAATGACTGTATCACCTTGTTTTTCTAATATTTCTTCTGTCGTAGGAAGGAGTGTGACAATATCATCACCTTTTTTGTCAATATATTGATAAATTTTATTTTCATTTTGTTCGATAAATTTTTTTTGTGATCCTGTCAATTCTTTTTCTATTTCTTGAAAATTTCCCGATACAAAATGAAGTAAATCCTCTTTAGTTATGGGTGCTTCCTGGTTTTTTTGAAAAAAAGAGCTAATGGAACGAGAAAGATAAGTATTTATAAAATCTTTTGTTGCCGATGAATGAATCGTCTTTGAAATAATATCGTCAGGAATTCCTACTTCATCTAAGATTTCTTTTGCATTGTTTTCTAATCCATTACTTTTTTGCTCTAGATTATTTATAATAATATTAGTACCGACTTGATCTAATGTCGACTTTATTGAAGTAGTACTTAGTTCTCTTTTTAATACTAAAGAAATGGTTAATATTAGTAAAATAATAATACTTAGGAGAATTAATAAAAAATTGGCAAAACCTTTTACTATTTTCATCTTATCACCTCGCTATCAGTATAATATAAAACGAGTAAGAAAGCAAGTTGACCATTTGACTATTATACCCGTAGGTAGTATAATGAAAACAGGTGAGAAGATGGAACAGAATGCAAAAAAAAGAATAGAAGTTCGTGATAAAGAAGAGAAAAAGAAAATCATTACTAGATTAAGAGTAATCGAAGGACAAGTGAGAGGAATTCAACAAATGGTTGATTTAAATCGTACTTGTGAAGATATTCTAACTCAGATTTCAGCCATTGAGAAATCATTACAAAGTGTAGGAGCTTCTTTATTAGAAGAACATCTGGAAAATGATGTGACAAAACGAATTCAAGCCAATGATAAAGAGGTCATAAAGCAAGTGATGGAATTGATAAAACGGTACCAAGTATAATATAGTTATACGTTTTTTTCATATAGAGGAGAAAGAAAATGGAAAGATATCAAGAAATAGAAAGAAACATCATAAAAAAATATCGAAAAGAAATTTGGAGTAAATTTGTAAAAGCGGTTCAAGAGTATCATTTAATTGAAGAAAACGATACTATTATGGTTTGTATCAGCGGTGGAAAAGATTCTTTTTTACTAGCTAAATGTATACAAGAACTAAATCGTCATGGAAAAGTTCCTTTCCAAGCTCATTATGTTGTGATGGATCCAGGATATAAAAGCGAAAATCGAAAACAAATTATCGAAAATGCTCAACTTTTAAATATTCCCATAAAAATATTTGATAGTGATATTTTTGAAGTTGTGAAGCAATTTGATATTAAAAGTGCTTGTTATCTTTGTGCTAGAATGAGAAGGGGATATTTGTATAGTAAGGCAAAAGAGTTAGGATGTAATAAAATTGCTTTAGGACATCATTTTAATGATGTCATTGAAACTAATTTATTATCTTTGTTTTATGGAGCAGAAATAAAAACGATGATGCCTAAGTTACATAGTACTAACTTTGAAGGAATGGAATTAATTCGTCCTCTTTACTTAGTAAAAGAAGAAGATATTATTTCATGGGGGAACTATCATCATTTAAAATTTTTAAATTGTGCTTGCCGTTTTACTGAAAAAACTTTAAAAGAAGAAGATCATTTTAGTAAAAGAAATGAAATGAAACAGCTGATAAAAGAATTGAAAAAAATTCATAAAGGAATTGATTATAATATTTTTAAAGCATTTGATAACGTCAATTTAAACTGTGTTTTGGGAACCAAAAAAGAAGGATGTTACCATAGTTTTTTAGATGATTATGAAAAATAGAAAACAAAATTGTTTTCTATTTTTTTACTATAAAAATTTTTTTAATTCTTCTATTGTTTTTTGTTGAAATTTTAAGAAATCTTTTCCTATTTTTTCTTCTTCTTTGGTCAATGTTTTGTGATAGGTATCTAATTCTTTTTCCATATCTAAACTTCCCATTGATAATCCTTGTATCAACATATCTGCTATATTAGAATCACTATTATCTTTTTCTACTTCTTTTTTGATATGCATATTTGCTCCCATTTTAGCAAACAAACCAGTTTCTTCTAAAGAAACACCTTTTTGTTCTAATCCCTCTTTGGCTCTTTTTTGAAAATCTTGATATTTTGTTAAAATATCTTCGATAACTGGTTTAATTTTATTATCTTTTTCTTTTAGATATTCTAGTAATTGTTCAATCGTATAAACACCCATTTCGGCATCTTTATAAATACGAATGAATAGTTCATATTTTGAATCCATAAAATTCCTCCTTGATAGTTATTGTCATCTATTTTGATAAAATTATACATATATATAAGAAAATATTGTTTCAACAACAAAAATTTGATATACTTATCTTTAGAAATGCCGCAATAGTATAATGGTATTACGAGACCATGGTAAGGTTTTAATCGGTGTTCAATTCACCGTTGCGGCACCATTTAATAAATTTGCCCATAATCCCTTATATTATGGGCTTTTTTGATGCATTAATATATATTATAATTCTTTAAATATATAAAAATAAAGTGTTATGTGTCATTTCGTGTGCCAAAAAATAGTTTTTTCTTTATTTTGTATGATTATTGGTAATAAAAATTAGTTAGAATAAGTAATAGCCTTTAAATAACCTAAAGTATTGACATTCAAAATAGATGATGCTAGAATATTACTCAAATAAAAGGAGGGTATATGAATGGATGAAGAAAGATTAAAGGCCTTAAAAGAAATTGGAAATATGGTAAAGGAGAATGAGGATAAATTGACTGATATAAGAAAAAGAGATTGGATGACTATGGATAATAGATTTGCTAAAGCTCTAAATTTGTTTATTGAACTTGAAGATATTTTAACTGATTTAGATGATTATCAAATGGAAACTGGACAGTATTATACCGATTTTGAAGAACTTTCTAATCAATTATCACATACTAGAGAACATTTTACTAAATATATAGATAGCCATCCAGAATTATTAACTATGGATGATGAAATTGAAGAAGTTTTAACAAATAATCGTTAGATATAAATATTTATATAGATTCAAAGGAGGTTTTGGAATGTCAAAAAAAGAAGTACTACACGAAAATGAAAGTTCCACAGGTTTGACTAGAGTTCGAAGAAACAGTCGTGGTGAAATAATTATTGATAGTTATTATGGTGATGTTCGTGATAAAGATAACCATGATAGATTATCATTAAATGTCACAACTGGGCAAGTATCAGGACATGGATATGGTCATTCTGATTCATTTGATACTTCTAAAGATAAAAGCAAGAAAAAATAATACAGCAAAAAAAATAAAAGTTGATATTTTATAGAATTTGTCATATACTTAATTATGAGATGTACCTAGGAATTTTTTGAAGTCCTAGGTCTTTTTCATATATCTATTTTTTCATTAACTGTTATTAAATAAATATTTAATATTTTTAGCACAGCTATTTATAAATTTTGCATAAAACCAGAACAAAATTCGAATAGTTATTTACTTGACTTTTGATTGAAAGGTAGTAAAATATGGTAAATTAGTGTGAAATATGCCATTTAGAATCTTAATGACTTTATATATATTGTAGAAAATGCTATAATATATATTTAAGGGAGGTTTTATGATGAGCGAAATTGAAAAGCTAGATGATGAATTATATGGGGCAAAGTATGGAATTCCCAACATCAAAGATGCTTATATTATATGGGAACAAATTAAACGTAGACCAGAAATATTAAGGGAAGCTGTTAAAATTAAAAGAAACAAATGGAATAATGGAGATGTAGTAAATGGACTAACTATTTGTGATGCCATGTTAACAGATTATCGTTATGTTGATTCAGTAGCATACAATGAATTAATTCAAAATATTTATACCAATAAGGATATTGCTAGGATTGTTATAGATGGCGCAAGTAATGGAGGAAATTCTTATTTATTGATGAGTTTATGGAACGATAATATAAAATTAACGGAAACGCAGAAAGCTTTTGCCGTTGATGAAGCTATGAATAAAATAGGAACTATTAGATATGAAACTAATATGAATAATTACTCTAAAATACTTGATGAAAAAGGAATTACAGACGAGCAAACTATATATACTGAATTTGGAGGTTCTATTAATCCTGTAGGTGCTAAGATAGAAAATATGTATATAACAAGTATTTTTACTTCATTAAGTGCTACTCAAGCTCATGGAAATGGGGATTTTGATATTAGATATTGGATACTTAGAAATCCGAATTGGACTTTAGATGAAAAGCAAAAATTGATTATGGATTTTTGGGCTGATGACGAGGTTTATGATGCAACATTAGAACAATGGGAATGGGGGATAGCAAACGATAGTGTCAACTATAAAGATGAAAAACTACCTCAATTTGATAAATATGAAATGTATGAATATTCTTATGAAAGTCTATTAAAATTCTATGATGATAAAAAAACTACTGATAGAATTTGGAATGAAATACAATTTTGTAAACAAATGCATAAGTTAAGACCTCAACAATGGGAAATAGAACCTTTGACACAAAAAACTTTAGTTAAAATGAGTCAAAATTAAAAAGTAAAAAAACATATAAAAGAAGAATTATATATTATAATTATTGTCGCTGATTTTTAAACTTAAAAGTGGCTGTTGGGAATAATCCTTGTAAAGTAAACAAAAAATATAATAGATAAGTAAGGAGAAAAATATTAAAAATTTAATGTAGCTGTTGAATTTACTATCGATAGCTACTAAATAAAAAAGGAACTTGCAAAAAAAATATTTTTATATTATGATAAGTTTATCTTAAATATTTCATTATATTCTTTTCTTTTTTTATTTTGTTCACATAGCTCAGTAGGATAGAGCGTCACCCTCCGAAGGTGAAGGTCGGCAGTTCGATTCTGCCTGTGAACACCAGAGAAAATTTTGTCAAAACTTTTATAAGGAAGACTTCATATATAAAGGTATCAATTGTAAAAAATTGGTACTTTTTTGATAGTCAATTTTAAAGAAAAAGTAGCTTTCAATAAAAAAATATGATAAAAATCAAAATTTTGTAAAGAAAATGTATTATGATGACTTTGTATATTAGTGTTGTTTACTTATATACAAAAAATAGATATAATCACTTTAGGAGATAAGTATATGAAGAAAAAAATAATTTTAATTATCAGTTTTATTTTATTAATTTTATATTTTGGTTATAAAGGGTTTAATTTATACTATTACAATATAAATCAAATTACTACTCAAGACTTTGAAACATTTGTAGAACAATTTAATATTAGTGATACAATAAATCTTAAACATAAAGATATTGAAAGTAATGATTATTTTCAATACAAAAACATAAAAATAAGAAATGATTTTAAAGACTTTGAACAATTAGAGTTAAATACTAATGTAGATAATTCTTCTCCCAAATTAGTTTTAAAAGATAAAACAAATAATACATCAAAAGCATTTTGGATGGGAATAGCTGATACTTATGTATATTTAGCGAAGGCAGACAAAACTTTATATGGTACGAATGATAATAGAATAACAAATACAAATTTAACAAGTATTTTAGAGAAAAATAATATTCATAATGATATAGAACTATTAAATTATCTTTCAAATCAAAAATATGTTAAAAATAATATTTTTACTAGTGTTAAAAAAATGAAAGAAAATTATACTATTCAGTTTATGATGTCGGTTATGATGCCAACAATGAATAGTATAACTTTAATTAATGGGGATTATGAAGGTTATATATTTAATTTAAAAGATAATATGAAAGAGGTTTCCATATTAAAGAATAATAAAAGATATACCTTTATGTTTATAAGCGATACAACTTTAACCAAGGAATATTTGACTGATATTTTAAGTACTATTGTTATCGGGTAATATAAAAATAATTATAAGATACAATTGATATGAATAAATTTATGAAAACAGTAAAAAAAATAAAGTGATAAAATATCAAAAAAAAAGATATGTACTATCTTTTTTCTTTTTTTAAACATTTTTCTAAAGTAGGGGATCCTATCTTTTTTATTTCTGCTAATAATTTTTCTTCATTCATTCCTTTGATATCTGCCCCATTTTTATCGATAAAAGTTAAAAATTGGTTGACCGCTTTTTTTAAATTATCTTCATATAGGTAACAAGAAATATCTCGATACATTCCGTTAATACTAATATTTATTTCTTGTATTTCTTCTGTATCATATTCCCATGGTTTTACATTTTTATCATAGTAGTGGTCTGTTAGAATAATAAGAGAATGTTTTTGGCGAAGAATGTTATTGGCAATTTCGCCAAAAGAAGAACCTACATAGTTTTTCTTTTCATCGATATTATCTAAAATCTTTTTTTCTCCGATGACCCAAATATTTCCTGAAACTTTTTTATCTTCTTTATTATAGTTAGTTTCAAAGGTAGCTAAATCTGTCGCATGAAATTTTTTAAATGAAAAATTTTCTTGATTTTGATTTGCTAATTTCAATAATATTCTTAAGGCCATTTGATAATCACTTACATAATATTGAGCGTATTGAAACTCGGTATCTAACTTTCTATTATAATTAGTTAAAAAATATAAAAAGGTATCAAGTGGAACTAGTTTTTCTCTAATTTCTTTCGCAATTTTTTTTCTTCCTATTATTGTGTTTTGATATTTTTCTTGCAAATTTAAAATTTCTTGATAGCATTCCGCATATTTTAAAATATCATCCTTTGTTATATCATTATTATTTTTAATATGATCAATAAAACTTCCCATAAAAACCTCCCTATGTCATATTTTATCATAAAAAACTTTGTTTTTAAAAGAAAGAATGTAAAAAATGTCATTTTTCTATGATCGTCTACTATCATTTATAAAAACTGACATGAAAAATAAAAATTATAATATTCTTTAATAGGTGATTATATGAAACAAAAACGAATCCTTCTTTTCTTTTCCCTTTTCTTTTGTGTATTGTTAATTATGATAGGGAAAATAAAAATGATATATTCTCATCGACAAGATTTTCCTTCTCTTATCTTGAAACATCCTGATATTATTATTTTAAAAAAAGGAGAACAATATCAAGAACCTGGTTTTGTTGCGACAGATCAAAAAATAGGGGATTTAACTACAAAAGTAAAAAGTAGTGGTTCAGTAAATGAAAATAAAACTGGTACTTATAAAATTGTTTATGAAGTAGAAAATCAATTTCATCATAAGACAACAGCTACTCGTTATGTAAAAGTAGAACAAGAAGAAAAATATACTTATAAAAAAGAATATGATAAAATTGATAATCAAAAAAAGGGATGGTGGAGTGGAAATGAAAAAAATCATACGATACCACTGGGTGGAGAAAAAGCAGAAGTTTTAAAGAAATATGATGCCTATTTTAGAGGACAAAACAAAAAGATAATTTATTTAACTTTTGATGAGGGTAGTGATGATACTTACTTAGAAGAAATTGTAAATGTATTAGATAATAATAAAGTAAAAGCAACGTTCTTTTTATGTCGAAAATATATTTTAAATCACAAAAAGTTAATTAATCATTTAATTCAAAAAGGACATTCAATAGGAAATCATACTGCTAATCATAAGAAGATGCCTTTGTTGGCTAATTCTTTCAATTTTCAAGAGTATATAAAAGAAATTAAACGAACGGAAGATGCTTTTTATCAAGTAACAGGAAAACAGATGGAAAAAATTTATCGAGAACCTGCTGGGGAATGGAGTTTTCGCAGTTTACAAATTATGAAAGATTTAGGATATAGAACTTATTTTTGGAGTGCTTCTTATATGGATTTTCAAAATGATGTTTCCAAAGAATATGCTTTACAAGAAATGTTAAAATTATATCATAATGGAGCTATTTATTTGTTACATCCTAAAAATAAAGGGAATTATGAAGCGTTAGATGATTTTATTAAAATAATGAAACAAAAAGGATATCATTTTGATTTAGTAAAAAATATTTCGTAACAGTTGATAAAAAACCGATTAAAATCGGTTTTTTAATTTGCATTTTCTTAAAGAATATGATAGAATAAAAAAGGAATTAAGAAAGTTAGATGGTAGTAGTGTATAATGTAGTGGATTATTTAGAAAAAACAAGTAAAAAATATAAACATAAAATTGCCGTTATCGAAGAAGAAAAAACAATTACTTACGAAAAATTAAATCAAAATAGTAAAATTGTTGGTTCTTTTATTGGAAATCATTATTTTAATGAACCGATTATCATTTTTATGGAAAAGGGAATCGATGCTTTAATTTCTTTTTGGGGAACTATTTACGCTGGTTGTTTTTATACATTAGTAAATCCTGAATTACCAGAACAACGTATTTTGCAGATAAAAGAAAAAATTCATTCTCCTATGGTAATTACGAATGGAGAATATTATGAAAAGGCTTTGTCTTTTTTTCCGGATTTGAAAGTGAAAAAAATAGAAGAATTAACAACTGGGAAAGTTCATCCTAGTATTTTAAAAAAAAGTTATCAAAATCATATTGATACCGATCCTTTATATGTTAATTTTACTTCAGGTTCTACGGGAGAGCCCAAGGGCGTCGTTATTTCTCATCGATCAGTAATTGATTTTATCGATATTTTCACGAAATTATTTTCTTTTCAATCTTCTGATATTATCGCTAATCAAGCACCATTTGACTTTGACGTTTCAGTAAAAGATATTTTTTCCTCTTTTAAAGTGGGAGCCACATTAGTAATTGTTCCCAAAAAATATTTTTCTAATCCTGCTTATTTATTGGATTATATTTGTAAAAATAATGTAACGACATTAACTTGGGCTGTTTCTGCCCTCTGTTTAATTACTACTTTTCATGGTCTTGAGTATAAGGTGCCTACTACAGTCACAAAAGTGTTATTTAGTGGAGAAGTAATGCCTATAAATCATTTAAGGCAGTGGATGGAAAAACTTCCTCAAGCGAATTTTGTCAATTTATATGGGCCGACTGAAATAACTTGTAATTGTCTTTATCATATCGTAGATCGCAGTAAAGTATATGAAAAAATTCCTATTGGAAAACCATTTCCAAATGAACGAGTAATTTTACTAGATGAAAAAAATCAAAAAATTAAAAAACCAAATAAAATAGGGGAAATTTGTGTCGGGGGAACTAGTTTAGGATTGGGTTATTACCATAATTGGAAACAAACGAATAACCATTTCGTTCAAAATCCAATCAATGACTATTATCAAGAATTCCTTTATCGAACAGGAGATTTAGGTTATTATGATGAAGAAGGTAATATTCTTTTCCATGGGAGAAAAGATTTTCAAATCAAATATTTAGGACACCGAATCGAATTAGAAGAAATTGAAAAAGCGATGATGGATATTCCAAAAGTCATTCGCAGTTGTTGTGTATTTGATGAAGAAAAATCTAAATTATATGGTTTTTATATCGGTGATATTTTGAAAAAGGATCTTCATTTAAAGTTAAAAGAAATATTACCCGTATATATGATACCAACAAAATTGATACAGATGGATTCTTTTCCGATGACGAAAAATGGAAAAATAGATCGAAAAGAGTTACAAAAGAGAAGTAAAGGAGTAGGCAAATGTTACAGTATGAACACATAATAAAAAAATATGGAACTCCCAGTTATGTTTTTGATATCGATACACTATTGGAAAGAGTCGCTTATTTAAGAGAAAAGTTTTCTTTGAAGTATGATTTAGTTTATGCCGTTAAAGCGAATTCTTTTATTGCAAAAAAACTAGAAAATGTAGTAGATCGTTATGAAATATGTAGTCCAGGGGAATTTGAAATTTGTGATAAATTAAAAATTAATCATAAAAAAATGGTCATATCAGGAGTATATAAAGATCTTAAAACATTAGAAAAGATGATTAAAAATAATGATGATATTTTAAAATATACAGTAGAATCCAGGCAACAATTTGATTTATTTGATCGGCTTTCTCGAAAATATCAAAAGCCACTTCATCTTCTTCTTCGTCTTACTAGTGGAAATCAATTTGGAATGGCCGAAGAAGAAATTCAAGAAATTATTCAATACCAAAAAAATCACTATTTACAAATTGATGGATTAGAATATTTTTCAGGAACTCAAAAACATTCAATCAAAAGAATTCAAAAAGAAATTGATTATATGAAAGAATTTATTCAAAAAATAAAACAAGAATATCATTTTGAGATAAAAGAAATTGAATATGGTCCGGGGCTTCCTGTGTTTTATTATCAAGGAGAAGAATTTGATGAAGATCAATTTTTAGAAGAAGTAAAACAGATTTTAGATCAAATTTCGAATGTTAAAGTATCGATTGAATTAGGAAGAAGCATTGCCGCATCTTGTGGATCTTATCTGACCAAAGTAGTCGATATGAAAACGAATCGATATGGGAATTATGTTATCTTAGATGGAGGAATTCATCATTTAGTGTATTATGGACAAACAATGGCTATGAAAGTTCCTCATTTTGATGTTTATCCTCAGTTAGAAAGAGAAAAAAATACATATCATTTATGCGGTTCGTTGTGTACAGTAAATGATATTTTAGTCAAAAATATAAGCGTTCGTACTTTAAAAAAAGGAGATGTTTTTGTCTTTCATAAAGTAGGGGCTTATTCTAGTACAGAAGGAATTTCCTTATTTTTAAGTCGAGATTTACCAAAAGTAATTCTTTGTGAACAAGGAAATGATATTTTAGTAAGAAAATCAGAAAAAACAAGTAAATTAAATTTTCCAAGCAGTAAAGGAGTGAAGTAAAATGGAAAAATTAATCGATATTTTAGAAGAATTACAACCAGAAGTAGATTTTCAGGAAGTAGATAATTTAGTCGATGGGAGATATCTAGATTCTTTGACGATTTTGTCATTAATTAGCGAAATAGAAGATGAATTTGATGTTCAAGTACCAACCGTTGAAATAATACCAGATAATTTTAATTCTGCCCAAAAAATATGGGAATTAATTGAAAGGTTACAAGAGGAAAATTAATGTCCTATTTTAAACCATTTTATTTGTTTTTCTTTTTCCCTTTGGTTATTTTAGGATATTATCTTTTACCAAAGAGAGTCAAGCCGTTATATTTATTATTTTGCAGTTATGTTTTCTTTTTCTTGATTAGTAAAAAACTAATTTTATTCGTTTTTTTATCTTCTCTATCTATTTATTTAGCTGGTATTTGGATGAAAAAAATGAATGAAAGACGAGATTGTCAATTACAAAATATGGAAAAAGAAGAAAAGAAAATTTTTAAAGAAAAATATAAACAAAAGAAAAAACTAATTTTAATAGGTACGATTTTATTTAATCTTTCGTTTTTATTCTTCTTTAAATATTTAAATTTCTTTATGACGATTGTCAATAAAGTATTTCAGTTTATTTCTATCGATATTTCTTTCCCATGGGTCAAAAGATTAGCTCCTATCGGAATCTCTTTTTATACCTTACAGGCAATATCTTATTTGATCGATGTTTATCGAGAAAAAATAAAACCAGAAGATAATCTTTTTAAAGTAATGCTTTATTTATCGTTTTTTCCTACGATTATGGAAGGACCAATCGCTCGTTATACAGAGGTAAAAGATGATATTTATCAAGGAAAAAAAATTACTTATCATAATCTATGTTTTGGGTATCAAAGAATTTTATATGGTTTATTTAAAAAATTAATTATCGCTGATCGTTTGAATATTTTTGTCAAACTTGCTTTTCAAAGAGTCGATATTTATTCGGGAGCTACGTTAGCATTAGGGGTTATTTTTTATACGATTATGCTTTATATGGAATTTTCTGGAACGATGGATGTTGTCATTGGTTCAGCGGAAGTGTTTGATATTAAACTTCCTGAAAATTTTCGACAACCATTTTTCTCGAAAAATATTTCTGAGTTTTGGTCAAGATGGCATATTACGTTAGGCCTTTGGTTTAAAGATTATATTTTTTATCCTGTCTCTCTTTCTAAACCAGTAAAAAAGCTTTCTACTAGTGTTCGAAAAAAGATGGGGAATAAAGTTTCTTCCTTATTGATGGGGGCAATTGCTTTATTTGCTGTATGGTCATTAAATGGATTATGGCATGGGGCTGGCTGGACATTTATTTTCTTTGGATATTATCATTTTATATTGATTTTATTAGGAAATATTTTTACTCCCTATATTATCAAATTATGTGAAGTATGGCATATTAATCGCAAAAGTTTCTTTTATCAATTTTTTCAAATCATAAAAACCACAATTTTAGTCTTTATTGGAGAATTATTTTTCAAAGCTCCTACTTTAACGGTAGCCTTTACTATGATTCGAAAAATCTTTACCCAATTTTCTGTTTCTAAGCTTTCAAAAGAAATTTTGAAATTAGGTTTAGATTCAAAAGACTTTATTATTATTTTGTTAGCTTTACTTGTCGTTTTTGTGATTAGTTTGTTCAAAGAACGAGGATTTCATATTCGACAAAAGATAGAACAACAGCCGATTGTTCTTCGTTGGACTCTTTATTATGCTTTAATTTTAGGAATTGTAATTTTTGGTGCCTACGGACCAGGATATATTCCAGTCGCACCAATTTATGCGGATTTTTAGGTGATAACATGAAAAAATTAATCAGAGTGATTCTTTTCTTTTTCATTCTACTTTTTTTGATATATGGAATTTGTTATCTTTTATTACCACAAAAAAATATCAAAAAATATGGAATGATAAAAGTAGCTAATAATGAAATATTAGGAGAGGATAAAAATACTATCGATTCTATTATATTAGGGGATAGTTTAGTATATTCTGGAATTTCTCCTATGGATCTTTGGCATAATTATGGATATACTGTCTTTGATTGTGCTAGTGAAGCACTTCTTACAAAAGATGCTTATCAGAATTTAAAAATAGCTACTGATAATCAAGAGGCAAAAGTTGTCTTTATGGAAGCAGATGTACTATTTCGTGATGAAAAAAGAATGCCACGATCTCGAAGACTTAAATTAGCAATTAAATATTTTTTCCCGATTTATCAATATCATAACAATTGGAAAAAGTATCTTTTTTCCTTTGTATCAGAAGAAAATAAAGATTTTATTGATTTAAATATTAATAAAGGATATAAATTAGTAAAATCAACTCATTCGGCAAAGAAAAAAAGAAATATGAAAAAATCGAACAAAAAAAAGAGTATTCCAACAACTAATCTAACGTATTTTGATAAGATAGTTCAATTAAGTAAAGAAAAAAATATCAAATTAATTTTGATTAGTATTCCTAATTTAGAAAAGTGGAGTTCTCAAAAACATAATCGAATTCAATCATTGGCAGATTTGTATGATTTAGAATTTATCGATTTAAACGATGAAAATGTCATATCGATAGATTGGCAAAAAGATACAAGGGATTTTGGAAATCATCTTAATTATCGAGGAGCATTAAAAGTGACTCATTTTATAGGAGAGTACTTAAAAAAGAACCATCTTGTGATGGATCATCGAAAAGATAGCTCTTATGAGTCTTGGAATAAAAGCGATAAATTATTTCACTTAAAATAAAATAATAACTGATGCGATAGCATAATTGCCATCGTGTGAGATAGAAAGAGAAATATCTTTGATATTATTCTCTTTTTTTATTGTAGGAGAAATATTGAAATAAGGGATTTTATCTTGATGTAATATTTCAATATCATAAAAAGAATAAACATTAAAATCTTTTTTTATGGCTTTTAAAAAAGCTTCTTTACTAGCATAAATTCCTGCAATAGTAGAAAGATTATTATTTGCTTTTTTGATATATTCCTTTTCGCTTATAGTAAAATATCGATTCATAAAAGTTTCTTTTTGTAATAATTTAGAAAAACGATTTATATCAACGATATCGATGCCATTGGAAATCATATTATCACCTAAAAACATTATAACATGTTTTAATTCGATAACAAATAAACATATCTGTTTTTTATCATGAAAAGTTTATTTTATATGAAAAACATAGTTATATGTCTTTTACTATATCTTGTACATTTGTAAATGATGTGAAACAAAAATAATATAAAAATTAATTCAAGAAATTGAGTTAATTTTTTGTTGTAA
>CANQYN010000017.1 GCA_947628105.1 uncultured Bacilli bacterium
TTCTAAAATTTCAATTTTTAAAAATTGCATAAGAAAACCTCTAGAAAAAATCTAGGGGTTTGTCTACATTCTGAAGATATCTAATTAGATATCTTCTTTCATTATCTTAAATGTTACTTGATAACTATCTTGTAAATCCATTTCATCAGTATCAATCTCATATCCCATATTTTCTATATTTTTTGAACATTCGCGAATAGCATTTATTACTTCCTTCATAGATGCTTTTGGTTGTTTATTTTCTTCTACACGAAGTGGTTGTAATACAGGTTCTTCTGCCCTAGTTCCTCCAAATGTTCCTAACTCTACTACACTAGAATTTTCAAAAGTTTGATCATCATTCAAACGATAAGTTTGAAGAGGAGTCATATTAACAGAAGTCGTATCTGGTATTTCTTCAGGAGTAGTAGTTGAAACAGTATCAATAGAAATTGGTTCTGTTGGAGTGTTAGAAGTATCTGGTGCAATAGAAACTGGCGATGTTTGTTCTAAATTTACATCAAAAGGAGATGGAACAGAGGCAGTATTTTGCGTATTTTCTACATTTTGTGGCGCTACTGTTGGCATCACTGGTGGAGCCACTTCGATTGGAGTTTCTACTGTTGGTTGACTTGGCATTTCTACAGGACTAACTGGAGCAGTTTCAATTACTGAACTAGTTGGTGAAGAAACAGAAAATGGAGTTTGACCTTCTATATTTTCTGTTGGAGCTTCTACAGTAGAAGATGGTTCCGCCGTATTAGAAACAATAGATGGACTAGAAGAAAATATAGAACTAGCATCATTACTATTTGAAGTTGGAATAGAAGTAACAGGTGTAGACATAGAAGGAGATGTCATAGAAGAGTCTCCATTAAAATTGTTAGCATTATTTTCTGTTTCTGAAAACATATTAAAAAATTTTCCACCACTTACTGGTTCAGGATTTGTTGGATCAACATTTGAACCAGGATTGGTATTTACATTATTTGTATTTTCCATATTTTGTGGTGCTACTGTTGGCATTACTGGTGGAGCTACTTCGATTGGAGTTTCTACTGTTGGTTGACTTGGCATTTCTACAGGACTCATTGGTGCTGGTGTTGAAAATGGATTAAATCCATCTTGTGGCGCCACGTTATTAGTATTTTCTACAGAAGGGATAGAATTTGTACTTGCTTCTGAATTAATTGAAGTAGCTGGCTCAATAGAAGTAATTGGAGAAAATGGCACTGTCGACATTGATTCCGAACTACTTTCATTATTTTGAGATAAATTGTTATCATTTGAATTAATAATAGGTGTATTTGGAATATTAAAACTTCCAATTGCTTCTTGATTTTCCATAATTTCATTCCCCTTTTCTTCTTTATTTTCATTATCATCTAATATATATTTTATAATTTTTTTCTTTTCTGATTCTTCTTCTGGATGAAGAATTTTATTAATTTCTTCGTCCGTTCTTCTTACTGTTAATCTTTCTTCGATAATTCGTTTAACCATTTTTTCTTGTTCTTCTTTAGATAAACGTAATAAAGATCTAGCATGTCTTTCTGAAATTTTTCCTTTTAATAATTCTTCTTGAACATCTTCCGACAAATTTAAAAGTCTTAATTTATTAGCAATAGTAGATTGTGTCTTTCCCAATTTAAGTGCTAAATCAGATTGACTTAAATATCCCATATCTAATATTTTCTTATAAGATATCGCCTCTTCAATTGGGGTCAAATTACTTCTTTGAACATTTTCAATTAATGCAATTTCTGCACTATCTTTATCGTTTAAATCTGTAATAATAGCGGGAATAGTTGTTTTTCCTGCTACTTTAGAAGCTTTATATCGACGTTCTCCGGCAATAATTTCATATTTATCGGCAATTTTTCGAACTACGATTGGCTGAATAACACCATATTCTTTTATCGAATCAGCCAATTCAGTAATTTCTTTATCGTCAAAAACGATTCGAGGTTGAAATCGGTTTGGTAAAATATCTTTTATGTTTAAAAGAACTACTTCTTTATTCATATTCATATCCAACCACCTCTTTTCTATTCTTCAATTATACTATACTACAAAATAAAAATGAATTCAAGAATTTTGGGAAATATTATGGGAAATATAGCAATATTTTATTTCCCATAAAAAAGAAAATAACAAAAATTGTTATTTCTTATAATCTTTTTTTCTTTATTTCTATATATTTTCTAGGATATTTAAATGGCGTTTTTTCTAATTTTTGAATTTTTAATAATGTTCTTTTGCTGTTTTCAATAGGTAAATTAAATTCTACTTTTTGAATTAATTTCATTTTTAATAAATTCATTGCATTTTTACTTTCTTTTAACTCTTCTGAAATATTAGCTTTCATAGCGATAAAAAATCCATTAATCTTAATTGCTGGAGCACAATATTCTAACAAAATTGCTAAATGAGAAACTGCTCGAGCAGTAACTACATCATATTTTTCTTGATTTTTTCTAGAAAATTCTTCTGCTCTTTCATGAATTGTTTGAATATTTTTTAAATTTAATTTATCGATTACAATATTTAAAAATTCAATTCTTTTATTTAATGAATCTACTAAAGTTATTTTTAAATGAGGAAATAAAATTTTTAAAACAATTCCGGGAAATCCTGCTCCAGTTCCAATATCACAAAGTGTTTCAATATGACTTAAATTAATAATTTTATTTAATGTGGCACTGTCATAAAAATGTTTTAAATATACTTCTTTTTCTTCAATAATAGATGTTAAATTTATCTTTTGATTCCATTCTTTTAATAAATGATAATACTCATCTAATTGTTCCATCTGTGATTTTGTAATTTTAATATCTAATTTTTCTAATTCTTCAATAAATTTTTCTTTATTCATGGATTTTTTCCTTCTTTAAATATATCATTAAAATAGAAATATCAGCGGGATTTACACCACTAATTCTTAATGCTTGTCCAATAGAAGTAGGTCTTACTTCCTTTAATTTTTGTTTCGCTTCACTAGCTAAATTATGAATATTATCATAATCAATATCGATAGGAATTTTCTTTTCTTCTAATTTTATCATTTTTAATGCTTCCCTATTTGCTTTTTCAATATATCCTTCATATTTAATTTGAATTTCTACTTGATTTTTTACTTCATCAGAATAAGGAATATCAACTAATTTTTCTATCCATTCCATCGTAATCTCTGGTCTTTTTAAAAGATTAAAATAGGTGATTCCATCTTTAATAGGAGAAGAACTATTTTCTTTTAATAATTTATTATTTTTTTCTGTTGGAATTAATTTATTATTTTTTAATATTTTCTTTAATTTTTCTATATCTTTTTCTTTTTGACACAATTGTTTATATTGTTTTTCACTAATCAAACCAATTTCATATCCATAACGACGAAGACGTAAATCGGCATTATCATGTCTTAATAATAATCGATATTCTGCTCGTGATGTTAATAATCGATATGGATCACGAATTCCTTTAGTTACTAAATCATCAATTAATACTCCAATATATGCCTCATTTCTTTTTAAAATTAAAGGTTCTTTTCCTTCTAATTTTAAACTTGCATTAATCCCAGCAATTAAACCTTGACAAGCAGCTTCTTCATATCCACTTGTTCCATTTATTTGCCCTGCCGTATATAAATTTTTTATTTTTTTTGTCTCCAATGTTCGTTTTAATTGAGTAGGATAAATTGAATCATATTCAATAGCATAAGCATATTTTAAAATTTTTACATTTTCTAATCCTTTAATACTATGTACCATTTTTTCTTGTATATCATGAGGCATAGAAGTAGAAAATCCTTGAAGATAAATATCATCATAATATAAACTTTCTGGTTCTAAAAATAATTGATGTCTTTCTTTATCACTAAACCTCACTACTTTATCTTCTATAGAAGGACAATATCTTGGTCCAATTCCTTCAATATCTTCTAAACCACCATACATACTTGACTTAGATAAATTATCTCTGATAATCTTATGTGTTTTTTCATTTGTATATACTAAATAACAAGGAACTTGATTTTCTAATTTATAATTTGGTTTATTATCAAAGCTAAATGTATATAATTTATCGCTTCCTTTTTCTATTTTTATTTCATCATATTTAATAGAATCTTTATCTAATCGAGGAGGAGTTCCGGTTTTTAAACGTTTGATAGTAAATCCTAATTTTTTGATAGAATCACTTAAATGATTAGAAGGTCTCTCTCCATGAGGTCCTTCTCTCCTTCTTGTATCTCCCACTAAAATATCTGCTTTCAAATAGGTACCTGTCGTCAAAATCACAACATCGCTAAAAATCTTAGTTCCATTTTCTAAAATAACACCTTTTATTTCATCATTTTCTACTATTAAATCTTCTACTAAGTCTTCTTTTATTTCTAAATTTTTCTGATTTTGAAGAGTTTTTAACATTTCTTTTGGATATGTAATTTTATCTGCTTGTGCTCTCAATGCTTGAACAGCAGGTCCTTTCTTATAATTTAACATTTTCATTTGTAATTGAGCTTTATCAGCATTTTTTCCCATTTCTCCACCTAAAGCATCAATTTCTCGAACAACAATTCCTTTCGCACTTCCTCCAATAGATGGATTACATGGCATATCAGCAATATTATTAATATTTCCAGTAATTAAAAGTGTTTTATGATTTTTTCTAGCACACGCTAAAGAAGCTTCACATCCAGCATGTCCGCCACCTACAACAACTACCTCATAATGCATAAAATCACTTCCTTTTAAATATTATTTTATTATACTACCCTTTATTTTAATTTACAATATTGATTATTTTATTCATTTCTATTATAATAGAAAGAAATCTTATTTTAGAAAGGAAAAAGAAAATGAGAGAAAAGATAAATTTATTATTTTATAGTGATATTATTTCTCCTAATCATAAATTTCCTACTTATTATGCAGAAAATATAGGAGAAAATTTATGGAAAATAGAAACTGCTCCCATTGTTTGTCGAGGAAAATTATCTAATATTATTTCCAACTTATGTTTCGACTTTGATGAATTAGATGAAGATGATCAAAAAAAATATGAAACCAAAAAAATTACTTTTACAAATACTCATCAATTTACAGAAAATAATATTCCTATATATAAACAAGAAACTAAAATTTATAAAAAATCAATTAGACATAAAAGCTAATTGATTTTTATTTTCCTAAACAAAATCTACTAAACAAATTATCAATTAATTCATCTTGATATGTTTCTCCTGTTATTTCTCCTAAATCATTCCAAATAGTTTTAATATCAATTTCTATCATATCTATCGGTTGATTTTCTTCTAATGCCTTTTCTATTTTTTTCATAGAAGATAGTGATTTTTTTAAAATAGCTAAACTTCTTGCATTCGTTAAATATGTAAGATCACTTGTTTCTAATTTTTCTAATTGAAATAATTCTTTTATTTTTTCTTTTAAAGAAGTCGCTCCTTCTTCTGTTTTTAAACTCATATAAATAATATTTTTGCTATCGATTTGTTTTATATCAATTTTTTGTGGTAAATCAATTTTATTAATAATAATAATATGATTTTTATTTTTAATTTTACTAAGTAATTCGATATCTTCTTTATCCAATTTTTCATTATTATTTAATATTAATAAAATTAAATCTGCAGATTTTATTAAATTTATACTTTTGTTTATTCCAATAGTTTCTATCACATTATCTGTTTTTCGAATTCCAGCAGTATCAATAATATTTAAAAATATACCATCAATATTAATTGTACCTTCAACAATATCTCTTGTTGTTCCTGCTATATCGGTAACAATAGCTTTATCTTCTTCTAATAAATAATTTAAAAGACTACTTTTTCCTACATTAGGTTTTCCAATTATAACTGTATTAATTCCTTCCTTAATAATCTTTCCATTTTCACTTTCTTTAATAATTTTTTGAATATCTTGTTTTAATTGATTCATTTGCAATAATATTTTTTTGCCTGTTATCTGTTCGATATCATCATATTCTGGATAATCAATATTTACTGCAATATTTGCCAAAATTGAAACTAACTGTTCACGTAAATTATGGATTAAAGAAGAAACATTTCCATTTAATTCGTTAATTGCTAAAGTACGAGATTTCTCTGTTTTAGAAGAAATTAAATCCATTGTTCCTTCCGCCTGTGTTAAATCAATTCTTCCATTTAAAAATGCTCGTTTAGTAAATTCACCCGGTTCTGCTTGACGACAACCATTTATATATAAAAGTTCCAAAACTTTTTTGGTCGTTGCTATACCACCATGACAATTAATTTCTACTACATCTTCTTTAGTAAAAGTTTTGGGGCTTCTCATAATACTAATTAATACTTCATCAATAATTTGTGTATTATTTACAATATGTCCATAATGAATTGTATGGCTAGCTGCTTTTAAAATATTTTTATCAAATATTTTATTTACAATTTCAATAGCATCTCCCCCGCTTACTCGAATAATAGAAATAGCTCCTACTCCTTGAGCTGTAGCTATAGCCGCTATTGTATCTTCCATTAAAATCTCTCCTTTTTTTTAATTAAATATAGAAAAAATGAAGGATGTAAAAACACTTCGGCAGAAATTATTTTATCAGATAACGTAATAATCCAACTTTCTTTATATTTTGGCAATCTTATATTTAACGGAAACATATGTCGTAAAATTGCATTTCGACTTTTTTCATTTAATAAATAAGAAAAATAACGATCAGAATTAATTAGAGCTTCTTGTGCATGAACAAATCCATGTTTTTGAAAAAATTTCTTTTTTTCTTTATCGATTTGCCAAGGTTTATCATAAAAATCATGTAATAATCCTGCTATCGCAACTGTTTTTTCATCAACTGATTTAAATTTTTTAGCGATTTTATATCCTAATAAAGAAACTTTAAGGGAATGTTCATAAACTGTAATTTTACCATGATGAGCGTATGATTTTCTACGTAAAAATTCTGGATGATTTAAAATATCTTTTACAATTTCATAATATTCTTTGTCATATTTCATAACTATCCCCTTTCAATAAGAAAAAACACAAGCGTTTGTGTTTTTATTCCTCATATTTAATAATAATATGTCTTTCTTTTCCTTCTCCAACACTTTCCGTTTTCAAATTATCAAAATTACTAATTAATGTATGAATATACCTTCTTTCATAAGAATTCATAGGTTCTAAAGAAGCATCTATTTTTGTTTTTTGAACGTCACGAGCAATTTTTCTTACTTCACGTTCTAAATTTTTTAATTTTTTCATTTTATAATTTGATACATCAATATTTACTTTTATATTAAAACCAGTTTTAGAAGATAACATTTGACGAATAATATATTGAATAGCTTCCAAATTTTTTCCTTCTTTTCCAATTAATATGTTATTATTATTAGAAACTAATAATATATTGTAAATTCCATCTTCTTCTTTAATTTCATGCTGAATTGTTAATTTAAAATATTTTCCTAATTGATTTATATAATCTTGAATAAATTCTTTTATTTTTTCTTTTTCGATAATTTTTAATTGATATTTAGAAGATTTAAACAATTTTCCTTCAATAAATTCTTCCTTAATTAATAAATTTTCTTCTTCTGTTTGATATTTTAATAATGCTTTTTCTAAAGCATCTTCTCTTGTTTTTCCTTCAAATAATTCTACATTAATCATTTTTTTTACCTCTCTTAACTAATAAATTTTGAATAATTGTAACACTATTTGATGTAATCCAATATACTGCTATTCCGGCAGAAATAGAAAAAGCGGCGAAACTAATAAATGCTATCATAAAAGTTTTCATTGTTTTCATTTGTTTTTCTTGTTCTTCACTCATAGAAGCTCCACTATTTAATTTAAATGAGAAATATGTCGCTGCGATAATTAAAATAATTAAAATTAAATAATGATATTGTCCAGCAAAGAAAGCAGTTAAAGGGCTAGTTCCAAGATCAAATCCTAAAAATCTTTCTTCGAAAACCACAGGTAATCTTCCAATTGCTTCATAAAAAGCAAAGAAAAGAGGAATTTGAACAAATGAAAATAAGCATCCTGTCATAGGATTTATATTATATTTTTTATAAATTAATAACATTTCTTGACTTTTTTGCATCATTTGTTCCTGAGAAGTTTTATTTTGATATTTTTTTTCTAATTTTGTCAACTCAGGTTGTGCTTTCTTTAAATATTCTGATTGTAATGCTGCTTTTTTAGTAAATGGCCATGCGATAAAACGAATTACCAAGGTAGCTAAAATTAAAGCAAGACCATAACTTTTTACAAATTCTCCTATTTTTAATATAAATACTGCTAATGTTTTTACAAATACAGAAGTCCATATTCCCTCATAATTAGAAAATATTTTTAAATTTTCACATTTTGGTAATTTTTCTAATTCTACTCTTTGATTTTTATCTACTTTTTTATTATAATCATTATATATTTTTATAATATTTTTATCGGTAGGTTGACATAAAATATTTTTCGTTATCGTTTGACCTGTTTTTTCATATTTTATTACTTTTCCATCATTATCTTTTAAATAAGTAGTACAACCTGTCAAAGAAAAAATGACTAATAAAATAATTAATAATTTACTTTTTTTCTTCATGTTTCTTCTCCTTTACTATATTTAATTTTATAATTATCTTTTCTAAATCTTGATTCATTTTTAAAAAAGAACTTTTTAAAATACTTTTTCTTACTATTATAATACAATTAAAATTATTTTTATAGTCATATTGATCTAAGATTGATTTAATTCTTCTTTTTATTTTATTTCTTGTTACAGCATTTCCTATCTTCTTACTGATTGATATTCCAAAATGATAATTTTTTTCATCCGTATGTTCTAGATAAACAAAATAATCAGGAAATCTATAAACAGGCATTGTTTTTATAATACGACTAAAATCTTCATTTTTTTTTACAATATTTCTTTTTTTCACAATATCACCTGAATTTCAAAAAACCACTGAATAACAGTGGTTACTTTTAACGTGATAATACTTTACGTCCCTTTTTTCTTCTTCTTGCAACAATTCCATTTTCCATTCGAGCAAAAAAACCTTGTTTTTTACTTCTTCTTCTATTATTTGGTTGAAAAGTTCTTTTCATTCTTATACACCTCCTGTGCCATTCCATCAATTTGCTTTCTATATTATATATATATTTATTCTGTTTGTCAATTATTTTATAGATTTTGTTTAAAATTAATTTTTTCTAAATTATCTTAGAAAAATGAAAAAGTTTTCTACAGTTATTAACATTTTTTTTGAACACTTTTTTTCATATTTTTAAATATTTTTTCGTTTTTTATACAAAAAATGTTCAAAAGTTTTTTATTTTTTATTTTTTAAACATTTTCTTTTTCTTTTATATGTTCAAATCTCTATTTTTAATAGAAAAATATATTATTTTAATGTAGAAAACTTTTTTTATTTCTTATTTTTTCTTTTTTTTTATTCTTTTTTATAGTAAAATAGTATTGAAAGAAGTAATAGAAGTGGATGGTGATTTATTTGGATAAAACTAAATTATGGAATTCTTTTTTAGAAAAAGTAAAAGGGGAATTGGCTTCTATTTCTTTTGATACTTGGTTTGCGGACACAAAATTATATGATTTATCGAATGATACAGCAACAATTATTGTTCCGATGAATATTCATAAAAAAAACTTAAAAGAAAATTATAATCAATTTATTCAAGAAAAATTTTCTGAAGTAAGCGGATCTAATTTTAAATTTGAATATATTTTAGAAGAAGAAATAAACAATAATGTAAAAATTGATACGGATGAAATTGGAGTGCCATCTGTTAGTTCTTTTGAAAGTAATTTAAGAAGTAAATATAATTTTGATACATTTATAGTAGGGGAAAGCAATAAATTTGCCCATGCTACTGCATTAGCGGTGGCAGAAAATCCAGGAGTAATGTTCAATCCACTATTTATCTATAGTAGTAGTGGTTTAGGAAAAACTCATCTAATGCATGCAATTGGAAATTATATTGTTAAAAATAGCAAAAAAAAAGTATTATATGTTACCTGCGATAAATTTGTAGAAGATTTTACTCATATTAGTCGAAATAATAAAAAAAATAAAAATGATAATTTTGATAAAATTGAAAATTTTAAAAACAAATATCGAAATATTGATGTACTAATTATTGATGATATTCAATATTTAAGTAATGCCATCCAAACGCAACAAGAATTTTTTAACACTTTTAATGAATTATATCAAAATAATAAACAAATTATTATTTCTTCTGATCGATCACCCGACGATTTAAAACTTTTAGAAGAAAGACTTCGCACCCGATTTACTTGGGGTCTTATGACGAGTATTTCACCTCCAGATTACGAACTTCGAATGAATATTATTAACAATAAAATCAAAGGACATATTAATAATGTTGATTTTCCTCAAGAGGTAAAAGACTACATTGCCTCCAATTGTACAAGTGATATTCGGCGATTAGAAGGGGATATTACAAGAGTTATTGCATATTCTACAATGATGAATGCAGGTATTATTACTTTAGACTTAGCGATTGAGGCGTTAAAAGACTCCTATAAATCTAATATAACTTCAAAAAATAAAGTTCAACAAATAATGCAAGTTGTTTCTCAACATTATAATATTTCTCTTGATGATATTAAAGGAAAAAAAAGAGTTACTTCTATTGCTATTCCAAGACAAATTGCCATGTATATTTGTAGAAATAAATTTGATATTCCCTTTTCAAAAATAGGAATTGAATTTGGAGGGAAAACTCATACAACAGTTATGCATTCTGTAAATAAAATAGAAAAAGAAATCAAAAAAGATAAACAATTAGAAGATACAATCAATAAACTTACTAAGGAAGTAAATGTTTAAAATTTTTCTTTTTCTACTATTTTAAAAATTTTTTAAACATTCTATTTACTATTTATATAAAAAGAAAATAGGACTTTTTAACATTTTCTACATTGATAATATAAATAATAGATAAAAATAAAAAGAAAGAAGGAGGATTTTTATGAAATTTTCTATTAAACAAAATATTTTGCTAGAAAATTTAAACCATGTAATAAAAGGAATATCATCTAAAAATTTAATTCCAATTTTAAATTGTATTAAATTTGAATTAACAACTGATGGCTTATATTTAAGTAGTACGGATAATGATATTTCTATTCAAGCATTTATAGAAAAAGAGGAAATTGATGAAATTGAAACATTAGGAGAAATAGTTGTCTCTGGTAGATATATATATGAAATTATAAAAAAATTACCTAATGAATTAATAAATATAGAAGAAATCATTGATAATAAATTAGATATCCGTACTACCTCATCCAATTTTACTTTAAATTGTAATATTGTATCAGAATTTCCTAATATAGATATAAGAAATTCTGATAATACTATTATATTGGATAAAATTGTCTTTAAAAATATTATTCGTCAAACGTCTTTTGCTTCCTCTCAACAAGAATCACGTCCTACATTAACAGGAATTAATTTTAAAATTAATAAAAATAAATTAGAAGTAGGAGCTACTGATTCTTTCCGCGTTTCGAAAAAAATTATTGAATTAGAACAAGAAATTAAAAATGATATAAATATTATTATTCCAACCAGAAATTTAAATGAATTCAGTAAATTAATAATTGATGATGAAGGAAAAGTAGAATTACATATATTTGATAATAAAATCATGTTTAAATTTGATAATTTAATTATGATTTCCCGATTAATTAATGGGGAATTTCCTGATTTATCAAAATTAATTCCCGAAAAATTTAATATGTCTATGAAATTAGATATTCATCAATTTTATAGTTCATTAGATAGAGCATCATTATTTACAAGTGAAAGTGATAAAAATATTATTTCATTGGAAAGTAAAAAAAATTTGGCCATTATTACTTCTAATATTCCTGAAATTGGTCATGTAGAAGAAAAAATTGAAATAGAAAAATCTAATCAAGAAGATATTAATATATCATTTAGTTCCAAATATATGATGGATGCTTTACGAGCTATTGATAGTGATCAAATAGAATTACAATTTAATGGAGAATTAAAACCAATTATTATCAGAAGTAGCGAAGATGAAAATTTAATTCAATTAATTGTTCCTATTAGAACATCTTAAAAAGCAAATTATTATTGCTTTTTTTATTTATTATTTATATAATGATAATTAGAAAGTAGGGAAATATTAATGAAACAAAAAGGATTTACCTTAGTTGAGTTATTAGCAATTATTACTATTTTATCTATAATTGCACTAATTACTACTCCAGCTATTTTACGAGTCATTACAAATTCTAGAAAAGGTGCTTTTTTAGATAGTGCATCTGGTTTATTAGAAGCGGCTGAATTATATAATAGTAAAAATGGAGGAATACAAGAAGATTTAGATTTGTCAAAAGAAGAAGAACTTCGAAAATTAAAATTTAATGGAACACCACCTATAGGAGGGCATTTAATTATTACACCGGAAGGAAAATATGCACTTTATATGTATAATCATAATTTTTGTGCTACAAAAAGTATATATGAAAACAAAGTAAAAATTGACAAATTGGATAAAGTAGAAAATTGTAAAACGGTGACAGGTTATCAAAATCAAAATTTAATTGTTCATTTTGATGCTTTAAATAATACTGGTTTTGGTCAAAAAAAAGAAGTTTCTATTTGGAAAGATTTAAGTAACAATTCAAATGATGGAGAGTTATATAATTTTAAAAGTACTGATTGGAAAAATAATTCTCTTTATTTTAATGGAAATAATACTTATATTGATATGAAAAATAAATTGTTAAATTTATTTAAAAATTCAATGACTTTTGAGATAGTAGTAAATCTTGATTCTTCTCAGGCAAGAGGAGTATTTATGGGAAATCATCCCGATAATAATGCTGTCAATTTAGAAAAAATGAATGATAATGGAAGAATGTGGTATCAAAAAGGAGCCATTAGTTATCAAACACCTAATGATAAAAAATATATTATTGGAGATAAAATAACTACTTATACATATGCTTTAAATAAACAAGCTAAAACTTTAAAATTTTATCGAAATGGTGTTTTGATTGATACATTAACAGATGATAAATTTTCTGCTAATTTTGATTATACAAATGTATGGATTGGACTTGATCGGCAAACACCTTCTACGATGATAGCTTTAAAAGGATATGTTTCCGCAATAAGAATCTATACAAAAGAATTAAGTTCGCAAGAAATAACGGATAATTATAAAATTGATGAATCAAGATATTTTATTAAATAAAAAGAAAATTATATTATTAATTTCTTTTTTTATGCATAAAAATACAAAAAACAGCAAATAACGACATAAAAAAGTTGTTTAATAAGAAATTAATTTAATATTTTTATAAGTATTAAATTAGTTAGGGGGTGAAAATATGCTTCAAAATTATGAAATTAATAATGAAACTCTTGCTATTATACCTATTTCAAATACAGTATCAAAAGTAATAGAAGAAAGAGAAGAATTTTTAATTTCTAAACGTACATTTGAAATTATTGATGAAAGTTGTAAATTTTTTGGAAGTTCTTATAAAGGAAGATATGAAGGTACAAAATATTTAACTGGACTTTCTTATAAAGCACCTATTGTCGTAGAAGAAACAAAAGATATTATCTTCTTTCCAACAACTTCTCCAAGAATGGAAACTTGTAATTGGATATGTCTAAATAAAATATTAAAATATCAACGAGAAGGGCATAATTCAAAAATTATTTTTAAAAATGGAATTGAATTAGTTTTAGATATGTCATATTCATCATTAGAAAATCAAATTATGAGGTCAACTTTATTAGAATCTATTAAAAGAGATCGTAAAAAAGTACATTAAATCATAAAAAATAAGCAAAAAGCTTATTTTTTTCTTTATTTTATGGTATAATTAATATGTATGTATAGGAGTACATAAAAATATTATTTTTTCAAAAAAAAGCTTTTAAATGATAAAAGAGGCGATTTTGTGTATTTAAAATCTATTGATATAAAAAATTTTAGAAATTATGAAAAACTTTCTATTGAATTGAATAAAGGAATAAATATCATTTATGGAAAAAATGCGCAAGGAAAAACAAATTTATTAGAAAGCATTTATTTTCTAGCTCTTACAAAATCTCATCGCTCTTTTATTGATAATAATTTGATTAAAAATAACAAAGAAGAAGCAATTATTAAAGGAAAAATAATATCTAAAAAAATTCCTAGCAATTTAGAAATTCACTTAAATCAGAATAAAATTTTATATATTGATAGAAAAAAGATAAATAAAGTAAGTGATTATATTTCTAAGATGAATGTAATCATTTTTTATCCAGAAGATTTAGAACTTATAAAAGGATCTCCTATGATTCGAAGAAAGTTTTTAAATTTAGAATTATGTCAATTATATAGTAATTATTATATTATTTTAAATGAATTTAATAAATTGTTAAAAATGAGAAATGATTATTTAAAAAAAATTAATAAAACGAATCATTGTGATAAAAATTATTTAGAAATTTTAAATAATTATTTTGTCGATAAAGGGACATATCTTTACCAAATGAGAAAAAAATTTATTTCAAAGTTAAATGAAATTTCTCCTACTATATATTTTCATATAACAAAACATGAAAATTTTAATATAAAATATATTACTAATATAAATATTAATCAAGAAAAAGAAAAAATAAAAGAAGAATTTTTAAAAGCATTAGAAATGAATTTTGAACGAGAAGTAAAATTAAAAACTACGATAATAGGTCCTCATAGAGATGATTTAGAATTTTATTTAAATGATGAAAATATTCGTAATTATGGATCTCAAGGACAACAAAGAGTAACAGTTTTATCTTTAAAATTGGCAGAAATAGAAATTTTTAAAAAATATCGTGAAACAAGTCCAATTTTGCTTTTAGATGATATTTTTAGTGAATTAGATAATAAGAAAAAAAATAATTTATTAAAATATATCAAAAAAAGTGTTCAAACCATTATTACTACTACTGATTTAAATCAAATAAATAAAAAAATTATTGAAAAATCAAAATTAATTCAAATAGAAGATGGAAAAATTAAAAAAATAGAAGAGGTGAAATAGATGGATAATATACATTATAATGAATCTGATATTCAAGTATTAGAAGGACTAGAAGCAGTTAGAAAAAGACCAGGTATGTATATTGGTACTACTGATGTAAAGGGACTACATCATTTAGTGTGGGAAATTGTTGATAATGCTATCGATGAAGCTTTAGCTGGATTTTGTCAAAATATTGAAATTATTATTAATAAAGATAATTCTGTTACCGTAAAAGATGATGGTCGTGGAATTCCAGTAGGAATTCATCCTAAAACAGGTTTATCTACAGTGGAAACAGTTTATACTGTATTGCATGCTGGTGGAAAATTTGGAGGTGGCGGATATAAAGTATCTGGTGGATTACATGGAGTGGGAGCTTCTGTTGTCAATGCTTTATCAAGCCGTGTAACAGTTACTGTATATAAAGATGGTAAAATATATGAAGCTAAGTTTGAGCATGGTGGAAAAATTGTTCAAAAGTTAGCTGTCATAGGAGAATGTGATATTAATCGTACTGGAACTACAGTAACATTTAAACCTGATGCTGAAATATTTGATACTGATATTTATGATTATAATACATTAAAAGTTAGAGTTAGAGAATTAGCCTTTTTAACAGTTCATGGCCTTTTACATTTATTGGGTTATGATCATCAAACTAAAGAAGAAGAAGAGGTTATGTTTGGTATTCAAGAGGAAGTGAAAAGTAAAGAAAAAAGATTCAAAAGAAGTTAAAAAAGA
>CANQYN010000018.1 GCA_947628105.1 uncultured Bacilli bacterium
TTCTCATAATCACTTTTTAAAGTATTTTCTAATTCCTTTACACTAGTTTTTGCATCATTAATTTTCTTTTCATAATCGCTTTTTAAAGTAGTCTCTAATTCCTTTACACTAGCCTTCGTATCATTTATTTTCTTCTCATAATCACTTTTCAAAGTATTTTCTAATTCCTTTACACTAGCCTTCGTATCATTTATTTTCTTCTCATAATCACTTTTCAAAGTATTTTCTAATTCTTCTAATCGATCTTCGGATATTCTACTGTTTAATTCTTCTACTGATTCTTCTAACGCTTTTAACTTAAAATATAGTTCACTATTACTCATATTACTTTCCGTTTCATTTTCTTCTTCTAAGATTTCTAACTTCATATTTTCTAATATTTTTCTTCGATTATCACTCATCGATAATATACTCATAATAAGCGCAAGTGCTATTACTAATAAAGGGTATAATACTGCCGATACCACAAATCCTCTTTTCATATTTTCACTTCCTACTATTATTTTCTTTTTAATTATACCCCCCCCCCGACTATTTTTGTCAATCAAAAAAAGCAAAATTTTCATTTTGCTTTTTTATTTTTTTATAAGAACTTGTCTTTTAATTTTTTCATCATTTAAAATATGACGAGGATTTTCTACTAATAAACGTTCAAATTCTTCTTTTCCTAAAATATTTTGTAATCCTTGTTCTAAAGAATATTCTTGATTTAATATTAATTGATTTTCGTGTTGAATATTGCTTCCTACCATATCTACTAGCCGATTTCGAAGTAACTTTAAAGAACGAAAAAATATTTCTTTTCCATTATTTCCTAATAAACTATCAAAATCAATATGAATAAATGCTCCTAATTGAATTAATTCTGTTATAGGTATCTTTCGAAATTGAAGAAATCCTTGTTTTTCAATATCTGTTATAATTGGTTGAATTCCAATTTTCCGTAATTCTGATACTTTAAATAAAAGTGTTATCTTAGGAACAGAAGAATCATATTTTATAAAAAGATATGATGAATTATTAATCGGATGAATTACATTATCATGCAATAATTGAATAATTGGCTCCCTTATCGATACTTCACTACCAAAAAATAAGTTAATGCTTTCTTCTTCTTCATAAATAGAACGTTCTAATATATCAACTCCTGATTGATAGTTAGAAATATTTTTAACTTCTGATAAAGTAGAATCATATTCCAAAATAGCAACAATATCAGTAAAATTTTTTTGAATGATTTTTTTCAATAAAATTTTACTTTGGATAGGATCTTTTTTAGAATCCACTAATATATGAGAATGAATATCAATCATTGTACTATCTCCTTTAAGTGGATATTATAACATAAAAAGATGTTGTAAACAACATCTTTAATTATTCTCTTTTATAATTTCAATCGCTTTTCTCATTTTTAGATCATATTCAATCATCTCTAGCCCACCAAATGCTTTTAAAAATTCTTCTTCTTTCATTTGATAATTTTCTGCTAGTTTCTTTGCTTCTTCTTCGATTTCTTTCTTACTAAATTCAACTTTTTCTGCTTTTGCAATTTCTTCTAATAATAATCGAGAAGAAACTCTTTTTTCTGCTTCTTCATGCATTTGATCACGTAATGCCTTTTCATCAGAATTTGTAAATTGATAGAATTGTTCTAATGTAATTCCTTGCATACTTAAATTTTGTTCATATTGAGATAACATTCTATCGATTTCTTCATGAATCATAACATGAGGAATATCTACTTTCATATTTTGAATCGCTTTCTCTAATACTTCGTCGATAAACTTATTTTCACTAGAAGTTTTTTTGCGAGCCATGATATTTTCTTTTAATTGCGCTTTTAATGACTTTTCATCATTGATTCCTTCCATTCCTAAATCTTCAAAAAAATCTTTATCTAATTCAGGAATTACGGTTGTTTTAATATCGTTGACCTTTACTTTAAATACAACTGGTTTTCCTTTTAATTCTTCACTATGATAGTCTTCTGGAAAAGTGACATGAATTTCTTTCGTTTCATTTTTCTTCATACCAATTAATTGTTCTTCAAAACCAGGAATAAAAGTATGACTACCGATAGTTAAAGAATAATTTTCTCCTTTTCCGCCTTCAAAAGCAACTCCATCTTGAAATCCTTCAAAGTCGATAACAGCAGTATCGCCTTCTTCCACCTTTCCTTTTTTAGGAACAATTTCTGCATATTGCTTTTGTACTCTAGCAAGTTCTTCATCTACTTCTTTCGCAGTTACTTTAGCTTCTTCTTTTTTGATTCCCAATTGTTTATATTTTCCTAATTTAACTTCAGGTTTTAACGTTAAGGTAAACGTAAATTCAACATAATCATCATCGACAGCACTAATCGTTCCATCAGGTCGAGCAACGATTTCCAAATCTTTATTATCTTCTAACATTTTCGTATAAGCATCTTGAATTACTTCATTGGCAGCATCTAACCAAATATTATATTGTCCATACGTTTTAATAACCATATTTTTAGGAGCTTTCCCTTTTCGAAAACCATCTATTTTTATATCTTTTGTCACTTTATTGATTACTTTATCATTGACATCTTTCCATTGTTTTCCTTCGATTTTAATTTTTATCTCTTTTGTGTTAGCCATATTATCTCTCCTTCATCATTACTTGTATTAGTATATAATATTTTTTTTTGTTTTTCAACCTTGCTAGATAAAAAAAGTCAAGATTTCTTGACTTAATAAATTTCCACAATCTCTACACTATATTTTCCATTTGGACTATCTACTGTTACAACATCGCCCACTTTTAATCCCAAAATTGCTTTAGCAATAGGAGATTCATTAGAAATTTTATTTTGAAAAGGATCGGCTTCTTTACTTCCGACAATCGAATATTCTTCCACTTCTTCATCATCGACATATTTTAATTTTACTCGATTTCCAATAGAAACTTTTCCCGTATTGGTCTCTTCTATTACAACCACATTTTCTAATATGTGTTCTAATTCTAAAATTTTTCCTTCTACTTCCCTTTGGGCTTCACGAGCTGCATCATATTCTGCGTTTTCGCTTAAATCCCCTAGCATTCTAGCATCTCTTAAAGCTGCTATTACCTCTGGACGTTTTACTGTTTTTAAATTTTCTAATTCAGCTTTTAATTCTTCTAACCCTTTCTTTGTTAAATAGGTTTCTTTTGCATTTGTCATACTTTTGCCTCTTTTCTAACTTAACAAATATAGCACATTCTATCATAAATTAAACTGTTTGTCAATTGATTTATGATATATTTCAGTATATGCAATATTTCTTTTAAATTGCAAATTATTGAATCGAATTAAAATAAGCAATTACTTCTTCAGGAGAAGTACAAATTTGATATGTTTTACTATCTTCCCAAGAGGCGAAAGATTCTTGATAAACATTTGTTAAAAAGTCTAATAAACGATCAAAATAATGGCCAGAATTATAAATAATAATCGGTTTTTTCATCTCGTTATTTCGCTTACTATCAATCGCTGTAAACAATTCTTGAATCGTCCCTATTCCTCCTGGTAAAAAAAGACATATATCACTTTCTTCAATCAGTTGATTGGTTCGATTACTTTCTGAAGAAGTAATCATTTTGCGACTACATTTTAATTCAGCTAAATCATCTTGAAATGTCTTAGAACAGATTCCAATAATTTCTCTATTTTGTAAAAGAGCTTGTTCGTAAGCTTCTTTCATAATACCATGACAACATCCGCCAAAGACTAAGTCATGTTTCATCTGAAATAATTGTTTAAAAAGTTTTTTGCTATCCTCTAGATATTGTTTAGAAATATTATCACTAGAAGAACATCCAATAAATATTTTCATAAGTACACCTCTTTATCTTTTTACGCGAATTAAATCATTTGGATAAACTTTTTTTACCATCGGTATTTTTACGATTTGTCTAGGATGTCTTACAATTTTAATGATGTTATCCTCTTCATCATATATTTTATCGACTGAATAAGAAAATGGTTTTGTCTTTGGTCCAAAGATTTCTAACGTATCTCCTTTTTTAAAATAATTTCGTTGTTCTATTATTGCCATTTTTGTTTTTTCATCATATTCTTGTATTATTCCAATGAAATCTTGATTTGATACTTCCTCTCTTCCATTATAATAACTAAAACGTTCATCATTTATTCCAGAAAAAAATTGAACGACAGAATCTCGATTGGCACAATTTCGTAACGTCTTTTCATCTTCTTTATGATAATGATATTTCTTGGGATGAAGACAATATTCATCGATTGTTTTGCGATAGATATTAACAATGGTCGCAATATAATAAATCGATCTCATTCTTCCTTCAATTTTAAAAGAGTCAATCCCCATATCAATCATTTGCGGAAGGACTTCTAAACTTGATAAATCCTTCGAACAAAAAGTAAATTTTTTATCTCCTTTTACTAATTGATTTTTTTCGTTTAACAAATCAAAATCCCAACGACAAATTTGGGCACATCCTCCTCGATTAGCGTCTCGCCCAGTTAAAAAATTAGACATGACACATCGCCCAGAAATCGATGCACACATCGCACCATGAATAAAACATTCTATTTCGATAGGAACTCTTTTTTTGATTTCTTGAATTTCTTTTTTTGAAACTTCCCTTCCTAAGACAATTCTACTGACACCCTGTTGATACCAGTATTCGACAGCTTCATAATTTAAGGTAGATTGTTGGGTCGATAGATGAATTTCTAACTTCGTATTTTTTTTTGCCAATTCTATTATCGTTGGATCACTGACGATTATCGCATCGACGGATGCTCGTTCTAACTTTTTTAAGAAAGAAACGACTTCTTTTCCTTCCCGATTATGTAAAATAATATTAACTGTCACATATATTTTTTTTCCTCTTTGATGAGCATAATGACATCCTTCTTTTATTTGTTCAAAAGTAAAATTTTTTGCATTGGCCCGAAGGGATAAAAATGGTCCCCCAATATAAACTGCATCTGCCCCATAATCAATGGCCCATTTTAATTTTTCCAAATCACCTGCGGGTGCTAATAACTCTGGTTTTTTCATTTTATTTCACCTTATATATCGTATTTTTTTCAAAAAAGGCCGTATCTTGATTTTGAAGAAGTTGCCGTAACGTTTCTGTTTTATTTTGTAAAAAGGCCGATAAAACTGTTTCAAAAGAAGGAATTAAAAAACTATTTAACAATAAATAATCAATTTGATTTTCTTCTACTATTTTTTTATATGGAATCCCATTTAAAATAGAAGAAGAATAAACATAAGTTCCATATTGATCTTCGATAATTGGATATTTATCTTGTCCATCCACTAAAAAATAAAGTTTACTATCATCTTTTAACGAAAACGTTTTTTTATAATTGGTAATTAATTTCCTCTTTGATACAAACATAGGTAAATATCCTAACATAGGAACAATTAATTTTGATTTTGTTTCTTTTTTTATTTCTAATATTTCTTTTAATGTAATTTCACTAGAAACTCTCGTATAAGTCGCTCCTTTATCATACCAATAATTAATCGTATGATAATTGGTTGTCATATGTTCTTGATTCCATACTAAAGAAAGATGTAGATTTTCTTTTTTCACAAGATGAAAAATAGCAATATCATAAAATAAAATAGCTGTCGGTTGAATCTTTTCTAATTCATGTAATATTTTTTTTAAAGGTTTTATATCCTTATTAAATAAATTTCGATCAAGAGCGATAAAAAGATCTTTTTCTTTTATTGTTTTTTTAATTTGTTTTATTTCCTTTAATGATACTTGCCAAGCGGAGTGGATACTATAATCTTGTAAGCTAACACAATAGGCATCTACCATTGTCAATGTGTTTTTTATCATATTCATCGAAGATGGAATAATCATTACTTTTGACATACAATCCCTCCTGTTAAGTATTATATCACATATAAAAAAAGAAACCTAGTTTCTTTTACTAATACTAATTCCATCTCCAACATGATAAAACAAAGTTGTAAATTCTGTATTTTCTTTTAAAAAGGAAATATATTTTTTTAATTTTCGCACCAATCCTTTTACATTTTTACTTAACTCTTCTTCCGGTTGAAAAACAAGTCCATGAAAATCTAAATTATCACTTATAATCGTACCATGTAATGTTAAATTTTTTTTAAATTTTTCAAAAAATTTAATATATTGTGCTTTGGCTGCATCGATAAAAATCAAATCGTAATATCCATCGATTTCTACTTCCATGGCATCTTGATATATGACAGTTATTTGTTTTTCTAAATGAAATTTTTTAATATTTTCTATTGCTTGTTCATACATAATAGGATCTCTTTCAATGGTGGTTACATGAATGTTAGGATGAACAGTAGCCATCCGAATCGCCGAATACCCTATCGCAGTTCCTATTTCTAAAATCGTTTGTACTTGATTTTCTTCGATATATTGTAATAAAAATTCCATTCCTTCTTTTTGCATAATGGGAACCTGATGTTGTTTTGCATATTCCTCTAATACGTGTACCATAATCCTAACTCCTTTAATCGAGCAACCACTTTTTGATGGTCTTGATAGTTCTTTGAATAATATGTCTTTTTATTTTTATCAGCAACAAAATATAGATAATCATGATTACTTGGTTGAAGAGTTGCGATAATCGATTCGATACCCGGATTATTAACGGGACCAACAGGAAGTCCTTTCATCGTCGCACATCGAGTATTATAGTCATTACAATCATCAATTTCTGCTTGATATAAATCTCTTTCCGTCATATCAATTTGAATAGAATAATAAGTTGTTACATCGCTTCCTAAAGCCATATTGTTTCTAATTCGATTAAAAAATACCCCCGCTACTTTTTTTCGATCTTGTGCGTTTGGAGATTCTGCTTCTACAATAGAAGCAAGAGTAAACATTTTATGAATAGAATATTTTTGACTTTGAATAAGCGATTTTATTTTTTCTAATTTTTTTTCTGTATTATCTAACATTTTAATAAAAATATCTTCTATTGTATCCTCATAAGAAATATTATAAGAATCAGGAAATAAGTATCCTTCTAGAGAATAATATATTTTAGGATTTTTAATATCATTAGTTAAAAACCAATATTTTTGAATCATTCTATCTAAAAATTCATTATCTTTTAATTTAGCTTTTATCTCTTTTGGCGTATTTTTAGAATGTTGGGCGATGATACTAATAATCTTATTCATATTTAATCCTTCGCGAAACGTTACTAAAGTTTCTCCTTGATAATTTTTTCCCCCTAAAATGTCGACAATCTCAGACATAGGCATAGTAGAAGATAACGTATAAGTCCCTACTCTCACCTTTTCTTTTTGATTTAATTTTATATATAATTTATAAAAAAATTCAGATCGAATCAATTTCTTTTCTTTTAATGAAGAAGAAAGTGAATATAAAGTACTATTTTCTTCAACGGGAAAAGAAACTTCCTTTCCATTCGTACTTACTGGTTGTAAACTATTATGATACATGATGAAAAAGCCAATTATCATCCCTGTTATTACCAGTAACAACAAAATAAGAAAAAATCGAAAAATTTTTCTTTTACTTAATACTCTTTTTTTTGCCATATCATACTTAAAACGAGCTTATTGCTCGTCTTCTCCTTCAAGAGCATTTTTCGCTTCTTTTTGGATTTCTTCTAAGATTTGTTCAATCATTTTCCATTCTTTATCAGTTTCAATTGGATCCAATTTCATCTGATCTTCTTCTCCTTCTTCTGGATGATAAATCGCTGCATATACTTTTGTATTTCCTTCTTTATCTTTTGTGTTATCGGTATAGACAATATAATTTTTATTTGTTTCTTCTGATTCAAAAGTAAATAAAGCTTCACACTCTACTTCTTTTCCTTCTTCATTATAAATTTTAAAAGTCATTGATTCTTCCATAATTATCTCCTTTCACGATTTAAATATGTTTCTAATATAATAACGGCAGAAAGTCGATCGACATGTTTCTTCCGTTTTTTTCGAGATAGATTTCCTTCAATTAAATAGTTGGTAGCTTCTACAGTAGATAATCTTTCATCTTGTAAAATTACTTCTACTGGAAAATGTTTTTGAATGATTTTTTGAAAAGAAATTGTCGCTTCTCCTCTTGGTCCTATCGTATTATTCATATTTTTGGGAAATCCTAAAATAATTTTAGAAATATGATATTCTTCAATTATTTTTTGCAAAGGATCTATTAATGATTCATAATCTTCTTCTTTAAAAAATATCGTATCGAAAGGAGAAGCAATCGTATGGGTCGTATCACTAATAGCAATTCCTAACGATTTGGTCCCTAAATCCAATCCTAAATATCGCATCTATAAAATTTGTTCTCTTACTAATACTTCTAAAATTTTACTTCTTTTGACACTTTGTATTTTGTTTCTAGCATCTTGATAACTTGTAATATATCCCGGATCTCCACTCATTAGATAACCAACAATTTGATTTGTTGGATTATATCCTTTTTCTTTTAAAGAAGCCGCTACTTCAGACACAATACTAAGAACATATTTAGTATTAATTTCTTCTGAACTATATCGTTTTGTCAAATCCATTCCGTCCACCTACTTTACTCTATTTTTCCTATCTCTTATATTATAATAGATATCTTTATTTTATCATTTATTTTCTTAATTGACAATATCATGTCGAAATTATTTCTGTAATAATATCAACTGTCGTATCGATTTTATCTAACATACTACATTTCATATCTTTTAATCGAGTAGAAGTAACTTTCTTTACATCTAATTTTAGTATTATCCCATCTTGGCAAGAAATACTACTAATATTAGTATGATATCGTTCATACTTTTTTATTACTTTTTGAATTTCATTTTTTTCATAAGAATATAAATAGATATCTCCTTTTGTTAAGTAGATACTATCTTTTACAAAAAACGAATAAAAATTTTTCACTTCCGCTAAATTTCCAATGATAATATCCGTATTTTTTTTCTTAAACTTTTTTCTTAATTTTTGAAGAGAAATATTTTTTAATTTTTTTCCTTCTTCCGAATTATCATCCTTATTTTTTTTCATATTTAACAGATTACAGGACAGTTTTTTATTTTTGGAAATAGCATCTAATATATCATCTTCTTCTAATCCAAAACCAAGCATATCGCCTTTTGCTTCTTTAATAATTTTAATGAGTTGATTTTTTACTTTCATAATGATTCTCCTTTAATAATTGTTCGATAACATAATAACTAGCTAACATCCCTGCCGTATTAGGGACAAACGACCAAGAAGCAATTTTCTTTTCTATTTTCATCGGTTTTTCTTTACTAGAAATAACCATTATCTTTTCTTTTATTTTCTCTTCTCGTACCATCTTACGAATAATTTTGGCAATCGGATCGTAAGATGTCTTTTTGATATCGGTAATTTCTAATTTTCGAGGATCTAATTTATTCCCTGTTCCCATACTAGAAATAAGAGGAATTTGATATTGTATACTTTTTCGAATTAATTCTTTTTTTACCGATACAGTATCACAAGCATCGATAATAAAGTCAATTTTTTCATCAAATAAAAGATCGATATTGTCTGTTGTTATTTTTTCATATTTCTTTTCTACTTGACACTGGGGTGATATTTCTTTTATTCTTTGTTCTACTACATCTACTTTATATTTTCCGATATTAGAATGAAGCGTCATTATTTGCCGATTCAAATTTGTAATATCCACTTTGTCATAATCTACTAAAATTATTTTACCGATAGAATTTCTTACTAAATGTTCTACCGCGCTACTTCCAACGCCACCTACTCCTAAAACTAAAATACATTTTTGATGTAATATTTTCCTATTTTCTTGCCCAATTAACAAATCTAAGCGATTCCACTGCATAATATCACCTAATACTATCTTATCATATTTTTTCATATAAAAAAATCTATCTAAAATAGATTTTTAAATTTCTCCAATAACGATTAAAATCATCGGTTTACATTCCGTTTCTTTATATAAATATTTTCCTAATTTGTCACGAATTCCTAATTTTATCTTATTGAAATCAACGTAATTATTCGATATATTTTCTTTGATTACCGTTTTAGAAATATTTTCTGCTTCTTTAATAATATCGATATTTTCTTTTACATAAATAAATCCTCTCGTTAAAATTTCTGGCCCTGCGACTACCTTTTTTGAGGTTTTATCAATGGTCGCGCTTACGATAACAATTCCATTTTCGCTTAATATTTCTCGATCTTTTACAACTACTTCGCTAATATCTCCGATTGTTTTTCCATCTACTAAAATTTCATCCGTCTTTATAATTTCTCCATCTTTTATCAATTCGCCATTTTCGAAATGAACTACTTGTCCATTGAGTTTTAATAAGATATGATCATCATCCATTCCTAAGGTTTTTGCGACATTCGCATTCATTACTTGATGACGATATTCTCCTATCGTTGGAAAATAATATTTTGGATTCATTAAATTGATCATCATCATTAAATCTTCTTTCGAAGCATGATGCGCTAAATATTTTTTGGATGACAATATAATTAACTCTGATCCAATTTTAGCAACATCATCATATACTTTAGTCGCACTTCTTTCCATCCCTTCATAGACAGGAGAAGCAAAAACGACAGTATCAGTATCTCTTATTTGGATAAACTTATCATATCCTCGAATAATTCTTTGAATATTAGAAAATGGTTTTTCTCTTTCATCAGATATTAATACGATAATATTGTTATCTTTAATATTATGGATATTTTTAATACGATTTTTAGAAAATGACAAATATCCCATATCGATAGCTTTATAAATTGTATTTTCTAGTCCTTTTCCTAAAATGACAACATCTCGATTTGTTCGATTAATTTCTGTCAATAATTCTTGAATACGATAAAACTGGGTTTTAAAAATATTGACTAAAATTCTTCCTTCATGTTGGTCTAACGTTTCTCGAACGATATCAGTAATTCGATTATGAGGAGAAGTATATCCTTGTTTTTCCGCATATAATGATTCGCTCATTAGACATAGGACACCTTTTTTCCCTACATAAGCAAGTTTTCCAATATCTGTTTTATAAGGTCCTAACATACTTTGATCAAAGACAAAGTTTCCCGTATAAACAATGGCTCCATCTGGAGTATTAATAACATATCCAACAGTTCCTGGAATAGAATGAGTAAGAGAGATAGGAAAAACACTAACTTTTCCAAAAGAAATATTTTTATGAGGAATCACTTCATGAAAAATTATTTTTTTCATTTGTTCTTCTGATAATTCATTTTTCAAAATTTCTAAAGTAAAAGCTGTTCCATATACATTTAGTTGTGACATGTCACTAAGCATATCAGGAATCGCTCCCATTTGTCCATCATGACCATGAGTAATAAAGATTCCTTTAATCCGATCTTCATTTTCTTTTAAATAATCATAATTAGGAATAACATAATCAATTCCTAGTAACCGATCATCAGGATATTTTAATCCAGCGTCAAGGACAAAAAGATCATTTTCTACTTCTACTACATACATATTTTTTCCGTTTTCATTTAATCCGCCTAAGCCGAATATCTTGATTCTCAATTTCATTCCCTCCTTTCTTTTTCTAACTTATACATTATATCAAAAATTTTTCAATTCGTCTATTCTTATTAAAAAAACTTATTCATTTGAATAAGTTTCATTTTTTTGACTATCGGTATTAGTGTCTTTTACATAGTCCGTATCAACACTGTCATCAATTTCTTTTAAAATATTTTCATCGATATCATCTTCAATTTCTTCCCATGGTTCTTCTTCTTCCGCTACTTCAATTTTCATTTTCTTCTCGCCAACTAATTCTACCCCTAATTCTTTTTCAATATCAAATTCGATACTGCCATCTTCTTGAATGTTTACTTTTGTACAATTTGGTTGTTTTAACGTTCGTACAATAATGTCAGTATCTCCCGTTATTCCTTGTTTATCTTTTGCTTTTAGATTAAAAATGTCATTATATTCGATTTTTTTATTTACTACAGTCGTTTTACTATCCCCTTCATAAGAATACCAAATATTAACATCATATGAGCCATCTACACCAATCCGATCACCCGTTTTATACCCGTTAAATTTATGATTGATGACCCAACAGCCTAAAACAGTAGTGGGAGTTGCTTCTGTTGTTATCGTATAACTATTTTTGAAATATTTTTTCCCTTTCCCAATGACTGCTTTTGTGACTATTTCTTTAAATGCTGCCACTTTATCACCCCTCACTTTACTTTATGCTTATTTTCCCAGTTTGTGATAAAAAAAGTAGTTATAAAACTACTTAAATTTATTTTGAGAGATAAAAATTGGATTTTCTTGATTTCTCGTATCATACGTAACATAGTAATTTTGAAATTTTAATTTTGCTGCCCATACTTGATTTTCTTTAATGGCAATCTTATTGACGATAGATACCGTATCTGGATAAGAAAGCATTTTTTCTTTATCTAACATGAAAACTACTTTTCCATCTTTTAAAAGTCCTTCTTCATTCATTTCATAGGTACCTTCCATTTTGAAAGATGGATCTTTTTCTTTTGCTACTTTTAATAATTGATTGATAACATCAATACATGAGTTGGTATATCTTGTTGTCATTCGATCAGTAATTTGCATACGAGAAATATCGCGAATCGTTTGATCTAATTTTAATAATTGACTATTTTGAAAAAATTTATTTTTTATTTTTGTTTTATCTTCTTCTTGTACTTTATCATAAGAAATAGCATCTTTCCACTCAAGTGATTCCATTCTACTGGCAACATAATTAGAATAAGTGAATTCTAAACGTACCATAGCAGCTACTTTATTTTCTTCTTTTACATCAATTTCAACAGTCATTAATCCATCTGTTTTCTTATTATTGACACTTTTACTAGTCGTTATTATTCCATCAAAAAATGGTTTTTTCTCTCGTAAGAGAACATAGTCATATTCTATCTTGTTATCTGTTTTTGATTTTTCTTGAAAATCTAATTCATAAGAAGAATAATAAATCGCTCCATCAGAAGAATCATTTTCATATCCAAATAAGATATCTTTTTCTCTTTGAACCATAAATTTTATTTGTTTTTCAAGTTTTACAAATTGAATTCCCAGTGGGGTATCTCCTGCGATTTTTATTTCAAATCCTACTGTATTTTGAAAGAATCCTCGTGTATAAAGGGATAAAGAAATATCTTGATAATCACGTTGAAAAATTTCTTTTATTTTGTTTTGCCATATTTCTTGCTCTACCTTTGTCAATTCATTCATATTTTTTTGAAAAGTAGTATCACTTAATATCGTATCAAATAAATGATCTCCTTGTTCTTTTGAAAAAGTAATCGTCCATTTATGAAGATTTACTTTCGTATTTTTAATAGAAATTTTTTCATCTTTCTTTTCTATTTCTTTTACTTGTTCTTGTAATTTACCTCTTATTACTTTTGTTATATCAGATACCATTTTAGAGGTTTTGTCATCTTCGTTAAATAGATTAGAATAGGCTTTTATTTCCTGGTAGACAGGTTTCGCATACGTTTTCTTTAAATCCATCGCTACTTTATTATCTTCTCCATAAAAATGAGTATCGATTGCATTATAGACATCTGACTTTACTAAAAGGGAAGCATCCATTTTCTTTTGAAGACGATTGGTATTTATTTTTCCAGTAACTGAAAATTTTTCTAAACTTTCAAAAGCATCGATAATACTTTTATTTTTATAATTTCTTTCTATCTTCTTTTGAAAACTAATTCCAAATTCATTTCCTATTAATCCCTTTTGACTAACTGTGAAAAAAGGAGATGATGTGACTTTATCAATCGCTTGATGAAATTCTTTATATTCTGAATGTAAGCCTCTAATAAAGACAATTTTAGAAGAGGTATAAAAAAGATAACTTCCTATGAGAAAAAGAAAGACGAAAAAAACACCAAGAAAAATATATTTCTTCCGTTTTGGATTATATCCTTTTTCCCCTAACTCATATTTTTTTACTGCCTTCGATTCTTCTTCCAAAGAAAGATTTTCATTACTGATATCAATATCTGGTTGTCCTGGTTGAGGAATTGGGTTTTCAACTGGATTTTTTTTAGGTTTTTCGATTATTTTATTTCCAATTGGTGCGAAAAGTTCATCAGGAATATCTTCTATCCTCTCATTTTGATTTGGATCTTTATTTTCGTTCATATTTTATTCTCCCCTATTATTCTTTTTTATTTTACCATTTTTTCTTTCTTCTTACAACTATTTTTCTTTTTTAAAAGTTTTTACAAATTTAGCAAATTCAAATAAAATGATATTATTTTTATTGATAGCAACACTTTTTCCTAGTGCTTTTCCCCCAATTGTTAAAGCGGCGATAATAGCTGTAACAAAAAGAGCGGTAACAAGAGAATCTAAGTGATAATATTGTGACAAAGAAGTAGCAATAATAGCTCCTGCGGAACCAGAAATAATCCCACATATATCCCCGATAACATCATTACAAAAGGAAGATACTTTATCGGCATTTTTTATAAATTTTACTGCTGTTTTTGCCCCTTTTACTTTTCTGGCACTCATCGAATGAAATGGCTTTACTTCTGCGGAAGTAACAGCAACTCCAATCATATCAAATAATACCCCTAAAGCAATAAATAAAAAGACGATAATAATCCCTAGTAACACATTAACATTAGGAATAAATATCTCTGATAAAAAGGAAAAAAACAATGACATAAAAAAAGCGATACAAGTAATTTTTCCAATCCATGAAAAATTAACTAATACTTTCTCTTTTTTTTCTCTTTTTTTGGTTAAATTTTTTAAATTTAAAAATTCTATTTTATTTCTTTCTCTTTCCTTCATAAAATCCTCACTATCATTGTATTATAAAAACAAAAAAAGGGATAATTCCCCCAATTTAATCTCAATGGCATTTGCAAATAGTTAACTTTGTACCTTAGGTCAAGTAGAATTTCTCTGGTTTCTACAGCACGTTACCATGCTTGCGGTTCCCCTTTAAAAAAACCAATATATCGTCTCCGAATATATAACTTGATCACCACTTAGTGTACACTGCAATCCTATTATGAAAATACACTCTAGGAGTTTTCCTCCCCATTTTCTTATATTATTAGTACTTTTTTGCAAGTAAGATTTCAAATCGTAATCCGATAAATATAAGTTGGCCGAACTTTTTATTATCTAAGCGATTATCCCGACTTACCCACTCAAGCCTAGCTACGCTACTCGTAAGTTTCCCCACATAGTAGGTTCAATC
>CANQYN010000019.1 GCA_947628105.1 uncultured Bacilli bacterium
ATAGGTCTGCGTTAGCATACTCTAAATTACATAAATACTTGTAATTTAGGTATTGACTTTTATTAGCAAGTTTTGTTTCAAATAATCCTCTTTTTTTGAAATATCATTAATGGAATTCCATTTTTTATTATTTTTATCACAAAAACCTTTTAATCGAAGTTTTCCATACATAATATCTCCTAATAAATAATCATAGTCATCAAAATAGTCCGTCATTTTTTCTTTACATTCTTCCAAATCAAATGCTTCCTTATGATTTTCAAGTAATTCATAAGTTTTTTCTCTGATTACTATTTTTTTCATACTATCACCTTATTTCAATTCTTCTAATTTTACACTAACTAGTTTACTAACCCCTGATTCTTGCATCGTAATTCCATATAAATAATCTGCATATTCCATCGTTTTTTTCTTATGAGTGATTAAAATAAATTGAGTTTTCTCTTTTAAATTTTTCAAATATGTACCAAAACTATCGACATTTACTTCATCCAAAGCAGCCTCTACTTCATCTAAGATACAATAAGGAACTGTCCTTGATTTCAAAATAGCAAACAGTAAAGAAATGGCAGTAAATGTCTTTTCTCCTCCTGATAAGGCAGAGATATTTTTTAAGGTTTTTCCCGGTGGTGATGCGACAATCTCAATTCCTGTTTCTAACATATTACTTGGATCAGTCAATTTTAAGTCCGCATCTCCCCCTTTAAATAATTCGCGGAATGTTTCTTTGAAATTTTCTCTTACTACTTTAAAAGTAGATTCAAATTCTTGTTCCATCACTTGATCCATATCATGAATAATTTCTAACAAAGTATCCTCTGCTTTTACTAAATCTTCTTTTTGGGTATTTAAAAATTGATATCTTTCGTTTACACGGTCATATTCTTCGATAGATCCTAAATTTACTTCTCCCAATTCGCGAATTTCTCTTCGAAGAGTATTTACCCGATTTCGAGAAGTTTCAATTTCATCATTTAAAGTATAAATCGTAATCGCCTTTTCATAAGTAATACTATATGTCTCACTCAATTTGGTAAGTAAATGATCTAATTTGACATCCATTCGATTCACTTCGATTTCTAGTTCTTTTAATTCTTTGCTTTTATTGTTAAATAATGCATTTTCCTTACGAACTAAAAATTCTTTTTCTTCTAATTCTTCTCTTTTTTCTAACTTTTCCTTTTGTAAATTTTCTAATTCTTCTTTAGTATGATTAAAATCATCAAGAGCTTGATAATAATCTGTCAATACTTTTTCTAATTGATGATTCATATTTTTTTCTAATATTCCCTGATTCCCCGTTAACTCAGAATTTAATTTCTGTAATTCATCTTCTTTCTGTTCTACCACTTGAATTTGTTCTTTTATTTCTTGTTCTATATTTACTTTATCTCGATTAAAAAGATATCTCTTATCTTCTAAATTTTGATAATCATAATCGCATTCGTTTATTTGATTTTCGCATGTCTTAATTTTATCTTCTATCACTTCCAAATTTTTTAATTCTTTTTCAAGCTCATTTTTTTCCATAATGATGTTTTTATTAATTTTGTTTTTTCCACCTGTTAAAGAACCTCCTACATGAAGTAATTCTCCTTCTAAGGTAACAATACGATAGCGATGATGAATTTTTCTACTCATTTCATTCGCATGTTGTAACGTATCCGCTACAATAATATTCCCTAATTGATTTTCAATAACATTAGCATACTTTCCTTGATATTTAATTAAATCTGTTAAAACACCAATAAATCCCGTCATATCAGTAAGAGAAAGTAATGTATCTGGATCAATTGCTTTTTTTTGAATTACGCTCAATGGAAAGAAAGTAGCTCTTCCTAACGATTCTTGTTTTAAATATTCGATTGCCTCTTTGGCAGCAGTCTCATCTTCTACGATAAGATAAGAAGACGAAAAACCTAACGCTATCGAAAGCGCAACCATATATTTTTCTTCTACTTCAATAACATTTCCTATCGTGTCATAAATTCCTTTTAACTTGGGATGCTGTAACACCATTTTTACAGCATATGGCAAACTACTGTTATTTTCGATATTATTTTCTAGATTATTAATTTTATTCTTAGTAAATGTTTGTTTTCGAACCTCTTCCTGTAATGACAATTCTAGAATCCTTTTTTGCTCTTTTTTCTCTCCTAATTTTTGATCTTGACGTTCAATTTCTTCTTTTTTATTTTTTAATTCTTTTTCTTTTGATGCAAGCGACAATTTTAATGCTTTTATATTACTTTCTAATTTTAAACTTTCTTCTTTTAAAGCGACTACATTTTGTTGTAACTTAGCATCTTCTACTTCATATTTTTGTCTTTCTGTTAATAATATTTTTTCTCTATTGATTTGTTCTAATCGATGATTTTTTTCTAATAATTCTTGATTTTTTTTACTGATTTTTTCTTCTAAAGAAGAAATTTGATTTTTATATTCTAACGTTTGCACTTCTCCTGTCGTATGAGAAGTAGTAATTTGTTCTAATTCTTTATTTAATATATCAATTTTTTCTTTATTTCTTTGATAACTGACATTAATTGACGTAATATCACTCGTAATTAACGCTACTTCAATATTTTCTAATTCCCCTTGTTTTTGTTTATATAAAATTGCTTTTTCTTTTTGTTCTTTTAAAGGTAACACTTGTGATTCTAATTCATTCATAATGTCGTTTACACGGCTCATATTATTATGAGTTCGATCTAATTTCCGTAACGCTTCTTCTTTTCTTTTTTTATATTTTAATACACTGGCAGCTTCTTCTAAGATAATTCTTCTTTCACTTGGTTTACTATTGATAATTTCCTCTATTTTCCCTTGAGATATAATGTTAAAACTTTCTTTTGCAGTTCCACTATCTAAAAATAGGTCAATAATATCTTTCAAACGACACTTTTCATGATTAATAAAATATTCGTTTGTTCCATCTTTATAAACACGTCTTCGAATAGCAATTTCATCGAAATTTAAATTCAAATAATGATCGCTATTATCAAATATCAATGTCACGCTTGCTACATTCATAGCATTTCTTGACTTACTACCCGAAAAAATAACATCTGTCATATTCATATCGCCACGAAGAGATTTGATAGATTGTTCTCCTAACACCCATCGAATAGCATCGACAACATTACTTTTTCCACTACCATTTGGTCCTACAATTCCAGTAATTCCATTGGATAAATCAATGATTGTTTTATCGGCAAAAGACTTAAATCCACTCGCGATAATCTTCTTTAAATACATACTTTCACCTCATATTATGTAACCATTTTGTCAATATTAATATTATACCTTTTCAAAAGGAAAAAAGCAACTAATAAAGATAATTCAAAATAGATGATTTCAGTTATATTTTTTCTCTTTTTCCGAATAATAATAACGAGGTGATGCCTATTTTAAAAAAACATAAAAGATTTTTTGTTATTCTACTTCTTATCATCATTTTAGGTTTTTTATCATATGTGGGCATCTATGTTATCGCAAAATTATCTTCTAAACTACCCCTTAGTACCAATACGATGTTTTCCATGTACGATGCTTCTGGAAATTCGTTATCGCAAAATTCAAATGACTGGATTTCTTTAGATAATATTTCACCTTATCTAATCGATGCGACCGTTTCTATCGAAGATAAAAAATTTTATCATCACCATGGCTTTGATTTCTTGCGAATGGTTAGAGCTATGGCTAATAATATTCAAGCAAGAAAAACAGTTGAAGGCGCTTCGACGATTACTCAACAATATGCCAAAAATTTATTTTTAGATTTTGATAAGACTTGGCAAAGAAAATTAGAAGAAGCTTGGCTTACCATTCGATTGGAAACTCATTATTCCAAAGATGAAATACTAGAAGGATATTTAAATACCATCAATTATGGAGGAATCTATGGAGTAGAAAAAGCAAGCCGTTATTATTTTAATAAATCGGCCACCGACTTAACTTTAGCAGAAGCGACTATTTTAGCGGGAATTCCTAAGTCTCCTGCTCATTACTCGCCTATCGCTAATCCCAAAAAAGCAAAAGAAAGACAACAATTAATCTTAGCTAGCATGGTTAAAAATGGTTATATTACAAAAGAAGAACAAGAAGAAGCTCAAAATACTAAATTAAATTATATTGGTCATTTTGAAAAAGAAGAAAGTGATTTAATTATGTATTATCAAGATGCAGTTTTAAATGAATTAAAGACGATTCGTTCCATTCCGACTTCTTTAATCAATACAGGAGGTCTTAAAATTTATACTACTTTTGATTCTAAAGCTCAAAGGGCATTAGAAGAAAGTATTCAAAAATATATGAATGACAATGATGATTTACAAGTATCTAGCGTTGTTATGAATCCTCAAAATGGAAATATTCTAGCGATTGCAGGAGGAAAGAATTATAGTGAAAGTCAATTTAATCGTGTTACTTCTTCCCAACGACAAGTTGGATCTACGATGAAACCATTTTTATATTATCCTGCTCTCGAAAGTGGATTTACTGCCTCTACTTCTTTTACTAGCGAAAAAACGACTTTTACTTTTTCAGGAGATAAGACGTATTCTCCAGAAAATTATGGAAATATTTACGCTGGAAAAGCCATTTCTTTAGCGGCCGCACTAGCTTACTCTGACAATATATTTGCCGTCAAAACTCATCTATTTTTAGGAGAGGAAACCTTAGTAGAATTTGCGAAAAGAATTGGAATATCAGATTCCTTAGAAGCACTTCCCTCTTTAGCTCTTGGTACTAATGAAATTAATATCATCAACATGATGCAGGGATATGCGACATTCGCTAATGAAGGTTATAAAATAAAACCTCATTACATTACAAAAGTAGAAGATATTAATGGAAATATTTTATACGAATATAAAGAAAAAAGAGAAAACATTTTAAATAAGAGTACCGTCTATATTTTAAATGAGCTATTATCTAACTGTTATAATAAAAATTTTATCGATTATACTACCCCTACTTGTAATAGTATTTCATCTAAAATTAGTAAAAAATATGCGATAAAAACAGGAACGACTAATACTGATCATTGGATATTTGGTTACAACAAAGAGGCATTGATAGGTACTTGGATCGGATATGATGATAATCGAGAAACCCAGAATAAAGATAGTATCACATTAAAAAATATATGGGTAGAAACAATGGAAAAATATTTAGAAGGAAAAGAAGATAACTGGTATCAAACACCAAAAAATGTAGTGGGAGTCTTAGTTGACCCAATTTCAGGAAAAGTAGCGGATAAAAAAACAAAGAAAAAAACTTTATTTTATTATATAAAGGGAACTCAACCCAATGCTAGTCAAAATTCATTAGAAGAAGCAATCGCTACCTTAAAAGAAGAAAAGTCGAATTGACTTTTTTTCTTTTTTTTGCTATCATATAATTATGATAGAATAGGATAGGTGTAAATATGAAAGAAAAAATGGACTATCGTTGGATGACAAAAGTAGCAATTCATATTATGGATAATGTAAATGATTTTATTACACAGTATCAAATTCCTAGCGAAGATATTAACGAAGTAAAAAATTTATGGGGACAAGCCTTAGAAGATTGGAAAAATTTTAAAACTTACGCTAAAACAAATATAAAAAGTAAACCTGTTATCCCTGTTTCTGAAGTTCCACAAATACAAGCTCAGAAAGTAGCCACAATAAAAATTGAAAATACAGAAAAAGAAGAAGAATTAAAAAGATGCAGAAATGCAAAAATATTAAATCGTCTACATCAATTCAATTTTCAAGAAGAAGAGGAAGAAGATTTAATTAACAAATATATCGATGAACTAAATTATCAAAAAGCTAAAAAATTATCTGATTTAATTTCTTTCTATGGAGAGGAAGAAGAAGAATTAAATATTTCACCAAATCTTAGTATTGCATAAAAAAAACTTCAATTTGAAGTTTTTTTATTATACTATTTCTATTTTTATATCTTTTGCATTTGTATATTTATTTAATAAATATTTAGCCATCTCTAAATATTCGAGTAAATCATCTTTTCCATCAAAAGAATAAATTACCATCATAATATTTCTTGTTCCAAGTTGAATCATCGCTTTTCGTGAATCACTAGTTGGATTGCCAAAAGGTCCTTCGTTATCATATAACGTAGGTAGATTTTCAATATTGATAAGGTCTTTCCCTATTCCTTGATATTTTTCCCCTTGTTTGGACTTTTTTAAAACAACTTGTCCTTTAATATTTTCTAGATCATAGGAACCTATCGAATACCCTGATTTAATCGATACAATGTTATTAATTTCAACAACATTATTGATTTGATATAATCCCTTTCCCTTTACGATACGTCGTAACATAGCTTCCGCTGCATTTCGATATTCAGAAGGCGATTTTCCTAATTTTAAATAGGCTTGTCTTGTCGCTTTTATATGAGTTTGCTTAGCAATATCTTCCATTTGATATTGTTCTTCCAAATCATAAACAACATGATTTAATTCTTTTTTTAATTCATAACTACTATTTTCTACACAAGCAGTAAAAGAGATTATTCCTAAAGCAACAGAAGGACATAATTCTTTTAATTCATCATCTATTTTTATCATAATCTTCTCCTTTTAATATTTCTGCCATATCCCCATTAGTTACTAGATGGGCATTGGCATCATCCGTATCGATATGCATTTCATAATAAGAAGTTTCTGATTCCCGAATATATACGTCATCGACAACTCCACCCTTTTCGCCAAACAAACGAACAGATACTTTATCGATTCCTTCCAAGTCATATAATTTTCTTTGTTTAGGCAAAATATGAATATGGCGATCAGCGATAATACATCCTTCTTTTAAATGTAACTCTCCTTTAGGGCCAATAATAGTAATGGGAGAACTTCCCTTTAAATCTCCTGACATTCGAACTGGCGGATTAATTCCTAAATAATAAGCATCTGTTTTAGAAATTTCTACTTGGGTATAAGATCTTGTAGGCCCTAAGATACGAACATTATCAAGTTGTCTTTTTTCTCCTTTTAGAGTAACAGTACTCGTAGAAGCAAATTGTCCTGGTTGATGAATAGGACGAAGCTCTTCTAATTGAAAATTTTCTCCAAACAACGTTATCATATCTTCTTCTTTTAAATGAACATGTCGATTAGATACTCCTATTGTTACTTTCATACTACCACCTATTTCTATTCAAAATAAATTCATTAAACTTTACTATCATATTTTTTATCTACTTTTATATTATATCATAAAATTATTTAGAAATTAATATATATTTAAAGAAAGGATGATTTTATGAATAATAATTATTATGGAAAACAAGGATTTCCAGGGAACCCTCTTTTTACTAATAATCAAATTCCTGTCCCAAATCAATCAACGGCAGCCAACTACACAAATGATCTTCCCTTAGAACAATCTTATATTGAAAATATTTTACGGCTAAATAAAGGGAAACAAGTTCGAATTCATATGACATTCCCCGATTCTCAAGAATTTAGAGACCGTGAATTTAGCGGAATTATTGAACAATCCGGAAGAGATCATATCATCATTAGTGAACCTTCTACTGGAAAATGGCAATTACTTCTTATGATATACGTCGATTTCATCACCTTTGATGAAAGAATTAATTATAGTGATGAATTTGTTCCAAATAACTAGTATTTTTCTTTATTCTTTGTTATAATGACATTAGGGTGATAAGATGGAAGCTGTTATTATGTACTTTTTGGTGGCGCTAATTATTGTTTGTGTTTTTGCAATCGGATATATTTATGTTTATAATTATTTTCAAACTTTTATTATTCGTTTAAATGAAGCAGAAGCATTCATTGATACTACGTTAAGAAAACGATTTGACTTATTAAATAAATCTATTCATATCATTGAAAATCATTGTGACAAAGAAGAAAAAGTATTACCTGCTATTTCAAAATTACGATCTCAAAAATTAAATAATTTTGATTTAGACCGACAATTATACGAAGCCATTAATGAATTTGAAAAATATAAAAACTTAATTCCTGAATTAAATGAAGATGACGCTTTTTTAAAAATTGATTTAGCCTTATTTGAATCAGAAGCTGAAATTGTTGCGGCTCGTAAATATTATAATGATATTATTTCTGACTATAATAAATTAGTACGTAATTTCCCTTCTAATATTGTAGCTATTGTATCTAAATATAAAGAAAAACCTTATTTCGATGGCAAAAATATGTATGATGACGACACAAATGATTTTAAATTATAAAAGGAATTCAAATTGAATTCCTTATTTTTTTCGAATTAATACATATAAAATAATCGCTCCTAAAACCCCACTACTAAGATATATGACAACATCTGGATCAATAGAAAACTTTTCTTCTTTTTTTGGCTTTGTTTGATTTTCTTCTCCATTTCTTTGAATCACTAGCTCATCCTTTTTTGTATAATGATAATTTTCTCTTGCGAACCGAGCTAAATAATCTGGATCTTGTAATTTATCGATATCGGTTTTTAACTCTTCTTCATTTTCTTGAAGATTTGTATATTCTTCCTGTAAATCTTTTAATTCTTTATTAAGAGAATGAATTTTATATACATAATAAGAACAACTAACAACAAAATACCCGATAATAAAAACTGATATCGTTCCAAAGACTAAAAGTCTTCGTTTGGTATTTTTACTTATCCTTTTTTTCTTTCTTCCCATAGTATCATCCTACCTATGATAGATTATAGCATGTTTCTTTTTTTTCCGCAATGAAAAGAGACTAGCAAAAATTTACTATTTTTATAATATGTGTTAAAATACAGATAGAAAGCTTGGGTGGATTTTATGTCAAAAAAGAAATTGACACTGATAAAAATTCTTCTATTGATTATTGTCGCTTGTATTGCGTGTATGATAATCTATTATACCGTATAAAAAAGTATCGTTTTACGATACTTTTTATATTGCGGCATCTAATCCTATGACTGTTGTAAGAACAAATACTACAATAGCAAAAATAATAAGAACACAGAAATACGATCTAGCAAAATTTCTTACATTGATATTTTTAGTTCCTCCGAATGAAAATATAAGTAGTATTATCCATCCTATAATAGGTAGAGCAAATAGAATTTGGTAACCAAAATATCCCCACATACTAATTGGTTGATACTCTTGCGGAATGGAATTTACATCAAAACTTTTCTTATCTTCCATATAAATACATCCTTTCTATTATGTAGTATAACATATGTTTTTATGTTTATCAATTAATAACTACTTTTATAGAAAGGTTTTTATTCAAAAATGATATGGCCAGTAAAAATATCTTTTAAATTTTTCCAGTATAATTCTTTTAAATTAGCTTTTTTTACATCTTTTTTCACTGTTACATCTACTTTATCGACTTCTTTATTATCAATCATGATACGAAGTGTTCCAATACTTGTTCCTTGTTTAATTGGTAATTTTATCTTTTCTATTTTAAAATCATATGAAACATTTCCTATTTTTTCCTTTTTTTTCGATAAAATTTTAATATCTCTAACAGGAACAATATCAATTTTTTCCTCTTTTGCTCCATCAATACTAATCGTTTCAATTACATCATCTTTTTTTAATACCGTTTGTGTCTTATAATTAGCATATCCATAATTTAAAAGTTCCGTTGTTTCTGCACTTCGTTCTGTAGGGCTTTCTTCCCCCATAACAGTAGAAATCAATCGCATATTGTTACTTAATGATGTAGCTGTTAAACAATATCCCGCTTCTTTTGTATAACCTGTTTTTAATCCGTCTACCATTTCATTAAAACGAACTAATTTATTTGTATTCACAAGCCAAAACTCCCTGTCAGTTCCTTTTCGTAAATAATCTTCATAAATCGATGTAAATTTTAAAACTTTTTCATGTTTTACTAATTCTCTTGCTATCATAGCCATATCATAAGCCGTAGAATAGTGATTCGCCGCATCTAATCCATGAGGATTTTTAAATACTGTATCCTTTAAACCTAGTTCTTTCACCTTTTGATTCATCATATTAACAAATTCTTCTTCGCTTCCTGCGACCGCTTCTGCCAAAGCGACAACCGCATCATTCCCACTAGCGACAGCAACACCTTTAAACAGGTCAGAAACTTTCATCTTTTCGCCTGTTTCTAATAAAATTTGGCTTCCTCCCATACTAGAGGCATTTTCTGATACTGTAATTTCATCATCCCAATGAATAATTCCTTTTTCAATACTTTCAATAATAATTAACATACTCATAATCTTAGTCATAGAGGCAGGGGCTAGCTTCTCATGACTATTTTTTTCATATAACACTTTTCCCGTACTTGCCTCTAATAAGATAGCACTTTTTGCTTTATCAGCTAATCCTTTCTTTTCCTCTCCTAACACTAAACTGGGAAATACCATCATCATGCATAAACCGAATAACACTAATCTTTTCATAACTCACCTCTAGTAAAGAATATGAAAATAGAGAAAAAAAAAGAATAAGAATTATATTCTTTTCTTTTTATAATAAAGAAAGGAAGGAACAATTAAAACGACAATAGCGATGAAAAATAGATATCTATTTTCTTTTATAAATTTTATTACATCAAATGACATATCTTCTTGTAAAATAATATCTTTACTTCCAATCTTCTCCTTTTGATAATAAATATCTACTTTCCCTAATTTTTTTCCTTTTCGAAAAGAGGAAGAAATAACATTAATTCCCTTATAGGTAAATGTTACATCGCTCTTATTTACATTATTTTTTAAATACCGTTTTATATCTTTTCCGTATGTAAAAGATACACTATCTTTTTTAGCATATTTAGTTGGCAAAGTTAAAATAATTTTATCCTTTTCGACTAATACTTGATTTTCATAATTATTTTTAAAATATTCATATATTGTTTTAGCATCTTGAAAATTATGAGGAGACTTTTTATCGTAAGGAGCACCGGTTGTAACAAGCAAAAAATTAGCCCCATCCATATGAGCAAAACTAGCTAAACATAATCCTGCCCCATTGGTTGTCCCTGTTTTTCCTCCTTGTAAATAAGGAATAATTGGCTTATGTTTTAAAACCGTACTAGAAAAAGTCAAACGCTTATTAGATGTCGTATAAGAATTAGTAGTAAGTATTTTTTTTAACGTAGGAATCTTTAACGCATATTGAAATATTTGAGAGACTTCTTTGACTGTGGAATAATGGTTTTTCGAATCAAATCCTGTCGCATTTTCAAAATGAGTATTTAGTAATCCCATCTTCTTAGCTTTTTGATTCATCTTTTCAACAAAATTTTTCTCACCATTTGAAACTAACCGCGTTAAAGCTTGGGCGGCATCTGCCCCAGAAGGTAGTAAAAGGCCATATAATAAATCACGGTACGTGACTTCTTCCCCTGAAATAAAACTTGCCGTTGCGGCATTTTGTTCGATAAGTCCAAAAAAATCTTCTTGTCTTAACCTTACTTTTTCATCTAAATTTTTCACATTTTCCACTACGATAATAGCTGTCATTAATTTAGTGATACTTGCAATTTTTGTTCTTTCATCACTTTTTTTCTCATATAATATTTTATTTTCATCTAGCTGATATAAAATAGCATGCGTAGAAGAAATATCTAATTGAGAAGCAAAGATAACACTATGAAACAAAAAAAAGCATATAGCAAAAAATATTATCTTATTTTTATACTTCATTTTTTTCACCCATATTATTATATCACTATTTACTACAAAAATATCCCTTTTCAAGCACTTTATTCTATTTTCTAACAATCGATAATATTCCATACTTTTTATTTCATTTTCCTATTTTTTGTAGTATAATTTAAGTAATCATAGGAGCGTGCTTTATGAAAAAGAAAAAAAGAAAATTAAAAGCCAAAGTAAAAAAAATACTCATTCTTATCATCGTTCTTATTATCATTTTAGGAATTCTTTTGAAACTAGGATTTGATTATTATCATAAAATACATAGTTATCCTTATAAGCTAGAAAAAGTTGGTTATAATAAAGAAGAAATTAGCTATATTGTGAAACTAAAAGATAATCAAATTGAAGAATTATTAGAAAAAGGATATGATAAATGGCTATTACGTTTTATCAAGCAAAAATATTTTATCTATCATAATTTAGAGCGTTATGAATCTTATTTTCAAGAACATCGTGATTTAGAACATAGTAAGGTTGTGAGTTTAGTAAATGTTAATGCGGACAAAGAATTTTATACTGATTTAGAAAAGACTGATATTACTAAAAATAATACCATGCTAGTAAATAAATTCCATGTCTTGGAAAAAAACTATATCCCAAATGATTTAGTAGATGTCAGTATTCAACATGCCTACGGAAAACAAAAATTAAGAAAAGAAGTATATGAACATTTTATCTCTATGTTTGAAGCCGCTAAAGAAGAAGAATTAACTATTATTATTAACTCTTCTTATCGAACTTATAACTATCAAAAAAGTCTATGGGATCGATATGCTATGCAACATGGAGAAAAATGGGCAAACGAATATGCAGCTCAAGCCGGTTCTTCAGAACATCAAACAGGAATGGCCATCGATGTAACTACTTATGGAGCTGATGATTTTGAAAAAACTCAGGAATTTAAATGGATGGGCCAAAATGCTTATAAATATGGATTTATTTTACGATATCCGAAAGATAAAACTGATATTACTGGTTATCAATATGAATCATGGCATTATCGCTATGTCGGAGAAGAATTAGCAAGAAAAATATACGAATCTGGCTTAACTCTTGACGAATATTATGCTTACTATTTGGAAGAAAAAAATCAATAAAAAGAAATCGTAAAGATTTCTTTTTCTATGATATAATAAGTATGGTGAAGTATATGAGAAGTAAGAAAAATAGAAAAAAAATAAAAAAATTTAGAATATTTCTTCTATTCCTTAGTATTGTAATAGTAATTTTCTTAATTGTTTTTTTCTTTTCTCCAAAAGAAAAAGATAAATTACTTCAACTAGGTTATACAAAGGAAGAAAAAAATATCATTTTAAATAAAGTTGGCGAAGAAAATATCGATTCTATTTTAAAATATGGATATAATAAAAATATCATTTTACTGATGAAAGAAAAGGCATTTCAAAAGGAGCATTTAAAACAATATATAGAAGCACTCTCCCTATTTCAATTACCTATTAAAGATATTATCTTTATAGTAAATAGTGAAAACTATAACAAAAGATATCCGTATGACTCTTATTTAGTATCTGTTATGAAAAGTGATTACTATATTCCCTCTTATTTAGATCGTTATATTAAATATTATCAAAATAATAAAAACATAAAATCAGAAGAACTTATTACTAGAGTCAATTCTAATTTAGATTATCCCTTTTATACGGATAGTCAAAAAACAGATTTATCCAAAGGATACTTGATGATTGTCAATAAATATTATCACTTAGATCGAGATTATGTTCCTCAAAATTTAGTAACTATTTCTTCGGAATATGGAAGAGCGGGACAACAAGTAGAAGAAAAAACTTATAAACAATATATTAAAATGTATCAAGATGCTAAAAAAGAAGGAATTCATCTATATATTATCTCTCCTTACCGAAGTTATGCAAGACAAAATAATCTTTATCAAAACTATGTCGCAAGAGATGGAAAACAAGAGGCTGATACTTATTCTGCCCGACCAGGATTTTCAGAACATCAAACGGGTCTTGCTTTAGATATTTTATCTCCTACCTCTACGATGGATAATTTTATCACTACAAAAGAATATCATTGGTTATTAAAAAATGCTTATAAATACGGATTTATTTTACGATATCCGAAAGGAAAAGAATATATTACAGGATACATGTTTGAATCTTGGCACTATCGCTATGTCGGAGAAGAAGTTTCAACATATATCCAAAAACATCAAATTACTTATGAAGAATATTATGCTTATTTTGTAAAAGAGAAACAAAATAAAAAATAAGAATATAATATAGTGGTGAAACTTATGGAATTAAAAATTACAAAATGGATTATCATTTTATTAATCTTTATCATCTTATTATTTTATTTAAAACTAATTCCTTTCTTTAGCCATAAATTTTATCGAAATATTAAAGAAATTAAAAATCCGAATGATATAAAAGTTTTAGTAAATAAAAATAATCGGTTAAAACCAGATTATATTCCCCCTAATTTAGTAAAATTAAAAGTTAGCTATTCTCAAGAAGATAAATATTTAAGAAAAGAGGCTGTTTTAGCATTAGAGGAATTAATAAAAGATAGTCGAAAATTAGGATTTCATTTAGTCGTTGTTTCTGCCTACCGTAGCTACGAATATCAAAAAAATTTATATCAACATTATGTCAAAACAAAAGGAATTGAATATGCCGATCACTGCTCTGCTCGACCTGGTCATTCTGAGCATCAAACAGGGCTTTCTTTTGATATTATGGGGTCCAATAAAGATTATAATTTATTTGAAAAATCAAAAGAGTTTGAATGGATGAGTGCCAATGCTTACAAATATGGATTTATTTTACGATATCCAAAAGGAAAGGAACACATCACGGGATTTAAATATGAGCCTTGGCATTATCGGTATGTCGGAAAAACAACCGCAGAAAAAATATTTTTTAAAAATTTATCGTTGGAAGAATATCGAAAAAAATATTCTTAACCTTTCATATAAAGAGTAAAAATTAAATCACTGAAAAAAAGAAGGATAAATATCCAAGTAATGTACTTGGGTATTTTTTTCTCTATTTTATCGACAATAGGGTTTATTACATAAATTAAAAGAAGAGATGTTATTCCCCATATAAAGGCCATTTCTAAAGCTATATAATGTCCTATATGAAAAGAAAAATTAGAATAATCCCAAAAGACTTTATGAAATATTTTTTCGATTAAAATTCCTCCTATTAATTCAATGGTACTTAATAAGAAAAAACCGATTAAAAAAATAAAAAATGCTTGTTTTCCTTTTTGTTTAGGAATTTTATTTTTAATTAATCGGTAACTAAAAATAATAATACAACTTCCTATTCCATAAATGGGTGTCCATGCACCAAATAAAAATCCACTTTCTCCACTTCCTATAGTATAAAATATACTTTCAATCAAATGCCCTATTATCGAATAAATGAAAAAAATATTTATGTAATACATACTATCACCTAGTATTATCGTTACCTAAAAAAGATGAATTATTCTTCTAATTCATCTTCATCTACAATTGCTAAATCTTCTATATCATCTTCGACATCATCATCTAGATTATCTA
>CANQYN010000020.1 GCA_947628105.1 uncultured Bacilli bacterium
ACTCTAAAAGGGCAAAGGGGGTTACCCTCTTGTTATACTTATAACTATTATTAAATTTTTTCTTTTATTATATAGCAGTTTATAAGATTATAACATTTGGAAATTTTATATTGCATGTTAAAATTTAAAGGAATGCTAAAGGTTATTCTCCCATTATAATATTTATGCATGACATTATTATGTGGTATAATAATATAAAAGATTTAAAAATTGTAGGGAGGAAAAAGTTATGAATCGATATGAGAAATATGAAGATCAAGTTAGAGAGATAAGTAAATATTTACCTGAAATTCCTAAGGTGATTACTGAAGAATGGTTAAAACAGCAATTGTTAGATGGTGAACAATTGAAAGGTAGAAGAAATTTTTTTAGGATGTGGGGATTTTGTTTTGCCGATTTATCAGATCATGAATTTGCGGATAATATCGATGCTCGTATAATAAGAAAAGTTCCTTTTTCAACTAGGACTATTTTTCCCAAAAAACATCCATTTCATTTTAATGAAAGTATATTTCACACTTTTGACGATGTAAGAAAACTTCATGATGAAAAAATAGATGGAAGGGGAATAAATGTTGCCATCATTGATCTCTTTTTTGAAACGATTCCAAATGAATTACAAAAAAGTTTATATGAAATGATAAATATTGATCCTGAAGCAGAAGTTAATATGCATGGGACAATCGTGGCAACACAATTGTGTGGTAAAAATTTAGGAATAGCCCCAAAATCAAAATTATGGTTTTATGGAACAGGCGGGAGTAGAAAGCATACTGTAGAAGAAACCGTTTTAGCTTTAAAAGATATTTATGAAAAAAACGAAAAGGGAGCAAATATAAAAATTATTAGCATTTCAGCTTCTGTGCATAGAGAAAATTCGGAAGTGGAAGAAATATATGATAAATTGTTAGAACAAGGATGTTACGTCATCGATTCAATAATTTATGGAGAATCTTTTACGCCAATCAATCAAGATCCTAATACTGGTGAGTTATATTATATGGATGGCCAGGTGTTAGGGGAAGGAGCAGATGCAATAATGTCTAAAATTGCTATTAAAACCGGTGGTAAAATGACTCCTTTAGTAACAACAGAAAATGATTATATGTATTGTGGACAAGCTACATATAGTTGGAGTATTCCTATTTTATCAGGAAGCTTTGCCCTTGCATTACAAATTAATCCTGATTTAACTTATGACGAATTTATAGAATTAGCGAAAAAAACAGCACAAGATGAAAATGGAATAAAAGTATTTAATATAACTGGTATTATAAATGAACTAAAAAAAGAAAAAACGAGATAAATATTATTTAAAAATAGTAGCATAAATTTATGTTATACTCTTTATAAAAAGAGGCGAGTCGTCATGAAAATAACTTATTTTACTGGTAATGAGGATAAAATATTAAGTGCTAAACAAAACTTAGAACTACTAGGAAGTGAAGTTGATAATATTAAAATGGAAACAATAGAAATTTAAGCCGACACTGTAGAAGAAGTAGCAATATATTCGACTAAAGTAGCTAATGAAAAGATAAAATGAATGTCTAATTTTGTTTCAGTATCATTAAATTAATCTATAAGTCATAACCTTAAGTGGGTGATTTTATGATTAAAAAGTATGGCAATAAAGAAGTAAAATTTACTTTTTTATTTGCTGAAAATGGTAAAAATTTAAAAGAAATTCTAGAACAATGTTATTATGAAGAAATTAGAAATTTGCAAATCCTATCGAGAGAAGGACATGAATGATAGAAAGCAACAATAAAATTTATAATTGTGGTATTTATTTGCGACTATCTAAAGAAGATTTAGGTCATAATGATGAATCTTCTTCAATACAAAGTCAGAGAATGATTATTTCTGGATTTGCAAGTCATAATAATTTAAACATTGTAAAAGAATATGTCGATGATGGTTATTCTGGTGGTAATTTTGATAGACCAGCATTTAAAAATATGATTACCGATATTAATCAAGGTATTATTAATTGTGTTATTACTAAGGATTTATCAAGATTAGGACGTGAGATGTATAAAACAGGTAACTACATTGAAGAATACTTCTTAGAGCATAATATAAGATATATTGCGATTAATGATTCCTATGATTCTAATATTGGCGACTCTATGTTAGGCCTTAGATTAGGCATTAATGATTTATATTTAAGGGATGTTTCGAAAAAAGTTCGCTCTTCTTTTCGCATAAAACAAGAGAAGGGAGAATATATTGGGAGTTTTCCTTGTTATGGCTATAAAAAAGATCCTAATGACAAACATAAATTAATAATAGATCCAACAGCCAGTAAAATAGTTAAACTAATTTATAATCTTTATTTAGAAGGATATGGGGTTACTAAAATATGCAGAAAATTAACAGATGAAAAAATTGCTATTCCTATTGTTTACAAAAAAGAACCTAGAGGTTTACTGGTTACTGAAAACGAGGGATTTGGTATTTGGAAGAATTCTACTGTAAGAAACATTTTAAAAAGCCAAATGTATATTGGTAATATGGTGCAACATACTAGTGAAAAAATAAGTTATAGAGAAAAAAGGTGTCGGCATATTGCTACTAATGAATATATTGTTGTAGAAAATACACACGATCCTATCATCAGTAAAGAAGATTTTTTTATAGTCCAAAAAATGTTAAAAGATAAAAGTTATACCCCAAAGGAAAAAAGTTTTGCGAGATTTTTATTTTCCGGTATGATGTTTTGTGGTAAGTGTAATCATACACTAGGTGTAAGTATTAGAAAGACAAAAAAAGAACAATCATTATATACACATTGTAATCATTATTTAAGAAAAGGAAAATTAAGTGAATGTACACCTAACCGATTAAATTATCGCTTATTAGAAAAAGATATAGTAGAGTTTCTTAATGAACTTGGTACGGAATTTATAAAGAATTATGATCTAAAAAAATTAGTTTTAAATTCTATAGATGTTTATCATAAAGATATAAAAGAATCAGAAAATAAGTTAAAAGAAATCAACAAAAAAATAGATAAGAGGATTAATATAATTTCTAATTTATATCACGATAAACTGGAGGGTATTATTTCTACTGATGTATATAAAAGGTTATCAGATAAAGACGTAAAAGAATTAGAACAATTAAAAAGAGAAAAAGAAAATATTAAAAAGAGATTAAACTTATTTACTACCGTGAAAAAAGATAAAGAATTTATTAAGTGGCAAAAAAGAGTAGAAGATTTTATGAAATTAAAAACACCATCACGAAGGATAATTAAGAATTTAATCGATAAAATAATTGTGTATGACAATGGTAATTTTAAAGAAGTTAAAGTATATTTTAAATTTAAAAAATTAAGATGCAATAATTTATTTTAAGGGTTATAACAAAAGTACAGGCAACCCTATATTTTTAATAACTATAAAATGGTAACGGGTGTAACACTTCCTTTTCTTAGTTATGGGGGAAGTAGTTTGTTGGTAAGTATGGCAAGTATGGGAATTGTTTTAAACATATCAAGAAAAGAATAAAAGTAAGAGAAAAGAAAAAATAATTATGTTGAAAAAGCATTTTTGACCTTTAATAAATTTTGTTAAATTTATTAAAGAATATATTTAACATCCTATAGCAAAAAAGTATCATACTTATTTTTTGTCAAAGTTTTAAAAATATTTTATTTATAGTATAAGAAGAAATTTTTGGTATGAAAAATAAAAAAAATTGTTATATGTCGTACGTAAAAGGGGAAATACGTGGTATAATAATATTAATATAACCTTTGATAAAAGTAAGTAGTAAGGTGGGATTTTATGGTTGAAAGATTTCTAAAAGATATGAATTATATTACTAAGTATTATGAATTTTTAGTAGAAAAGACAAAAAATTTAGAATATGTAGGAATTACGAATGAATGGTTAATCGATAATTATTATTTATTAGCAGAAGTTAGAAAGAGAATCGTTCGTGATAATAAGGGAATCAAAAAACGTGTTAAACTTTCTCGTTATATTCAAAAAGTGTTAGAAAGTATTATCTTAAAATATCAATATCATATTGATTTAACTACGTTAAAAGATGAATTAAATTCTTATCAAAAAGAAAAACAATATTATTTTTCTTATGCAGAAATTTCTTTTATTCCTTATCTTCTTCTTTTCTTTCATGTCCATAAATTAAAAGAATTATGTGAGATAGAATATCGTCAATTACTATGTAATAAAGCGATTTCTAATTTAATGGAAAAAATTGAAAATAAAGAGACTACTTTTTTAGAATTTATTAAACAAAATCCGTCTATTTTAAAAAATGAGGAATATGTTTTTGAGATTAATTCGCAAATAAATACATTAGAAGAAAATAGAAATATTACTTTTCGTCAATTGAATTTAGCTCTGGAAATGACAAATCGTAAATTAAAAGAAATTATCAATATCGGTTATCAAACAAGAAGCAATCAAGCAATGTTAATGTCGACGATTTTTAACAATATCAAAAAATTTTTAGAATATGATAACAGCAAATTATATGAAAAAATAAGTTATGCGGAAAAAAGATTACTAAAAGATACCGTGTATCGTAAAATGAAAGAAGAGTCAAAAGAACTTTATCGCCAAACGATTTCTAAAAAAGCAAAAAAAGAGAAGATATCAGAATATGAATATGTAACTAAATTATATAAGCAAAAAAATGAACATATTGGATTTTCTTTATTTCCTTCTCAAAATTATCAATTACGTTTTATTACTTATTTAAGTATCCTTTTATTTCTTATGGTGGTAAGTAGTTATTTTTGTTCTTATTTAATTGAAAATCGAGTATTTGGATTTTTCTTATTTTTAATCCCAACTAGTCAATTATGGATTCAAATTATCAATCATATATTAACTGCTTTTATCAAACCTAAACCATTGCCAAAATTAGATTATTCCAAAGGAATTCCTAGTGAAGATGCTACTATGATTGTTATTCCTACTATTATAGGGGATACAGAAAAAATTCAAAAATTATTTGATATGTTAGAGACCTATTATCTTATTAACAAAACAAAGAATTTATATTTTACTTTATTAGCAGATGTGACATCAAGTAAAAAAGAAAAAGAAGAAAATGATGATATCATTGCTAAATATGGAGTAGAATGTGCGAAAAAATTAAATAAAAAATATAACCAAGAACTTTTCTACTTTGTTTATCGAAATCGTTTTTATAATGAAAAAGAGGGATATTTTTTAGGAATCGAAAGAAAACGAGGAGCTTTAATTCAATTCAATCAACTTTTATTACATAAATTTAGTAAAGAAGAAGAAAATAAATATTTTAAAGTTCATACTTTCCATCATTTTAAAACTAATATTTCTTATGTTATTACATTAGATACTGATACTCAGCTTGTGTTAAATACGGCCTTAAATCTAATTGGGGCGATGAGTCATCCTTTAAATAAACCTGTTTTAAATGAGAAGAGAACAAAGGTAGTAAAAGGATATGCTTTAATGCAACCACGAGTAAGTGTCGATATCGAAGCTATCAATAGTTCTTCCTATTCGCAAATTTTTGGAAGTATGGGAGGAATTGATGCTTATACTACTATTGTTCCCAATTTTTACTTTGATGTGTTTAAAGAAGGAAATTTTGTTGGGAAAGGAATTTATGATCTAAAAATATTTGATGAAATATTAACAAATGCTTTTCCTGATAATTTAGTATTATCTCATGATTTATTAGAGGGAAATTATCTACGATGTGCTTATGTTGCGGATGTTGAGTTAAATGAAGGATTTCCATCTAAATTTTTAAGCGATACGACAAGACAATATCGTTGGGCTCGAGGAGATTTTCAAAATATTCAATGGTTAAAACCAAGCATTAAAAATAAGCAGAATAAAAAGATAAAAAATCCTTTAAATTTATTAGAAAAATTTAAAATGTTGGATAATATTACTCGTATGTTTTTTCAACTTTCTTTGTTATTAATATTATTATTTACATTATCTAGAGGTTTTTTCATTTCTAGTTGTGCTATCGTTTTTATTTTATTAGAAATTATATTACCAATATTTTTCTTTTTAAAAAGTAAATTGTATTATCATAAAACAGATGAGCAAAGTATTTATTATAAGGAATTATTAGTAGGAGGGAAATCTCTTTTATTACGTTCTTATGTATTGATTTCTACTATCCCATATTATGCGCAAACATATTTTGTCGCTTTTATTAAAACGATGTATCGTTTATTTATTAGTCATAAAAATTTGTTAAATTGGATTACGGCTGAAGAGGCAGAAAGAACCTTAAAATCTGATTTAAAAACATATCTTTTAAATTTTGTATTTAATATATTATTAGGACTTTTATTAACAATTGGAGGAATTTATTATCAAAATCTTTATAGTATTTTATTTGGAATTCTCTTTATTTCTAGTCCTTTTGTCTTATGGTATTTAAGTCAACCATTAGATAGTACCACCAATCGTTTAGACGAAAGAGAAGAGGAATATGTTAGAAGATTAGGATTAGAAACATGGAAATTTTTTGAAGATTTATTAACGAAAGAGAATAATTATTTAATTCCTGATAACTATCAAGAAAATAGAGAATTAAAAGTAGATATTAGAACTTCTCCTACCGACATTGCTTTTTCTCTTATCAGTGTAATATGTGCTTATCATTTGAAATTTGTTTCTAAAGAAAAAGCAATCTTTTATATCAATCGAATTGTCGAATCGATTCAGTCATTAGAAAAATGGAATGGACATCTTTATAATTGGTATAATATAAAAACTAAAGAAGTGATGAATCCACGATTTGTATCGACTGTCGATTCTGGAAATTTTGTCGCCGCTTTATTTGTTGTCAATCAATTTTTAATAGAAAATAAACAGTATAAATTATCAGAAGTGGTAGAAAAATTGATAAAGAAAACTAATTTTAAAAAATTATATACTAAAAAAGATGTATTTAGTATAGGATACCAACAAACAGAAGAAATGTTATCTGTATATAATTATAATAAGTTTGCCAGTGAAAGTAGATTAACTAGTTTTTTAGCAATTGTAAAGGGTGATGTTCCAAATCATCATTGGTTTTGTTTAGATAAATCTTTGACTAGTTTTAATGGAACGAAAGGTCTTACTTCTTGGTCAGGAACTTCCTTTGAATATTTTATGCCACTTTTATTTATGAAAAATTATCCTCATACGTTATTAGATGAAACGTATCAGTTTGCTTATAAATGTCAAAAAGAATATATCGATACGATCGATAAAACGCTTCCTTGGGGATTATCAGAATCTGCCTATGATGAATTAGATAATGCGAATAGTTATAAATATAAAGCTTTTTGTACTCCTTATTTAAAAGCAAAAGAAGAAAAAAATCCTCGTATTGTTCTATCTCCTTATTCTTCTTTTATGGCTATGCCTCTTTTTAAAGATGCAGTTTATAAAAATATTATGCGCTTTCAAAAGTTAGGAATGCGAGGAAAATATGGACTTTACGAATCTTATGATACTGAAACAACAAGCCCTTGTTATATTTATTATTCTCATCATCAAGGAATGTCTTTAGCAGGGATAACGAATTATTTAAAAAATAATATTTTGCAAAATTATTTTCATCGTGATATTCGAGTTCGTACTTTCGAGATGTTATTAAAAGAAAAAGTACAAGTAAAAACAGATATTGATTTAAAAATCGCTAAATATAAAAAATATGATTATCAAAAGGAAAAAATTGAAAATGATATTCGAGCTTTTTCTTATGTATCTGATATGCCTGAGGTATCCGTATTATCCAATAAAAAATATTGTCTTTTAATGAATGATAGAGGAAATGGTTTTAGTCGTTATCGAACGATACAATTAAATCGTTATCGAAAGATAACGGAACAAGATTATGGGGTATTTTTATATATTCGAAATAAGAAGACAAATGAAGTTATTTCTAATACATATGCACCAATGAATGAAAAAGCTGATAAATATGAAATTATCTTTGCTTCAGATAAAATCAAATATATAAAGACAAATGGCAATTTAACAATAACAACAGAAATTATTGTAACAAAAGAACATCATGCTGAAATTCGAAAAATAACTTTTCAAAATTTAGGGGAAGAAGATGTAGAATTAGAATTGACTACTTATTTAGAACCGATTGTTTGTGAAAATATGGCAGATGTTAGTCATCCGGTATTTAATAACATGTTTTTAAAAACTTATTATGATAAAGAAACAAAGTCTTTAATTTCTATGAGAAAATCTAAATTAGAAGGGAATGCGAACGATTATTTTATTCATCGTTTAGTCATCGAAAATCCAAAAGAAGAATTTTCGTATGAGACGAATCGTTTTCACTTTATTGGAAGAGGAAATACGACAGAAAATCCTAAAGGGATATTCACTACTTTAAGCAATCAGGATAATGATGGAATTGAACCAATTATGAGTCTTCGAAATTCTATTTTGGTAAAAGCTGGAGAAAAAGAAAATGTATGTATTGTCAATGGTTTTGGAAGAAGTAAAGAACAAATTTATAGTATTGCTTCTAGTTATCATGATTCGTTAACAATTTCGAAAGCTTTTAAAGCTTCTGCTTTGATGAATGTAGAAAATACGAAAAAGATGAATGTAACAGGAAACGAAATGCGTCTTTATAATGTTATGTTAAATTATTTATATCAGACGACTAATATTGCTATTAATGAGGAAAGAAAAAATTACTTACGAGAAAATGCTTTATCTCAAAGTAGTCTTTGGAAGTTTGGAATTTCTGGGGATTTTCCTATTATTTTAGTAGACATTGATGATATTGTCGATATTCCTTTTGTCTTACAAATTTTAAAGTGTTTTGAATATTATAAGAATCATTCTATTTTCGTAGATGTCGTTATATTAAATAGTGAAAATGAACATGATTCATCGTTGATTCAACGCGAAATCGACGACGAAATTTATCGCATGTATACGTTGAATAATTTTTATCATACACCAGGAAGAATATTTGTTGTCGATAAAGCTAATTTAACAGAGGAAGAGAAAAAGCTATTTCGTGTAGTTCCCCGTTTACGTTTTGTTTTAAATGATCATAAATCATTACAAGAAAAAATTGAAATATTACAAGAAAAAAATAAAATTAAAGTATATCAAAAAGTAAAAGTAGAACAAAGTAAAATTTCAGAAATACCAAAATTATCATTTCAAAATAATTTTGGTGGATTTGATAAAGAGGGAAAAGAATATGTTATTACCAATATGAATACCCCAACGCCTTGGAGTAATGTTATCGCTAACGAAAAAATAGGGACTATTATTACTAATAACGGTTGTGGATTTACATATGCATATAATAGTGGGGAATTTAAGATAACTTCTTGGACGAATGATATGGTAGTAAATGACAAATCAGAAGGTCTTAAAATAGATGGTAAAATATTTGAACCCGGTTTATGTCGTCATGGTTTTGGTTATAGTGTACTAGAAGGAGAATATGATGATTTAAAAATTACTATGACCGAATTCGTACCCCTTTATGATAGTATCAAATTATATCTTGTAAAATTAATAAACCAGTCAAAGGATTCAAAAGAATTAGAATTAAGTTATTGGATCAATCCAACGTTTGGAAATTTTGAAGAAAAGACAAATCGACATATTTTAACCGAATATCAAAAAGAAGATAATTACTTAAAATTACGAAATGTTTATAGTAATTCATTTAATAATATTGTTGTCTTTATGTCATCATCGCTTCCTCTAACAGGAGCTGTGGATAATGAAGTATTGGTAAAAGAAATTAAAACGAAAGTAACATTAAAACCATACGAAGAAAAAGAAGTAGTATTTACATTAGGCGTAAACGATAATGTAGATTTATTAAATGAGTATTTAAAGAAATATAACGATGTTTCTATAGTTAAAAAAACATTACAAGAAGTACAACAAAGATGGACAGATATTACTTCTGTTATCCAAGTAAAAACCGATGATAAAAGCTTTGACTATATGGTAAATGGATGGTATTTATATCAAGCTCTTTCTTCTCGTATTTTAGCTAAAAGTGGTTTTTATCAAGTTAGTGGAGCCTTTGGATATCGAGATCAATTACAGGATACTATGAATTTAAGTACAATTTTTCCTTCTTTGGCAAGAAATCAAATATTAAAAAATGCAGCTCATCAATTTAAAGAAGGAGATGTTCTTCACTGGTGGCATGAAAAGAATTATTTTGGTCTTCGTAGCCGTTATAAAGATGATTATTTATGGCTTGTTTATGCGACAGAAGAATATTTAGAAAAAACACAAGATACAGAAATATTAAAAGTTCCTATTCCTTATGTAGAAGGAGAAAAATTATTATCGACAGAAGCAGAAAAGGGAATTGTATTCCGTTATAGTAAAAAACAAGAATCATTGTTAGACCATCTATTAAAATCATTATCACTAGCGATGAATAATATTGGGAAACATGGACTTCCTCTCATGGGAGGAGGAGATTGGAACGACGGAATGAATAAAGTAGGAATTTTGGGAAAAGGGGAAAGTGTTTGGCTTGGATTTTTCTTATATTTAACGATTGAACGTTTTATTCCTATTTTAAAACAAAATGATATCGATACGACTCCTTATCAAAAATTTAATGAAAAATTAAAAAAAAATTTAAATAAAAATGGTTATGATGGAAGTTATTATTTAAGAGCTTATTTTGATAATGGGGATAAATTGGGAAGTCATACCAATAAGGAATGTAAAATTGATTTAATTTCACAAAGCTTTTCTATTTTAAGTCATGTTGCTCCAAAAAATCGGATTCCAAGTATGTTAAAAGCAGTTGAGAAAGATTTAGTAGATAATAAAAATAATATTGTTAAATTATTGACTCCTGCTTTTGAAAAATCAAAGAATAATCCAGGGTATATCATGAATTATCCAAAAGGAATTCGGGAAAATGGAGGACAATATACTCATGCTGTCGCATGGTACTTAATGGCATTAATTGAAATTGGAAATTATGATAAAGCGTATGAATATTTTCAAATGATTAATCCAATCAATAGAACTATCAGTGATGAAAAAATTAAAATTTACCAAGTAGAACCTTATGTGATAGCTGCGGATATTTATTCAAATGAAAATATTGCTGGAAGAGGTGGATGGACTTGGTATACTGGTTCTGCAGGATGGTTTTATAAAGTTGCTATCGAAGATATTTTAGGACTTCAAGTAAGAGGAGATAAGCTATATATAAAGCCACATCTACCAGATAAGATAAAACAATATCAAGTAGTATATCATTATCAGGAGACAGAATACTTGATTTCGGTTAAAAAAGGAACAGAGAAAGAAAATCAAGCTTCTTTGGAAAAAGAAATTCTTCTTGTTAATGATAAGAAAAAACATAAGATAGAAATTCATTATTAAAAGAACGATTACGTTCTTTTAATAATGGAAAAATATTTTGTCAAATGATTGTCAGAAAAGAATTATCTTTTGACTTTAGTCATAGAATGATTTATAATTATAATAGGTGATACTATGAAAATCGTTTGTATTGGACATGCTGTTTATGATACGACTATTCCCTTATGTGGATTTTTAGAAGAAAATACAAAATTAAGGATCGATACTAAGTTCGATTGCGGAGGAGGTCCTGCTTGTAATGCTGCTTATCTTCTTGGAAAATGGGGAATGGATGTCTCTTTTGTCGGTTTAGTTGGAAAAGATAAATTTGGAAAACTGATAAAACAAGAGTTAGAAGAAGTTGGAGTCGATACCACTTATTTAAAAATGGCTAGTCATTATGAAACGACTTCTAGTATTATATTTGCCAATGTAGAGACTGGAACACGTACGGTAGTGTCTTATCGTCCAGGAGAAATAGAAAAGTTGGATGAAGTTAATTTAGATTTTGAACCAGATGTTATTTTAATCGATGGACATGAATATGACGTTTCGAAAAAAATATTAACTCAGTATCCAAAGGCTATTAGTATTATGGATGCTGGGAGAGTAACAGAAGATAATCTTGATTTAATTCAATATATCGATTATGTTGTTTGTTCTAAGGATTTTGCGGAAGAAGCAACGCAAATAAAATTTGAAAAAGATTATAGTAATAAAGAAGAGATTTATCGAAAATTAAAAGAAAAATGTCCAAATCAATTAATTATTACGTTAGAATCAAAAGGATGTCTTTATGAAGAGGAAGGGAAGTTAAAGATAGCTCCTGGGATTGAAGTAAGATCGATTGATTCTACAGGAGCTGGCGACATTTTTCATGGTGCTTTTACTTATGGTGTTGCTACAAAGATGTCGTTAGAAGAAAATTTGCGTTTTTCGAATGTTACCGCCGGGTTATCAGTAACAAAAGTAGGAGGACGAAATTCAATATTTGATTTAGATGTAATAAGGGAAAAAGTAAATGAATTTAAATAGTGTAATCTTTTATGAACATTATCCTAAATTAGATTTGCATGGTTATGATAGAGAAACTGCCCGTGTTGCGATAAATGATTTTATCGAAGAGCAAATAAAAATGAAACATTCCATTGTCGTTATTGTTCATGGGATAGGATCGGGAATTATCATGAATACGACAAAAGAAGTATTGAAAAGAAATAAAAAAGTATTAGAATTTAAAAGTTCATATCATAATAGAGGGTGTACTTTGGTTTTATTAAACATTTAGAATAGAGGGGACAATATGAAAAACTACTTGTTTGAATATATAAATGAAAATGAATTCCATAAATTAGAACGTTCATTAAAAAAATATAATATGTTAGCATATAAAAAATTATATTTTGATTATTATCCAAAATTAAAAGAAGGAAACTTTTTGGGAGAATTGATTGGAACAAATAAAACGAGTGGGACGAAAACTTACGAATTAAAACTACCAACAGACGCCTTATTTGCCAAAGTACACGATTATATTAAATTGCATTATATCGTATATGAAAAAGAACATATTATTATGTTAGATAAACTGACACCAGAAGATATTTTAAGTGAAGGTCATCAATCAGAATTGGTTACTTACAAGGGGGTTATGGTATCTAAAGAGCATTCTGAAAAAGATATTTTTAAAATAAATTTATTAAATATGATCGATAAATAAAAAAGACATTACGAAATGTCTTTTTTTTGAGGAGTGTCATTAATAAATTGTTCTATTATTTTTTTGTTTTCTAGCAATCTTGTATTGGAAGGGGAAAGTTTGATTGCAGAAATAACATTTTCTAAAGATTTATCAATATTTCCTAAATGAAAATAGGCAATTGATAATAAATCAAATATGGTATGATCCCAGCTAAAAGTTTCATTAACGTAATTTTTATAATGTTCTGTAATGGTTAATGCTTTTTCACACAAGGTAATAACTTCTTCGTAATTTTCTAGCTGATATTCTAATAGTGCTTTTTCTACGAGGGGATCTCTTAAATATGGGGTTTCTAAAATTGCTTTATCAAGCCACATTAATGCTTCGTCATAACGATTTAAACCGATATATGCTCGTGAGATAAACCTCATGGAAGCACTACGTTCATCTTTCCATGTTGCTGTTTTTAAAGAAAGATGTTTTATTAACGTGTCGATACATTTATCCCATTGTTTATAATACATGTATTCTCTACCTAAGTAATGCATATTACGATCGTCAGTAGGCGCTTCTTTTACTGATAATTCAAGTAATGGTAGATAACTACTTCTCGATTTTTCTTTATCGGGATAATGATTTAAAGTAATATTATTTAGGGTAATAATATTTTCTTTTCCTTTTTGATAATGAAGAACTTCATGAACAGGGTGAGTCCATTGAAATCCTAATCTTTTATGTATCTTTTCTATGTAAAAAGTAACATCTGGTTTTCCTTCGTCATTAAAATGCCAATTATATAGATATCTAGCTCGTGTAATTTCGTCTGACCATTGTTCTTCTAATCTTTTTCTCCAACCAGGTTCAAAGCATTCATCTAAATCAGTGCATACACAGATATCAGTATCTTCTGGAAGCATTGCAAGCGAAGCATTGCGAGCGACGTCAAAGCGCCAAGGAGAAAACTTCTGTTTTTTTGTATGAACTCCTAATTTTTTCAATTTTTTGACTGTTTTATCTTTAGAACCAGTATCTAAAACATAAATGTCATCTGCCTCTTTCATCGATTGATACCAGCGCTCTACAAACTTTTCTTCATTTTTACTGATAGCGTAAACGCAAATTTTATATTTTGACACTATGCAGCAGTACCAGTAGGTCCCGTAGGCCCTTGTGGAATTGTTAAATCAAGAGTATAGTTTGGAGCTGCACCTGAAATAGATGCAGAAGCAGTAGTACCAGGTGCTCCAGTTTGGACAGTACCGATAGCTAAGGTGATACTAGCTCCTGTAGGACCTGTAGCTCCCGTTGCACCAGTAGGTCCGGTAGGC
>CANQYN010000021.1 GCA_947628105.1 uncultured Bacilli bacterium
ACAACAAAAAATTAACTCAATTTCTTGAATTAATTTTTATATTATTTTTGTTTCACATCATTTACAAATGTACAAAACAGATATTACATCAATATCTGCTTAATAAATGATACTAATCGGTTAACACAAGTATCATCCGTCATATGAATATATTTCTCTTTAAATTTTTTCAATTTTAATTTACTATAATTTTTATTTTCGATTGCTTTAATAATATTTTTGGGATTTTCACTTTTATAAAAAGGTAAATCCTTTTCATAATCGATATAAACATCACGAGCACTCATATATTTCTTTAAATCAAAGTCATATAAAAAAATAGGTTTTTCTAAGAACAGAGCTTCATAAATAAAACAAGAATAATCACTGATGACAAAGTCACTCACAAAGAGCATATCAAAAGAAGTGAAAAAAGGATCGATAATAACTCTGTCATCTTGTATTTGAGCAGTATCTAATGGATGTAATTTGATAATTAAGTTATACTTGGAAAAATCAACTTGATTAATCAATTTCTTAACATTTTTTGTAATATCATAGTTCTTTCTAAAAGTTGGCGCATATAATATAGTCTTTTTCTTTGTCAATTTTGGATATTTTTGATAAATGCGAGATGTTATCTCTTGACGATACGTATCATCTTTTAATAAATCAAGCCGAGGAAGAGGAATAAAAACTAATTGATCCGCAGAAATTTGAAATCCTTCCATCAAATGTTCTTGGTAAGCCTTAGAAGAACACAAAACATAATCATAATTATGATGCATTTTTAATGTTTTAGCAATTTTATATTTAGAACCTTCCTTTTTATCTAATACACTATATCCAAATTTTTTCATCGTTCCGACTGAATGCCACATTTGAATTACTTTTAATTCTTTTTTATGATGTAACAAACATACAGGAATACAATAACTATCTAATATTACTAATTTAGAAGTAGCAATGTGATACATTTGTCTTATAATATGAAAACAATATTTTATCTTTATTATTATATTATCTTGTTGCGTTAATTTCTTAGAAAGAAGAACGATTTGATATTCTTGCAACTGATGTTCTAATCCTTCTTTTAATAAAAGAAAATCGAGAGGTGCTTGGTTCCCTTGGCGACTAATAAATGTAATTTTTTTCTTTGTCGGAAATAATTTCATAACAAAGTAAATAATATTCAAAAAAACAATCGCTATTTTTAATATTACTATTTTCATTTTTTTACCTGCTTATCTAATAGTATACGATCAATAATTTGATCGGCAGATAACTGCTCTTTTTTATCAAAATTAATGGCCCTATATTTTTTCAATTTTTCTAATTCAAAGTCTTTTTCTTTGATAGTCTTTATTACTTCCTCAAAGGATTTACATATTTTCCCAGGAGCAGTATCATCTAATTTTCTTTGAACTCCTCTTGAAATTTCATAAACTTCTTTATCGTAGGCATAGAAAATGACAGGACGATTCATAAGAGAATATTCATATACATTAGATGAATAATCAGTAATTAAAATATCCGTTACATAAAATAACTCATTAATATTTTGATAATTATAAAAATCATAAAATTTATCTTGATAATCTTTTTTTATAGGCACTTTTTCTTTTACAAAAGGATGCATTTTAAATAAAACCACATATTCTTTTCCACATAATTTATATAATTTATCAAAGTCAATCATTCGATAATCATAATAAGCACTTTCTTGTCCAGAACCTCGATAAGTAGGCGCAAATAAAATAATTTTCTTTGTTTCTAACTCAGGATATTTTTGATAAAAATATTTTTTAAATCCTTCGATTTCCTCTTTTTTTAGATAATTATCTAATCGAGGTAATCCCAATGGCAAAATAGCTTCTTTTTCGATTCCAAATACTTCTGAATAATCTTCTACTAAGCCCTTTGCTCCAACTAAAGCATATGTATATTTTCGATGACAAGAGATAAATGGGTGAGGAGAGCCCTCTTTTCCAAAGCGAGAATATCCTACCGATTTGAATCCAATTCCTGCATGCCATACTTGTATCAATTTAGTTCCTTTAGCGATATTAAAAAAGTTAAAGATAGGGGTATAATCGTCGATAAATATATAATCGCTCTTTGCTATTTTATACACTTCACCTATCCAATGGAAAAGATTAAATTTATGTTCAAAAACATTTCGAATAGAATATCTAATTTTAAATTGTTTATCTAAATTTCTCTCTTTTAATTGATGATCTAATACCTTTAAATTTTCTGACATATAATTTCTATTTTGTGACATAAATAAGATATTGTTACCTCTTTTTATTCTTATCGCGGAAAAAAATGAGGAAAGAAACTGAAAAAATCCTTTTGCCAACATAATAGAAAAAGCTTTAAAGAAAGATTTCACATTTGTTGCTTCAATAAATACTCTTCTTCTTTTAGGAAAACGATTTTTCATCATAAAAGAAGTCGTCATAGAAAATATTAATTTTTCTTCTAATAAGACAGGAGTAAACGTAATAAGGTAAGCATAATTTTTCTTTCCATAACGATATACTCGTGATAAATCATCCATACGATAGGCTAACGAAGAAGATACACGAGCCGCATAACTTTGGAAAAATAATTCTTTCTCTTTTGCTTTCTGAATTCCTGTAAACGATTGAAAATGATAAATGATCAAATACCATTCATCAGAAGGTAAAGGTTCTCTAGCAGATACATTTGTCATATTTAATCTTACTGAATAATTATTTTTACTGATTACTTCCGCCTTCAAAGGATATACCTTAGTTCTTGCTTTATTAATAAGAGCAATCGTATCTCCTTTTTCTATATGACCTGTAAATTCAATAGTCATATAAACTCGTTCCCAATAAATATTGGTAATCTCAAATGATTTTTTCATAGTTCACCCCTAGCTAAAATAACTTTTTTTCTTTGACAGCTCCTTTTGATTCTTTTTGATGTTGCTCTTCTATTTCAAGATATGTTAAAGTTCTTTTAAATCCTTCTTCCAAAGTTACCGTTGGCTTCCATCCTAAACTTCTTAACTTTGTACTATCTAAAGTTCCCAAAGTAAATGGAGCTACGCCTTTTGATTGTTGTTGTAATTCCATCACTACTTTTAATCCTTTTTCCGGATAAATTCCTACTAATAACTCTGCTAATTGGCGAATAGAAACTTTACTATTTTCATCAGCCATATTAAAAGCGACATCATTTGAATATGGTAAATCTTTTGTATTTAACATCGTATAAAAAATTGCAGAAATAACATCGCGAATATAAGTATACGTACGTACTGACGTTCCTTCGCTTTTCATAACAATATTTTGATTATGCATAATATTATTTAAAAAATCTGCTTGAACTCTTCCATCATAAATAGACATTCCTGGTCCATAGGTATGTGCTGGTCGAGCAATTTTTACATCAATTCCATATTGTTCTTTAAAGCTCATACACATCGTTTCGGCAGCCCTTTTTCCTTCTGGATAACAAGATCTTACATTAAGGGGATCGACAAAGCCATAAGTATTTTCTTGAAAATACTCTTGATCTTCATATGGTTGCCCATAAATTTCGCGTGATGAAATATAGCAATACCCCCTAGCATTCATCTTTTGAGCTAACTGAAGAGTATTATAAGTTCCTATCGTATTAGCTGCAATCGTTCCAACAGGATCTTTTGCCATCAATTTAGGACTTGCAGGGGATGCTGCGTGAATAATATAGTCAATTGGAATATTTAAATTGATAGGGTTCACGACATCCTGCTCAATAACTGTAATTTCTTCGCAATTTTTAAAATAAGGATTTAATTTTGCAGAATTTCTTACCATTGCAATGATTTTAATGTTATAATTTGCTAAATTATTTAATCCTACTAAAGTATACATTAAATAAGAACCAATCATTCCACTTGCCCCAGTAATTAAAAATGTCGTATTTTTTAATTTTTCAAAATTAATTCCCTGAGATAAAATCACATCGATATCTTCTTCAATAATTGGATTCAAGTTTTTTTCTCTTAATTTTAAATCTTTATGATATTCAATTAGTGCTTTTAATTTATAAAAATCGTCTGGGGTTGTTACTTTAATATTATCGCGATTTCCTTCTGTCATATGAATATTAATTCCAAAATTACGACATAAATTACAAGAATCTACTACATTTCCATAACCACCACTTGTTCTTGCTTTTTCATGAGCAGATAAAATATCTTTTAAATAAAAGCATTGGGGTGCTTGTGCTGTATACATCTTATCTCGAGAAGGAACTTCTTCTACATTTTGCCCATCTGTCGATACAATAGCGGTTTCATAACATGGAGTAACAGTGATTGATGAGCCATACGTTTTTACATCTTGGATATTTCGAGAAATAACATCTTCTGTAACAATAGGACGTACTCCATCATGAATTAAAACGATAGAATTTTCATCATTATCTTCTGCAGCTGCTTTTAAAGCATTATAGATAGAGTCTTGCCCCGTTTCCCCTCCTGGTACTACTTTCACTAATTTAGTCACACCTTTTTTTCTTAAATCATTTTCTAGAAATTCTACATAACTAGGAAGTGATGAGATATAGATTTTATCTATACCCGGATGTTGTTCAAATAAATTTACAGTATGTCCAATAATAGAATTTCCTTCAATTTCTAAAAATTGTTTGGGAAGATTAGAAGATTTCATTCTCTTTCCACTTCCTCCCGCAAATATAATTGCAATATTACTCATATTTTTCTCTCTCCTTTATATTATTATTTTTTAAAAACTTTTAATAAAACGATAAAATTTATTCCGTATATTTGATGATACTTTCCAATCATATATAAATTTAAATATTTTTTGACGAATCCATTCAATCACCAAACATACAACATAAATGATAATTCCAACAATCCATACCCAAATAATTATTTTCCATGTAAACGAAAGTTGAAAACCATTTCCATTCATATCAGAAAATCCAAAATAACGATACAAAAAGTGATTTAAAATATAATGATCATGAATTAAATATACGCCAAATACTAGTTTTCCTATTGAATTGATTTTCTTTGAATAAAAGCGCAAATAATAAAATAGTAAAAAATAACAAACAGACGTAACGATTAAAATTGGATTATCATAAGAGAAAACAGCACTATAAATCGTATTTTTAATTTCTGTTACAATTTCTCCTCCTGACAAAGAAAGAGCAAAGTTACTTAATAAAAAGTTAAATAGTATGGAAATTACATACACAGATAAAATGGTAATCACTTGTTTTTGCTTACTAAATACTTCAAAAATTCTAGATTTATCAATAGGATATTTTCTAAAATAAGCTCCTATAAAATATAATAAAACAAAACTAGGCAACGAAAATCCATGGAAATTGTCAAATAAATAATTATGAGTAATTGTCGGTAAAACACTAAAAAGTAATATACCTACGTAAATAATCCTTCGGTGATATTTTTGATCTACTTTCTCAATTAATATATTTAAAAGTGGGGTTAAACAATATAAATATAAATACATACGAATAAACCAGTATCCACTCAAAGGTAAAGGTAGCATCGTCTTTATCATTTCCACTTTGGTCACAGGCCACCACCCAAATAACACAATTAGAAAAGTGAGGACTACACTATAAAACCAAGTAGCATTATTAATTTGAAATATCTTACTCAATTTAAATTTTTTATTATATTGATAATATCCTGTGAGCAAAATAAACGAATTGACATGAACAAAAAGAATACATTTACATAATTGGAAAAAAAGAGCATATTTTCCCACTGCATGATGAACAATTTTACCTCTTGTTATAATATGAGTCAAAATAATCATAAACATTGATATTATTCTCATTAACTCAAAATTAGAATCTCTTACTTTCTCCTTTTTCACCATAAAATCCCCCCATACAACTTGATATGTCTATTATATCAAAGATAAGAAACAAAAGCAAAGTCGAAAAAAAGAAAGGAAAACCTTTCTTTTTAATATGGTGTTTCTAAGATTGCATCTAATCGATTTTGTATATTAAATTCCATTACTTCACTTGTTACACTAGAATCTAATTTTGTAGAAACTTCTAAACTTACTTTAGGTGGTGCTTCGTTTACATCATATATTTTAATTCTATAATTGTCATTTAAACTAGCGCTTTCAGAAAATCTTCTTACAAAGTTTTCTACAAATTTTTCTCTATTAATTTTTACTGTCCCGGTTTTTTTATAATAGGCAAGATCGACGGCATCGTACATAGATGCTTCTGTTGCTTCTTTCAGTAAAGTATAATTTTGTTCATCAGTTGTCGTTAAGCTTTGAAAAAAACTAATAAAGAAAATTGCCGTTACTCCTAGTCCAATTATAAATACCATCCAAAATGACTCTCTCATCTATATTAGCTCCTTTCTATTTTTCCGCACATATATCAAATGCTTCCTTATTCGTTGCATGTTGACATACTCCATCTACTAATCCATATTGACTATCGTGAACAAATTCACTGATACATCTTGTTCCGGCATCATCGCCATTACCTGCTACACAATTTAAATTGAAATCAGCATATCCATCCGCAGAACGTTTATTATAACTTCTGATTTTTTGAACCGTTTTAGCATCTAAGTCAAATACATATAATGGTTCTTTATTATATACCGCATCTGCTTGAACATTTCGATTATTTAATATTTGAGCATTTACTAATTTTACACTATCCCAGTTTGCTCCTGGATATCTTCCTGTTACTGTCAAATTAAATCCACTTACTCGATTTGCTATATCTTTTCCTGGGAATGGATTTTGTAGTGAAATAACTCGATAAATAATTGGTATTCCAAGAGGACATACAACAGCATCACAATAATCAATTGCTTGCTGTAAAGTAGCTCCTTGTCTTTTTCGAGCAGCTACACAAGCAGTAATATCCATCTTCCCTCCAACATTATTAGAGTTTTTACATTTATACCTATCCACTTCATCTGGACAAATCAAATCTTCTTGATATGCATCATTATCACAATAAGCTTCTTGCACATCGATACAAGATCCCTCCGATAATTTACAAGTTAAATCTTGACCAGCATTTAAAGTCCCTTCTGGACATACACAAGCACTATTAGTAACTTCATAAGCACAAGTATAGTTTAACTTAAATTTTCCAGTATGTCCAAACTGCAGATCTTTTAAACTAACATCGATTGGAAGTCCTTTTTTCGCATCCAATGATATTGGTAAATTACTATATCCAACTACAGTATAAGGATGACTTTCTGGTTTCGTGGTAGTTGCTTTATTTGTCTTTTTGTCAATATAATTGTATAAGCCTTTTGGTAATCGATACGTTGACGTATTCGTTGAAACAGTAATTACCCTATTCTCAATATTAGAAATAAAGTTTTGTATTTGTGCCGCAGAATAAAAGTCGTTAATGCTTTTTACTTGAGTTTTATCTTTAACTCCTAAACTATTCCAACAATTGCTTCCTCTTGCACAAGAGAAATTAGTAGTATATTTAACTGGAGTTTCTACTTCCAAATCGATATCTTTATTATATTCAATATCATCATTTTTAACTTTTCCACTTACTTGGAAATTATAAATATTTTTTATATCATTTTGAGCAGCTACTTGAGTATATCTATCACATTTAGCAATTTCGCCTGTAATAGTCGCTACCTCATTAAATTTAGAAATATAGTATTCACAATTGATACGACTATTAATTACGTTTTGTTTTCTTCGTTCTGTTTTAGCCGCTGCCAAAGCAGAATTATAATATGCTGTACATTGAGATGGCTCTGCATTTCCACCGTGAGATCTACTTATTGCCTGTCTTACCGCCTCATATGTATTTTTAGCCCAATCTTTAGCACTTGCTTGTTTTTTAACATAATTAGCAGCATTTGTATAATTGACATCTAGTTTAGAACATTGTTTAGAGTTTGGTGCAACATCGATACGGCAAGTTTTCTTTCCAGATAATTTTAAAGGTTTATCATTTAGTCTTCCTGCTTCTTTTGTTTCATTTGAAGTTGGCCAAACAATATTTCCTCCTAACACAACCGGATTAACAAATCCTTTTGGTAACGTTACTGTTGCTTCTTCTGTACAGAAGATAGAACAATAGGCTGAACCAAAATTATAAGTTTCTAAACCGTATGTACTTCCTTCTTTATAATTATAAGTTTCGTTTCCATATACAGTAGAAGTCCCGGCTGCTCCAACCACTTCCTCTTTTACATTAGCTGTCCCCTGTCCTGTAGGAGAACATATTGGATTATTTTGTTTCGTACGAATTTGTTTTCTTACACATCCATCTTGTGGTGTTGGTGGTGGAGTAACTACAATAGGGGGCTCACATACTTGGTCTTTATCAATCCATACTTCAAATACTCCCCAACCAGATTTTTTTTTGGCAATTTCTTTAAACGAAGGAGAATAGCTTGATTTTTGTTCCTTTTTACTTAAAGTTGAAAAGTAATAATTACTCTTTTTACTAGTTCTACCATAAATATATAAATAATGACCCAACCGATCTGTTTGAAGACGTCCACAGCTCCATTTTTTATCTTTACATTTTTGGGCAATCTCTTTTACTAGATAATTAAAGTATCTTCCTTTCCCTCCTATGGCAATAGGAGCAGTTATAGCAAAATAAATATGACCATTGAATTTTTCACAATTATCACCGTTAGAATCATCATCGAGTCCAAACTCACCTAATATCTTCTTCATTTCAGAAATACAAGAAGATGACGTACATTCACTACTATTAGCAAACGTAGAATTTAACCAGTTCTTTATTTTTTCGACCTTTTTTACATTTTGAAATTTTTCTACTTTCTTTTTAGGTTGAAAATCCGGATTGATACTAACATATAAATTCCACTTGGCCTTGTCACCCGTCAAATTAAGAACCTCTCCATCAGAAGCATGAAGGCCTCCGCCTCCGCCTCCACTATTACCTCCCGCTTGTGAAGATCCACCATTTTGAGCGGCTAATACTCCCACACAAGGAATGCATAATACTATCATCAATAACACAATTATTTTTTTCCTACTTTTATGCATGATAAAAACCTCCTATGATATTATTAATACCATTATATCATATATTTTTTACAATAAGGAAGAAAAATATGTATTTTTATCACAAATTTACAATTCATAAAAAAAGAGATTATTATCTCTTTATGCTCGCCATCTATTTTCCACATCACAGTTACTACTATGAGGAGCTGGTTTTGGAGGTTCCATAGTTATAATTAAAGGAACTTTAAAAGCTTTCCCAAATCCAACACATGTTCCTGGTTGTAAACTCTTTTGTTTTTCGATAATTTCTTGATTAATATTTGGTAACATTTTTTGAATATATTCCAAATCTCTTGGATGATTCATTTTAAAAATTAAGAAATTACTACATTGAGAAATAACTGTTTCTGATAACTCTACTGGTCTTTGAGAAATTAGATTAAAAATTAAACCGTATTTTCTTCCTTCTTTAGCTACTCGATCAAAAATATTATATCCTAGTAAAAATTTATCATTATCATTTTGTACATAACGATGGGCTTCTTCTAAAAATACATGAAAAGGAATACTTGCTCGATCTTTTAGTCGCTTTGTAAATGTAAATAGCATTTTCGTATAAATTTTCGTAATTGCTTTGGCAATTCTATCTTCTATTTCTTCCAAGTTAAAATTAATAATTTGAGCTTTTCTACCATCTGGCATTGTCACTAAAGAGGCAATATAATTTTCCAACGTTATAAACTTAGGGAAAGCAAAATATTTAGCATTGTCACTTGTTATTAATGAATGAAGACGAACTTTTAAAGCTATAGCCGCACTGTATGTTTTTTCATTTCTCAATAATCCTTCTGAAATTAAAGTAAAATTAAGAGCTTTCTCTAAATCTTCTAACGTAAAGAAACTAACACTTTGGGCTTCGTATTTATCATATTCTTCTTTAATAAATTCAGAAATATATTGGGTCACTAAAATACTTTCTGTAAAACTTCCCTCTTTATCGATAATAAAACAATCACGGAATTTTCTTACATATCCAACCCCTTGTACAGGCGCTTCTAAATTAAATTGCGGAGTACTACAAGTCGCAAGAATTTGAAAAATATCATTACGTTTACTAGTAGACGTTTGATTGGTATATAAAATCGTCATAATGGCCTTCGCAATTAAATGATTTTTATATTGTAAATTCATCTCATCTGATTCCGCAAAAATTTGAACTAATTTTAACATCTCCTCCAAAATAGGAAGTTGGGAATGCTCTGATGCATCTAAAAGCAATGCCATATCATCTACATCTAATAACCAAAGTGGAATGTTTAATAAACTACCATTCGTATCATTAGGATTTGTCGTGTAATATTTAAAGAAAAAATTAGGATTTATCTTATTAATCTCTTGAAATGCTGTATGATATTCACCATAAGCATCAAAAATTAAAAAATTAGAACGATATGGTAAAACATTAGTATTTTCAAATACATTCTGTAATAATCGAGCCAATCCCCAAGATTTTCCACTTCCTGTATTACCACAAATCATCATATGATTACTAAACATATCGTTAATATTAACATTAATAGGGAAATTATCATATAAAGGAGAATATCCTAATACCATACTAGAAGCATTTTTTTCTCCTACAATTAATCCAAATTCTTCCTTGGTAATCACTCTTATCTTCGCGGATAAACTTGGTTTACGAATAACTCCTCCAACAAATTTTCCATTGGTAATTTCTCCTAAAAAGCGAACCTTTATAATTTGTTTATCCATATCTTCGACTTCGCCTAAAATAGATTTTTTATCATCTTCAAATAAAATATGTAAATTAATTAAGTCTTCTGCGACTGGTGTTCCTTCTGGTATTTGAATATGGGCTAAATTCCCATTAATAAAAATTATATTTCCTAACATATTACCCCTCCATTATCCTTTCTATTTTTTCTTTTATTTCTGGATATTCTTCCGAAAGCTTTTTTAATTTCTTTCGAATTTCATATAATTTTAGATTTTTTTCATACCATTCTAATTTTTCGACACTTTCTTTTAAACTTTTATGAATGGCATTTCGACTTACTTCATTGTTCTCACTTACTTCTCCTAAAGATAAATCATCAAAGTAATATTCTTCAAAATTTTTTCTTTGTTTTTCGGTAAGCAATGAACCATATATATCATATAGTTCATTTAAATATAATCGTTCCATTATAACAATCCCATAATTCCAAAAAACAATGAAATAAGTCCAATAATAATATAAATAGCACTATACCATTTACTTCGTTTTAAAAGATGAAAATCATTATAGCTAATAACAAATAAAAGAAATGCCATGACAATTTCAATAACAGGAATAATATTAATAAAATTATTCATAATAAACAAAATAATTAATGATACAAATAAAATAATTTGGATAAAGACACTAACTTGATCAATCCTTTTATTTTTCATCTTGTTCCTCCATATCTTGAAATAAACCATAAATATATTTTTCTATATCGAATACTTTTAAATCAGATTCTTTTTCTCCTAGTCCAATATATTTAACCGGAATCCCAACACTTTCTTTAATTGCTAAAACGATTCCTCCTTTAGCTGTACCATCTAGTTTCGTTAAAACAATTCCTGTCACATTGGTAATTTCTTGAAAACTTTTTGCTTGAGATATTCCATTTTGCCCAGTTGTCGCATCAATTACTAATAATGTTTCATGAGGAGCATTTTCTATCAATTTTCCAATTACTTTATTCATTTTTTCTAACTCATTCATTAAATTTGTTTTATTTTGTAATCTCCCTGCCGTATCGATTAAAACATAATCATAATTTTCTTCAATAGCTTTTGAAACACCATCATAAATAACACTTGAAGGATCTTTTTTTTCATTCGATACAATATCTGTCTTTAGTTTTTTAGCCCATTCTTCTAATTGTTCTGTTGCTCCAGCACGAAAAGTGTCTCCGGCAACAAGCAATACTTTTTTGCCCTCTTTTTTTAATTGATAAGCAATTTTCCCAATCGTTGTCGTTTTGCCTACTCCGTTTACTCCAACAAACAAAACAACTGTCGGTCCATCTGGATTTTCATTGATTTTATTTACGATAATATCATTACCCACATAGATGATAAACATTTCATCAACGATAATTTCTTTTAATTCTTCCGCACTTAATATATTTTCTTGTTTTACTCTTTTTTTCAATTTATCAATAAATTCCATCACCGTATTGACACCAATATCAGCTTCAATTAATATTTCTTCTAATTCTTCAAAATATTCTTCACTTATTTTATTATGTTTTAGTGTTAACAAATTTAATTTGGAAGTAAAACTCGTTCTTGTTTTTTCTAATCCTTTACTATAAGTTTCTACTTCCTGTCTATCGTTTTTATTTAATACTTTTTTTAAATTAGAAAAAAGTCCCATATTTATCACCATCACCCTATTTTTTATTTTATCATATAAAAAGAGAAAAAGAAAGTTTTTTTCCATTTCCTTTTTAATTTAAAAATAGAATAGAAAAAGTCACTTTCTATTCTATTACCGACATTTACTAATTAACAAATAAATATAAAAACATTTGTACCGCGATTAAAATTCCATTATGTAAAAAATGAAGTCCTGTAGAAACTAAGACATTATCTGTCTTAGCCATAATGTATGAAAAAACTAATCCAGGTGCACAATAAGGAATCAAATACAATAAATCCATTGGCCCAGAAAAACTTGTCAATACATGCATTCCGCCAAAAACAAAACCTGATACAAAAATAAATAATGCTTTATTAGGAATTAATTCATAAAAGCATTTGCGAAATATTAACTCTTCGACAATAGGGGCAAAAATAACACCTGAAAAGTATACATATAAAGGACTCGCCGAAAATAAATCGCGAATTGCTTTTTCATTTCCTGAAGTTGCATTTCCGGTAATTGCCATGATAACAACATTGCTTACAAACATAACCGCCACTGCAATCAACCAATATTTTAAATATTTTTGATAATATTTTTTATGATTTTTTCGCATATCCTTGATGTCTTTCTCATAAGATTTATGATAAATTAATAATAATATTCCCATTAATACAATATCCCAGATGATTAAAAAAACAACTTTTGCCAAATTAGACATTTCGACAGGATCAATATGGAAAAAACTTAAAAATTCATTTTGTAAATTGGTAGAGCTTAAATAAAGTAATATAGTAAGCAGGGCAATGGAACTTCTCTTTATATATTTTATTATTTTATCTTTCTTCATCTTCATCTTCTCTTTCTTCTTTATGAATCTCTTCTAAAATATTTTCGATTTTAATTCCATAATCGATTGAATCATCATAGACAAAAGTCAATTCTGGAATATGTCTTATATCGATTCGCTCAGCAAGTTCTTTTCGAATATATCCAGAAGCATGTTCTAAACTTTTTAATGTTTCGGTTTTTTTACTATCATCTAAAAGACGAAAATAGACTTTGGCAAAACTGAGATCATTGGTTACTTTACAATCGGTAATAACAATATTTTTAATATGTTCATCTTTTACTTCATTTGCAAATATATAACTTAATTCTTTTGTAATAGCACTTGCAATTCGTTCTATTTTTATACTCATATTATCACCTTTTTTTATTATATCATATCTTCTATAAATATTTAACTATCATTTAAAAAATTATAAGGCGTCCTTATAATTTTTATCTTTCTATTTCTACCATTTCATATGCTTCAATCGTATCTCCTACTTTAATATCGTTAAAATTATCTACTGTAATACCGCATTCTAATCCTTTCTTGACTTCTTTTACACTATCTTTTTCTCGTTGAATCGAATTGATATTACCATCATAAATAACGACTCCATCGCGAATTACGCGAGCTTTCGAATCTCTTTTTATAATTCCTTCTGATACATATGACCCAGCAATCGTTCCTACTTTGGAAAACTTAAATAATTGCCTTACTTCAGCACTTCCCAATATTTTTTCTTCATAGACTGGTTCTAATAGTCCTTTCATGGCAGCTTCAATTTCTTCTACCAACTTATAAATAATATCGTAAAGTCGAATTTCGACGTTATTTTCCTTAGCATACTCACGAATAGCATTAGTTGGTCGAACATTAAAACCGATGATAATTGCATTTGATGCTTTTGCTAATACGATATCGCTTTCAGTAATTGCCCCAACGCTACTTCGAACTATTTTTACTCGCACACCTTCCACATCGATTTTTTCTAATGAACTTTTAACTGCTTCACTAGAACCGTGAACATCACTTTTGATAATTACATTTATTTCTTTTAACCCTTCTCCGATTCGCGCAAATAAATCATCTAAC
>CANQYN010000022.1 GCA_947628105.1 uncultured Bacilli bacterium
TTCAATAATATCTAAAATTTTTCAAAATAAAAGACAAATAAGTAAAAATATTTACCTATTTGTCAACAGTCTGAAAAGACATCTTATGATGTCTTTTTTACATTTCGTTTTTTTTCTAATACAATTGGATTTTCAATCGGTTTTTCTCTTTTTTCGTCTCGTTGAATTCCCTCAAAATAAATTCCCGTCTTCTCTAATACATCGGTATTATTAGAAGCCGTCTCAATATTTTCGGTTAAATTCTTTTTATCCTCTTCGGTTGCAATAATCGATTGAAAAACTGCTCTTTGATAAGAATCTAATTTTCGCATATCAATTTCAAAAGAACGAGTTGTTTTAAAGCAAGAAAAGAATCCTCTTATCATTTCAATTACATCAGATCGATAATAAATATTTCTTTTATTTAATAATTCTATCGGTTTTAAATTAATGATTTGTTCCGCACTGATTTGTTTTAATACTTTTAATACTTTCTTCGATAAATCATCAGATGGGGAAACGGAATAAAAATAATTTACTAAATCATATTCATCAGCGAATAATTGATATTCGATATATTTTATTTTATTATCTTCTTTACGATATAAACTCATTGTCTTTTTCATAACAAAACCGCCCCTTTCTAAACGATGCTTTCAATTTTAACACTTTTCTAATAAAAATGCAAGTTTTTTCTCATAATACGACAAATTTCATATGATTTTCACAAAAAAATATAGTAAATTACTATATTTTATAAAAATTCAACTAATATATCATTCGATACATATAACTTTTCTTCTGGAATATAAACATATTCTTTATTTTGCTTTAATTTTTTTTCTTGTAATAATTTTTTTACTACAGGATGCGTTATTAAATCAAAACGATACTTTTGATAAAACTGTTCTTTTGAAATTCCTCTTACCTTACGAAAACCTAAAATAAATTCATATGTTAATTGTAAAGAACGAGTTATCTTTTCTTCTTCCATGATTTCTTTTTGAACAAGATACTTGTTCAAGTTTTTCGTAATCGTCTTACGTCTAGATTTAAGATAACTACTGGCACCTAAGCCAAAACCATAATAATATTCATTATTCCAATAAGTGATATTATGCCGAGATTCAAACCCTTTTTTAGCAAAATTACTAATTTCATAATGATAATAATCATGTTCTTTTAATTTTTTTAAAATCATTTGATACATTTTAAAATCTAAATCTTCATCGATTGGTCGATACTTTTGATAAAATACGGTATGTGGTTCTATCATAAGAGAATAAGTAGAAATATGCGAAATTCCTAGTTGAATAAAATCGAGAACATCTCTTTCTACTTCTTCTACCGTTTGATTAGGAAAACCATACATTAAATCACAATTAATATTAGAAAACTCTAATTTTAATTTTTGAACTATTTCAATAACCATCTCTTTAGTATGTCGTCTATGACACAAAGATAAATATTTAGGATTCATACTTTGTACTCCTAAACTAATTCGATTGACCCCATATTGCTTCATCAATTCTATTTTTTCCATCGATAAATCTTCAATATTACACTCGACTGTAAATTCATAAGAAGACGCCAAATGAAATAATTTTGTAATTTGTAATAATTCTTTAAACTCCGATAAAGAAAGACAATTTGGTGTCCCTCCTCCAATATATAGAGTTTCTAATGGCTCTTTTTGATATTCTTCAATAATATCTTCTTTTAATCGTTTTAAATATGAAGTAACCCAATCTTTTTGATAATAAAATTTAGGAAAATCACAATAATGACAAATATTTTTACAAAAAGGAATATGAATATAGACACTTTTTATCACCTTTTAATTTCCTCGCCCTTCCATTTTTTTCTCAACTCTTTTAATACTTCTTTTTCAATTTCTTCTCTCGTATAAGATAAATTGTTACAAATAGATAAAAGATATTGATTGTCGATATAACGATTTACTTCTTCTTCGGTAATATAATCTTTGGTAAAAATACTATCGTCAGTAAGTTCTTGATACATTTTATCCAATTCTTCTTTCGATGTTGGTATTTCTTGATTTTCTTTTTTAATGTCTTCTTTTGATTTTCCTGTTCTTTGACTCAAATTTTCCATTTCTTTTTCTGTTAAAGGTGTCATCACTAAATCAAAATCAGACTTTGACATCGAAATTTTTTCCATATTAATACTCCTTTTCTTTCTCGATATTTTCTTCATATTGAGAAACTATTTTTTGAATTGCCTCCACTTGTTCTTTATTTTTAAGTAAAATATTAATGAAATCGTCTTTTAAGACACGACAAATAAATACGATATCAATTCCCGTTGCCTTTTCGGTTTGTTCTAACGAATAATTATTTTGTTGAAAAGATTCTAAGATATAAGTAATATATCGTTTCTTCTCGCGAAAAGAGCCGTTATGTCCAAGTAATATATTTTCCACTTGAATTGCTTTTTGTATCTCTTCCAAAATTTCTGGTTTTACTAACTTATCTAAAGAAGAAACTGTTAAATCAGTATAGATAGAATTATAATTTTTTCCTGTAATTTGGATTACTTTTTGAATATCTTTTTGATTTTGTAAAAATAATTGTATCGTCTTTAAAATTTTATATTGTTCATTCGTAACAATGCAAATACTATCTTTTACTAATTGAATATCTCTTTCGTCTGTAAGAGTTATTCCTCGTTGATAAGCATCTACTTTAGCTTTATTTTCTTTTGCATATTGATGTCTTTGTTGTCTATATTTTTTTTCTTGTAAAAATTTTATAATCTCTTTATCTAGCTTTTCTCCCATTAATGTTTCATATTGATTAACAATTTTTTCAACAGTAAAAGTAGTATGAAGCATTTGATTTACTTCCCCTAATCCATATGGATGATTCACTAATAAATCAAGTGCTGTTATTAATTTAGATATTTGTTGTTGTTGTTTAAAATCTTCTGCTTTTTTTCTTGTAAAAGCATTACATTGATCTACTTTTTGAATAACTTGTTTTAACATAGTAGGACTTAAATATTTGATTTGCCCTTCTTTATTTTTTAATGCTCTTAGAAATGCTTTTTTACCGCTATATCCTAATTGATTAATAAAGTTTTTTAAATCATAACTATCATTTTCTAAAAATTGGTTACAAATCTTTTCTATATTTCGTTTATGTTCTAAATATAATAAAGCATTTAACTTAGTCTTTACTTGTCGTAAAACTTTTTCACCAAAATTTTCTAAGATTAATTCATCATTTTTCAAATAACCTTCAATAAGATATTGACGATGATATCCAACATAATCTACAAATTTTTGAATATCGTCATTTTTCATTTGTAAAAATAATGGTATTAATAAGTTAATATTTTCTTTTCTATTGTTTGTTAATGGTAATGTATTCATCACGCAACATCCTCCCCTTTGCCAATCGTGTATTATAGCAAAAGAAAAACAAGAATTCAAGTATTATTTTTCATCCATTTTTAAAACTGATAAAAATGCTTCTTGAGGAATTTCTACATTTCCTACCATTTTCATACGTTTTTTTCCTTCTTTTTGTTTTTCTAATAATTTTCGTTTTCGCGAAACATCTCCGCCATAACATTTAGCAAGAACATTTTTACGAACAGCTTTAATCGTTTCACGAGCGATAATTTTACTGCCGATAGCCGCTTGAATTGGCACTTCAAACTGTTGACGAGGAATTAATTTTCTTAAATTTTCCACAATTACCTTTCCTCGATGATAAGCAAAATCTTTATGTACAATACTACTTAAAGCATCTACTACTTCCCCATTTAATAAGATATCCATCTTTACTAAATTACTACTTTTATATCCAATAAAATCATAATCAAAAGAAGCATATCCTTTCGTATATGATTTTAATTTATCAAAAAAATCATATACAATTTCTGATAAAGGAATTTCATAATGAATATTGACTCGAGTCGTATCTAAATATTCCATCGAAATATAATTTCCTCGTTTTTCTTGACATAATTCCATAATAGAACCAATATACTCACTAGGAACGAAAATATTAGTTCGAATATAAGGCTCTTTCACATCATATATTTTTGCCCGATCTGGCATTTTGACAGGACTATCGATTGAAATAATATGATGATCTGTCAACTCAACCTCATAAATAACAGAAGGAGAAGTAGCAATTAAATCAATTCCAAATTCTCTTTCTATTCTCTCTTCAATAATTTCCATATGCAATAATCCTAAAAATCCACATCGAAATCCAAAACCAAGAGCTTTTGAAGTTTCTGGAACAAATTCCAAAGAAGCATCATTTAATTTTAATTTTTCTAAAGCTTCTCTTAAATCGGGATAACGATTAGATTCCGTTGGATATAATCCACAAAATACCATTGGTTTCATCGGCTTATATCCTAAAAGGGCATCTACTGCCGGTTCGTCTTTCAATATGACAGTATCGCCTACTTTAATATCTTCAATACTTTTAATGTTAGCACATAAAAACCCAACTTCTCCCGCTACTAACTCATCTCTTTTTTTCTCATGAGGGTTCATAATTCCTAATTCAGAAACTTCATAAGTCGCCCCCGTTGCCATCATCTGAATTTTATCTTTTATTTTTACCTTCCCATCAACAATTCTTACAAATGCTACTATACCACGATAAGGATCAAAATAACTATCAAAGATAAGGGCTCTTAAAGGACCTTTATCATTTCCTTGTGGCGAAGGTATCTTCTCGATAATTGCCTCGATTAACGGTTTAATTCCAATTCCTTTTTTGGCCGATGTCAAGATAATTTCGTCTTCTTGAAACCCAAACGTATCCATCAATTCTTTTTTGACTTTTTCCGGATTGGCATTGGGAAGATCTATTTTATTAATGACCGGCAATATCGTTAAATTATTATCTAAGGCAAGATATAAATTAGCAAGAGTTTGCGCTTCGATTCCTTGAGCAGCATCGACGACTAAGATAGCTCCTTCACAAGCGGCCAAACTTCTACTTACTTCATAAGAAAAATCGACATGACCAGGAGTATCAATTAAATGGAGAATATAATCTTGATTTTGATAATGATAAGAAAGTTGCACGGCGTTTAATTTAATAGTAATTCCTCTTTCTCTTTCAATATCCATATTATCTAATAACTGATCTTGCTTTTCTCTTTCACTAACCGCTCCTGTCATCTCTAAAATTCGATCTGCCAAGGTCGATTTTCCATGATCAATATGAGCAATAATTGAAAAATTACGAATATTTTTTTGTTCCATGAACTTCACCTTCATTTATTATAACATGAATTTAAAAAAAGATAATGATTTTATTTCATTATCTTATCAATCTTCTATCATTCGATTTAAAAAACCAAAAACATCTCCTATTCCTTCGACAACAAAATGATTGATTCCATCAGAAATATTCAATCCTAATTGTGACATATGATTTTCGTAATTGGGTAAGTCATGAGTTAAATAACTATCAATATCAATGTTTTTTCCCTCTTCAACATCTTTTTCAAATTTCGCAATTTGTTCTTGTGTTAAAACAGAATTACGATATTGTTCATATTCATAATAACCCGTCGCTTGGGAAATATAAATAGCACTAAAACTTACTAACAACATAAAAAATAAATATTTTATTATTTTATAAGTTATTTTTTTCTTATCTTCTTTCATTTATTCCTCCAAATAATCTTGAATGATATTTGCTAATATTTCTATCGTATTTAACACTTCTTCAATCGTATTTTTATTTCCTCCCAGTTCTAATAAAATAATATTTTTATTTAAATCTTGATTATAAATTCCATTAACATATTTTCCTGATTTTTTCATAACTCCTCTCGTTAAAGTGGGATATTCTTTTTTTAAAAGAGCATTTATTTTATTAGCAGTACCCAAATTTTGATTAGCTTTTTTATGTTCCATTCCTACTACAAATAATACTTTGGCATAATTTTTCTTCCCAATTTTTACCGTAGAAGCTTCTTTACTAATCGCATCTCGATGAATGTCAATCGACAATTTAATATTTTTGTATTTTTTAAATGTCTCTTTCATAAAATAACGACTTGCTTTATAACTACTGGCATAATTCCATCCATTACTATTTAAAAAGTCTGTAATATTCGACGTTTCCGCAATCGTTGAAATTCCTTTTTTATTTAATTTTTCTCGTAAAATATAAGAAGCCATCATAACATTAGGCGTAATATTATATTCTTCATAATTTTTAAAATTATATCCTTCTAATTGATGAGTATTATATAAATAAACACTGGGATTCGAAACATCTACTGGATGAGGATCATCTACATAGTCGCTTTTTTCTTCTTGAGCAATTTCATCACTTGATGTTTGAACAGCTTGATTTTTTTTCACATTTTTCGATACATATAAATTTTTTAATAGAGAAACAGGTTCTTTTAAATCTACATTGTGAACATATTTTAAAATACTATCCATGATATCTACTTTTTTACTTTCATAAATTAAATGATGATTCGAATCTCTTAAAAGTTCTTTTAAAAATTCTTCATTAGAAGAAGTTAATTTTAATTTTAAAAAAAACAAAGTGATAAGCTCATAAAGCAAGAAAGCAAGAAAAAGATAGATGACAAATTTTACTATTTTCAATCTACGGCGTCTTTTTTTACTTTTAAATTTTTTAGCCATAATATCCCTCCCTATAGTTTATTAGCATTATATAGGAATAGAACAAAATAATATGTCAAAAAAAAGTAAAAAAAAATTATTGGTAATAACCAATAATTTATTTATCACGTAATTTAGCCATTCCAGTCGCTTCAATTCCTTGAATAATTTTATGGAAAATATCTAATACTTCACTATCTTCTAATGTTCGATTATTATCTTGGAAAGTTAATTTATAAGCAATTGATTTTTTCCCTGGTTCAATATTTTCATATAAATCAAACACTTCTACACTTTCTAATAATCTTCCCCCTAATTTTTTTATTTTTTCTTTAATTATATCACTTTGTATTTCATTATCAACTAAAAAGGCGACATCTTTAATCATGCTTGGATATTTTGAAGTCTCTTTAAATTTTAATGGTTTTATCTGTTTTTCATATAATTTTTTCATAGATAATTCACAGACATAAACCTCTTCTTTTACATAACTAGGATGAATCCTTCCCATGATTCCTACCTCTTCATGATCTAATAATATTTTGGCACACATTCCCGGATGTAAATCCGAAATTTTTTCTTTTTCAAAAGTATAACGATTTTTAAATCCCAAATAATCAAGTAAGTTTTCAACAATTCCTTTCATACAATAAAAATCACATTTTGTAGTAATTCCTTGCCATTCATTAATGATATAATTTCCCTTCATTAACATTGCGACTTTACTATCTTCTTGATACTTACTATCATATGTTTTTGAAATTTCATATAACAAAATATCCTTGATATTTCTCGCTTTATTATATTCGTATACTTGAACTAAAGAAGGTAACAAAGTAGAACGAATAATCGATTTATCGACACTCATTGGATTCGGTAAAGAAATTGACTTTTTTTGTTCGTAAACAAAATGGTTAGCCATTTCTGGACTGATTAATGTATATGTCTTTACTTCATTTAGTCCTAATGTTCTCAATCGACGTGAAATTTCTTTTCGTAATTTGACATCTCCTACATAGACTCCTCTTCTTGTCTCTACTTTTGGTAACGTTGAAACTAAATTATGATATCCATAAAGGCGGCCAATTTCTTCCGCAATATCATTTACATTAGGGTCGATATCCAATCTTCTTCTTGGAATCGTGACTTGAAAAGTTTGATTTTTTACTTCAAAAGGAAAATCCAATCGTTTTAATTCTGTTTTTACATCATTATCTGTTAGATGAAGTCCTAATAACTGAGAAACTTCTTCGGTTTTAAAAGTGACAACCTTTTTTGTTTTATCTACTTTATCATGACATAATGTTCCAGAATAAACCTTCGCATTAGCATATTTTTGTAAAAGATGACAAGCTCTTCGTAAGGCTGCATCGGTATATTCAAAATTAAGCCCTTTTCCATAACGAATTGATGCTTCGCTCTTTAAATCTAAATGATTGGCTGTATAACGAATACGAACAGCATCAAAAATGGCACTTTCGATAAAGATTGTTTTTGTATTTTCGTCTACTTCAGTATTTTCTCCTCCCATGACACCTGCAATACAAACTGGTTTTTTGCCATCGGTAATAACAATATCAGTAGAACGTAACGTTCTTTTATTTCCATCCAGAGTAATAATTTCTTCTTTTTCTTTCGCATCTCTTACTAAGACATGACGTCCTAATTTATCATAATCAAAAAAGTGTAATGGTTGTCCATATTCTAACATGACATAATTGGAAATATCTACTACATTATTGATTGGTCTCATTCCAGCAGCGATTAATCTTTGTTTTATAAATTCTGGAGATTCCTTAATTTCAATATCACTTACCATTTTAGCAGTATAATAAGGACATTTATCAGTTTTCACTTTTATATCAATAAAATCTTTAATATTTTTTTCAATTTCTTTAAAATCATCTTTTGGTAAAGTTACTTTTTTATTTAAAATACAAGCTATTTCATAAGCAAAACCAATATGATAGTAACAATCATTGTTACGATGTTTATGAACATCTAACTCATAAAGAGTATCATCCGTTTTTAAATATTCATTCGCATCGCTTCCCACTGGAATATTATGAGGAACTTCTTCAATTCCTTTTGAATAAGTTTCCTCTGTCTTTTCTTCTAATCCTAATTCAAATAAGGCACAAATCATTCCATTTGATTCACAACCTCTAATTTTTCCTTTTTTAATTTCAAAATTCCCTGGTAAAATGGCGCCTGGTAGAGCTACGATAACTTTGATTCCTTTTCGAACATTAGAGGCACCACATACAATTTGAACAATTTCTTCTCCTACGTTTACTTGGCAGATATTTAAATGATCACTATCGGGATGTTTTTCACATTGCACTACTTCTCCAATTACTAAATGATCGATTCTTTTTTCAATTACTGCCTCGACATTAACTCCTGCTTTTGTAATTTTTACTGCTAAGTCTTTTAAATTTTCATCTTTAATATCGATATAATCTTTTACCCAATTTAAACTAATCATCTTATCCTTCCTTTCTATCGAATGCTTTAATTTCTCTCAAATCTGTTTGATAGAAGGTTCTAATGTCATCGATTCCATATTTTAACATCGCCAATCTTTCGGCACCAAAACCAAAAGCAAAACCAGTCCAAATTTCTGGATCGTAACCACAATTTCGAAGAACATTAGGATGTACCATCCCCGCTCCACTTACAGTAATCCAACCAGTCTGTTTACAAAGAGAGCACCCCTCTCCTTTGCAAGCAAAACAAGAAATATCAGTTTCTACCGAAGGTTCGGTAAATTGATAATAGCTAGGGCGAAATCTTGTTTTGGAATTTTCACCAAATAATTTTTTAGCAATAACATCAAACGTTCCTTTTAAATCAGACAAACTTATATTTTTATCAACTAACAATCCTTCAATTTGCATAAATTGATGGGAATGAGTCGCATCGTCAGCGTCTCTTCGATATGTTTTTCCTGGACAAATCATACGAATTGGTTTATCTCCTCCCGCTTGTAACATTGTTCTTGCCTGAACAGGAGATGTTTGACTACGTAATAATATTGTTTCATCTTCGATATAAAAAGTATCTTGAGCATCTCTTGCAGGGTGTCCTTTTGGAATATTTAATAATTCAAAATTATATTTATCTTCTTCTAATTCTGGGCCATCGACAACATCATATCCCATCGACATAAATACCTCTTCCACCTCCTCGATGATATGTTCTAAAATATTAGGAGATCCGATTGGTATTTTAGTAGAAGGAAGAGTAATATCGATTGTTTCTTTTTCTAATTTTTCATTTAATTCTTTTTCTTCATAATAAGTTAACCTTTCTTCAATTAAAGAAATAATTCTTTGTTTTAACTCGTTTAAGGTTTTTCCAAATTCTCTTTTTTCTTCATTATTTAATTCTCGTAACATTAGACTAAGATCATTAATTGGACCTTTTTTTCCTAAATAATAAGTTTTTAATTCATTTACTTCTTTTTTGGATTGACATAATTTTAATTTTTCTTCAATTTCTTTTTGTAATTGATTTACTTTTTCTTTCATTTTGATTCCTCCTAAATAAAAAAAATCACATTCCATAAGGACGTGATTTACGTGGTACCACCTTAATTTATAGATATTAATCTATCTTCTATGACTAAAACACGTCACCGTTATACTCTCGTATACTACTAAAAGATGAATTCATAAAATCAAGATTTTATCCGTTTTCACCAACCACGAACTCTCTTTAAAATCTAACATTTATTACTACTTCTTTATCATCGCATTTCAAAACAAAACTAGTATAACAAATTTTTTTTGAAGACGCAAGCTTATTCCACACAAAGAGTAGAATCTTTTCCTACTTTACGTAAGACAACGTCGTTATCGTTTAATGTTTGGGTAATACAATAATCGTCTTGATAGGTAAAAAGAGAAATTTTTCCGTTTGAATCACTTTTTATATATCCTACCTCAGGCATTACTCCTTTTACGATAAAAGTTTCATCGACTATTTCACCATCGACAGTCATTTCTTTAGTCTCAAAATTATAAATCATTTCTCTCCCAACATAAGGCACATATAATTGTTTAAAAGTTTTAATAATACCTCTAGCAGAGTTTGTCAAACTTCCCTTTTTAGAATCTTCTAACATCGATCCAATAGCAGGATATACGATTAAAGCAATTACTCCTAATAACACCATAACTCCTAATAATTCGATTAATGAAAAACCTTTTTGTTTCATATCATCACATCCTAATTTTTATTTTATATTGTCTCTTTTTTTTTGTCAACTAAAAACCAAAATATTCTTATTCGGGAGGAAGTAACGATAACGATACTTTCTTCTTATCCGTTAAAATTTCATCGACATAACAATCGACAATATCGCCTACTTGAACTACTTCCATAGGATGCTTAATATATCGATGAGTCATTTTAGATATATGAACCAAGCCATCATTTTTTAACCCAATATCGATAAACGCTCCAAAATCGATGACATTTCGAACAGTTCCTTGTAATTTCATTCCCACTTTTAAATCTTCTAAATGTAGTATATCACTTTTTAAAATTGGTTTTTCCATCTCATCTCGAGGATCACGATTTGGTTTTGTAAATGAATCAAAAATGTTTTCTAACGTATATATATCGCAATGTAATTCTTGACAAAAATCAGAAATTTTTTGATTTTTTAATACTTCTTTTATTTGATCTGTTCCAATATCTTTTTCCGTCAAATGTAATTTTTCTAACACTTTTTTGGCGATATCATAACTTTCTGGATGAATATCTGTCTCATCAAAAATATTTTCCCCATCAACAATTCGTAAAAAACCAATTGCCTGTTCATATGTTTTTTCAGATAATAATTTATTTTTTTTAATTTCTTCTCGCGATTGAATTTTTCCGTGTTGATTACGGTACTGTAATATCTTATCGATATTTTTTTTCGTAATACCCGATACATATTTTAATAAAGAGGCACTCGCTGTATTAATATTAACACCTACTTGATTAACAATCTTAGAAACCGAAAACGCCAAGGATTCAGATAATTTTTTATTGGCAATATCGTGCTGGTAAAGACCAACACCAATACTTTCAGGATCAATTTTTACTAATTCTGAAAGCGGATCTTGTAATCTACGCCCAATACTGATAGCACTTCTTTGTTCTACATGCAAATCAGGAAATTCTTCTATGGCTAACTTACTAGCAGAATAGACACTAGCACCTGCTTCACTTACTAAAATATATTCTACTTTTCGTTTTGCTTCTTTTATCGTATCGGCGACAAATGCTTCACTTTCTCGAGAAGCAGTCCCATTTCCAATCGCAATAATATCAATATGGTATGTATCAATTAAATCTAATAATATTTTTTTAGATTTTTCCACTTCCTTCTTTGGTTCATGAGGATAAATCACCTCTATTTTTAAATTTTTCCCTGTCGGATCGAGTACTGCCAACTTACAACCTGTTCGATAGGCAGGATCAAAGCCAAGTACAATTCGGTCTTTCATTGGAGGTGTCAAAAGTAGTTTTTCTAAATTACAAGAAAAATTATGAATAGCGCTATCTTCTGCCTTTCCTGTTAATTCAGATCGAATTTCTCGTTCGACACTAGGAAAAAATAATCTTTTATAGCTATCTAAAATAGCCTCTTTAATCGTATTTTCTACAAAAGATTTCTTTTTTATATATTTTTCTTCTAAATAATTGATAATATCTTTTTTATCCACTTCGATAGAAACTGTCAATATTTTTTCTTTTTCTCCACGATTAAGCGCTAAAATACGATGAGGTTTTATATATTTTATCTCTTCTTCATAAGAATAATACATTTCATATACATGATCACTATCTTCTTGATTTTTTTTCTTTGTACTTTTCATAATTCCTTTTCGAAAAATATAATTTCGAATCCATTTTCGACTAGAAGCATTATCACTAATCCATTCCGCAATAATATATTGAGCGCCTAAAATAGCTTCTTCCATAGTTTTTACTTTTTCGGTAATAAAAGATTTAGTAAGGGAGGAAAAATCTCCTTGTTCCGGACATGCCATAATCATTTTTGCTAAAGGTTCTAATCCGTTTTTTATCGCTTCAGTAGCTTTTGTTTTTTTCTTTTCTTTATAAGGACGATACAGATCTTCTACTTCTACTAATTTTTGACATTCTAAAATTTTTTGTTTCAATTCTTCTGTTAACAATCCTTTTTCATCGATAAGACGGATAACATCTTCTTTTCGTTCTAATAAATTGATTTGATATTGATATACATCACTAATTTTTCTTATCTGTTCTTCATCTAAATTTCCTGTCACTTCTTTTCGATAACGAGAAATAAAAGGAATCGTATTTCCTTCCTCTAATAAATGAAGTGTATTTTCTACTTGTTTTTCTTTTACTTGTAATTCTTGACTAATTTGTTTTATAATTTCTTGATTCATAACTTCTCCTACTTTTCTAATTTCTTATGGATACTTTTATCCATTAAATTTGCTTTTTTAATTACTGCTTTTCCATATTTATTTTTTAAATGATCGAGAGCTTGATCTAAATTTTTTTCCTCTTCTTTCTCTTCTAATGTATCAAATAGAGAAATTTGTTCTCTTTTATTTTCAACTAATTGATCAAGACGAACACCAATTAACCGAATGGGCCGAAAATCCCACATTTCATCGAATACTTGATAAGCAACTTTTTCTATTTCTCTCGTAATATTTGTCGCATTTAATAATTTTTTTTGATGCGACTTTCTTTGAAATTGATTATCTTTTAAAACGACGCATATCGTATAAGCATATTTTTTTCGTTTACGAAGACGAAGGGAAACATTATCGACAAGTAAAGAAATATAATCATGTAATTCTGCTATATTTGTCGTATCTTTCGCTAATGTTATTTCATTTCCAATTCCCTTTGGATCAACTTCATCACTAATAACTTCACTAAAATCAATTCCCCTGGCATGTTGTTGCATAGTTTCTGCCATATTTTTAAAATGTCTTTGTAATGTGGTAATATCAAAATTTGCTAAATCGGAAATAGTATAAATTCCTAAACTTTCTAACTTGGGAACTGTTCTTTTCCCAATTCCAAATAATTCACCTACTTTTAATGGATACATTTTTTCTTTTACTTCATAATCATATAAAGTATGAACTTTATCTGGTTTTGAAAAATCACTTGCCATTTTTGCACATAATTTTGAATTAGCAATACCAATATTTACAGTAAAACCTAAAATATCTTTAATTTCTTGTTTTAGATGATAGGCAAAAGAAACTTCATCACCATATAGTTTTTTTACTTTTCCATAATCTAAATAACATTCGTCGATTGAAGCAATTTCAATATCAGGGGTATATTTTGATAATAATTCAAATAATCGATAAGACATTTCACTATAAAAAGAATAATTTGGTGGATAAATATTTAAATTAGGACATTTTTTTCTCGCACTATAAATCGTATCAGCCGTTTTAATTCCTAATTTTTTGGCAGGGGTTGATTTGGCAAGAACGATACCACTACGTTTTTTTTCATCTCCTCCAATAATTGCATAACTATTTCGGATGTCATATTGATACCCGTGATTTAATAAATCAATAGCACTCCATGATAAAAAGGCATTGTTTACATCAATATGCATAATGATTCGTTCCATATTACCACCTTTATTTATTGTATCAAAATTCTTACCG
>CANQYN010000023.1 GCA_947628105.1 uncultured Bacilli bacterium
TGAATATGATATTTTAATTGGTACTCAAATGATAGCAAAAGGTCTTGATTTTCCGTTAGTAACATTAGTGGGAATTATTAATGCGGATGCTAGTTTAAACATTCCTGATTTTCGAAGTGCCGAGAGAACATTTCAATTAATTAATCAAGTATCTGGAAGAGCAGGACGTTCTGATATCGAAGGAGAAGTTGTCATTCAAGGATTTAATGTGGATCATTATAGTATTCAATATGCTAGTCAGCACGACTATCTTGGCTTTTACCAAAAAGAAATGGAATTTCGGAAAACGTTAAAATATAGTCCTTATTATAATTTGTGTTTATTAAAAATAAAATCTTCTCAATTAAAAGATGCTTTTGAAGAAGGAAATAAGATAGTATCATATTTAAAGAAAAAAAATTTAAATCATATTATTATTTTAGGACCTAGTGCTAGTCCGATGGTAAAGATGAATAATATTTATTCTGTTCAAGTTTTGTTAAAATATAAAGTATCAAGTGAGATAATGGAATATTTAATAGATTTAAAAAATATTTATCAAACGAAAAAAGTGAATTTAGATATTGATTTAAATCCTTTGAAAATATAAAATAAAAAAGGAGGAATATTCATGGATACAGGAATTGAAAATATTGAAGTGAAAAAAAAGGTTAGTATTTTGTTTATGGGAACCCCTGAATTTGCTGTCCCTGTTTTAGAGGGATTAATAGAAAAATATGAAGTTCGTGCAATTATAACTCAGCCAGATAAAAAAGTAGGAAGAGAAGGAAAAATTGTTTCACCTCCTATTAAAAAAGTAGGGGACGAACATACTATTTTAGTATTACAACCAGAAAAATTATCGGATATGTTAGAAGAAATTTATGCTTTAAAACCGACTCTTATTATTACGTGTGCCTATGGTCAAATCGTTCCTAGAGAACTACTTGTATTCCCCATCTATGGATGCATTAATGTCCATGCTTCTTTGCTTCCTTTATTACGAGGAGGAGCTCCTATTCATCGAGCTATTATGGAAGGATATAAAAAAACTGGGGTTACGATTATGCATATGAATCCTTATTTAGATCAAGGAGATATCATCAGTCAAGAAGAAGTTGAAATTACAGATACGGATACGGCCTCTACTTTACATGATAAATTATCGATTATAGGAAGAGATTTGTTGTTAAAGACGTTACCTAGTATTATTGATCAAACGGCTCCTCGAATGGAACAAGATCATTCGAAGGCAACATTTGCGACCAATATAAAAAAAGAAGATGAAAAAATTAATTTTAGTAAACCGATGATTCAAATTTATAATCAAGTGCGAGGACTTAATTCTTGGCCAGGAGCTTATACGATATTAGAAGGAAAAAGAATTAAAGTTTGGGAATGTAAAATGAGTGATAAGCATTATTCCCATCTATTAGATGGAAAAATTACTGCTTTTTATGAAGAGGGAATTGGTGTTAAGGTTAGTAATGGAGAAATAATTTTAACTGTTATTCAACCAGAAGGAAAACCAAAGATGAAAGCAAGTGATTTTATTCATGGAATTCAAAAGAAAGAAGAATTTTTAACAAAGTCATTTGAATAATTGATTTGTTTGATAAATTATGATAATATATTGGTATTGAGGTGAAAAACATGCAAGTTATTTTGATTATTACATCGATTTTATTGATCGCTTTGGTGTTACTCCAAGCAGGAAAAACGACAGAAGGGAATGTCATTACTGGTGGAGGAAGTAGTGATTTGTTTAAAAATCGCAAGGAAAGAGGAGGAGAATTATTTATTACCCGATTTACTTTTCTTGTTGGTGCAATTTATTTTATTATTTGTTTGGTTCAAGGTTTTTAAATAGTAGGCTTTACGTTATGTAAAGCCTTTTTTATTGACAAAACACTTGGGGGGGGGTATACTTGATAAGTGATAGCGGGTGATTATTTTGAAACGAATTATCAATTATATTATATTGGGAATCTTATTTGTTGTTTGTCTAAATTATCAACCAGGATTAATGCCTAAAGCTTGCAAACAATTTACTTTTTTAGCGAGCAATATTTGTCGTTTGATAAAAGATATTCATTTATATGGATATACCTCATCATTGATTGCAGTTGCTTTTATTTATTCCTTTTATCGATTTGATAAAATCGTTGAAAATCATTTGTTTTCTAAAAGAGAAAAAGTGGCAATATCGATATGTTCCATTTTCATTTCAATTTTTATTATCATTGGAAAATATTGTGAAAATTTAGGTGGAATTACTCATCTTTTTGGAAGTTTCTATGCTATCTTATTTGGAGTATTATCTTTTTTTGTCTTTTTTAAAGCAAGTCAAATTTGTATAAAAGTAATTTTTTATTTATTAGATCATTATACGGAAAAAAACAAAGATACAAAAAGTAAATTATATGATATTCTTTTTCTTCGTTATCCTTTTCTTTCTATGTTTTTGGTAACTTTCCTTTTAAGTTCGATATATTTATGTTTATTTTTTCCTGGAGTAGTATCTTGGGATGGTTTTTGGCAACTTGATTTTCATGATGGATTTCGTATTTTTACTGATCATCATCCAGCCATCCTCACTTTATTTTTCGGATTTTTAATGGATATTGCTAGATATTTATTTCACGATAATTACCTTGGTATTCTTTTTTATATCTTTCTTCAAATTGGTATAAATGCTTTTGTATATGGATATTGTTTAAAGATACTAGATAAATTAAAATCACCAAAATGGTTACGAATTGGTTGTTTTATCTTTTATTCTTGTTTTCCTTTTTTAGTAATTAATTCCATTACTTATATTAAGGATGTCGTTTATTATTTAATTTTACTTTTCATTTTTGTTTATCAACTATATCATTTTTATTATCAAAAAGATAATAAAATATCTCATTTTATTATTTTAGGACTTCTTTATATTGGACTTTATTTTTATCGAAATACAGGAATTTATATTGGAATTTTTAATTTTATTTTTCTTCTTATTGCCAACCGAAAAAATCGAGATATTGTCGTTGGATTTACTCTTATCTTAATTACTTTGTTAGGAGTAAATCTATGGTACCGCCATTATTTTTTACCAAAACATCATATTGACACAGCATCAGTAAGAGAAATGCTTTCAATTCCTACTCAACAAACCGCTCGTTATATTCTTCATCATCCCAATGATATTTCCGATGAAGATTTAGCCAAAATTCAAAATGTATTTGGGGAAGATATCTTTTTATTAGCAGAACATTATCTTCCTGGACGTAGTGACCCCATTAAAAATAGTTTTAAAATGAAACCGACAAAACAAGATTTAAAAAATTATTTTACCGCATGGTTTCATTTATTAAAAAAACATCCATTAACTTATGTAGATGCGACTTTAGAAAATACATATGGTTATATTTATCCTAATGTAAAAAATGAGATAGGGGAAGAGTTAGGATTTTATAATATTGTAAATAGAAGAGGATTACATACTAGTTATTATCAATTTCAGTTTTTAAATAGCTTCTTGGAAGAACGGGTTTTTTTAAGAGGAATTGCTCAAATACTAATCGAATTACCAATTTTAGGCTTATTATATTCTTGTGGATTTTATACATGGATTTTACTTTTTATTAGTGCTTATTTATGGTATAAGAAAAAATATCAGCTATTATGTTATTTGATGCCTCTTTATATAACATTTCTTTTATGTATTGTTTCCCCTGTTAATTCTCATATACGTTATTATCAACCGATTATTGTTTGCATACCAATGTTACTAGCTTTTTTAATAAAAGAAATTACAACAGAGAAAAATAGAAAAAAAGTAGATAAAAATAAAACGGGACAGTAGGAATAAACTGTTCCTTTTTATGTGTAAAAAATTTCATTGAAAGATATTTTAAAATATGATATGATAAACAAAATAGGAGTGAGAATATGAATAATGAAGATAATAATTTAAATCAGGTTTCAGAACCACAAAATTCGGTTGAACCAAATGCAATTCCAGTTACAGAAACAGTAAACCCAATAGAATCCAATGAAACTCCCGTTTCAGAGACAGCGAATCCAGTAGAGTCGAATGAAACTCCCGTTTCAGAACCAGCGAATCCAGTAGAACCTATTACTTTTGGAATTCCTGAGATGAATAATAATGATAACAATTCTATTTCGTCAACGACTTCAATACCTGCGACACCTTCAGTAGAGCAACAGGAAAGTAATGAAGAACAAAATATTTCTGAAATTGCTAATCAAGTTTCAAATCCAACGACAAATGAGCCTTCTATAAACAATGTAGTATCGCAGCCTCAAGAAGAACCTCAGAAAGTAGAACCAGTAGAATCAAATGAAAAACCAAAATCGAAAAAATGGTGGTTAGTTGTATTAATTATTATTATTCTTGGAATTGTTGGCTATTTTGGAGCTACAGTATTATTAGCAAAGAAAACAATTGACCGAAGTCGAGATCAGGCAACTGAAGATTTGATGTATGGTTATGTAAGTGTGATTGAAAATGCTTATGAACTACAGCAATTAGAAGGTAAGGTATCGTCTGCTGAGAGAATGTATACCAATGTAACAGGCACTTCAATTAGCAATGGAGAAGTAACGATATCAGATATTGATTGGCTCAATGATGATAGTATCAAAGGAAATGATAATGTAATGGTTATTGATTCAGAAGGAAAAGTTGCTTGTGCAATTGTTCAAATAAACGATTCTTTTGTGAATTATCGTTCGGAAAGTGGAGCACAAGTTTATACGAATTTACAAGATGCTCAAGAGCCTTCTTGCTCAATAGAATCTTAAAAAGAATGGGTTCATTCTTTTTTCTTTTAGTGAGTATTATTTTTTTGTTGAAAGATGTCGAAAAATATGATATGATAACTGTATAATAAAAAGGAGTAGAAAATATGAATAATGAAAATAATAATCCGTTGAATAGTAATCCAACTGAAGCGATGCCAACAGATACTAATTCGACTACTAATAATCCAATAGATAATGTTGTCGCACCAGCATCTGTTGAAATGAATAATACCCCTGTTGTAGAAAGTCCTGTTTCCCCTGTTAGTAATGTACCATCAGAAACGGTACCAACCAATCCGGTAAGTGCCCCAGAAGTGCCACAAAATTCTGTGAGTGGAGAGCAATCTTCTGTTGGTATCCAACCCAATGTTGCGACTTCCGCAAGTCAAGTAGAGATTCCAGTTTCACCTTCTACACCAATACCGGAAGTACCAGGAACAACAACATCCGCATCAGATACAAATGTTTCTTATGATGTTCCTAAAAAAGGAGGAGTGGGGAAAATAATTATCATTCTTCTTGTTCTTGCTTTACTGGGAGTAGGAGGATATTTTGGATATCAGTATTTTTTCCAAAAAGAAGATAAAGAAGAAAAAAATTCTGCTAATCCAGGAGATGCTTTTGTATTACAAAAAGAAGATGAAACAAAAGATTATGTATATGAGGCAGATTATTCTAGTGCCATCGATTTTGATGCCAACGCTGGAGCTTGTCCTATTTCCGCTACATCATTAAAAGTACCTTATGTCAATTTAAATAGCGAAGATGCCAAAGCAATTAATAGTGAAGTAAAAGCCTTGTATGAACAAGCGGTAGGAAAATATCGAGCTAATGTAACATTGGATAATCAAAATCCTTGTACGACAGTTAAGATTGCCTATCGTTATTATCAAAATGGAGATATGGCTTCTCTTGTTATTGCCTATACGGAAAAAACTTCAGGAAGCGCTAATCCAGAATTTTATACCTATAATATTTCTACCAAGACAGGTAGTTTAGCACAAGATTTTGATTCTGTTAAGTCAATTAGTGCCCAAGCCAGTACTAGCGATGAAGATTTACAAACAGCGGTTAAAAATGCTGTAATAGAAAAATTTGCCAAATATAAAGATAATTTGTTTACGATTAATCAAATGAAATCGGCTATTACAGAAACGCCAACAGTACAAGCCAATACTTGGAAAGAATATAGTGCTAATTTAACAGTAGATGCTTATAATGCTAACATGCAAGATGGAACGTTAAAATATTATATAGGAGAAAATAATAATTTAGGTTTTGTATTACCAAAATATATAGCTACAACACCTAGTAGTACAAATGATATGTTTGATATAAAATAATAGACAAGTTCTATTATTTTTTTTATTTTTTTAGTATAATAAAGATAGGTGATAAAGATGTATGGATATATAGAAGGAAAAGTCACAGAGATAGAAAGCGATTCTATTATTTTAGATAACCATGGAGTTGGATACCTTATTTATACGGCAAATTCATATAGTTTTTCAGAAGGAGAAACAGGAAAGGTATATGTTTATCAAAATGTCAAAGAAGATGAAATTACACTGTATGGATTTAAAACAAAGGAAGAAAAAGAGTTGTTTTTAAAATTAATCAGTGTAAAAGGATTGGGTTGTAAAATGGCTCTTCCTATGATTGCTTTAGGTTCAATTTCTGGAATTATTGATGCAATTGAAAAAGAAAATATTTTATATTTAAAAAAATTTCCTAAGATAGGAGATAAGGTTGCTAGACAAATAATTTTAGATTTAAAAGGAAAATTAGTAAGTAATAATGTAGTAGAGAAACCGCAAAATACAGAATTAATCAATGCGTTGAAATCTCTTGGATATAAAATGTCAGATATTCATAAAATTTTACCGCAAATTAAAGAAGAAGACATTGAAAATCAAATTAAAGAAGCTTTAAAACTATTGTTAAAATAGATGAAAGTATCTTTTTTAACACCTCACGATGAAATCATTTCAATGGATTATTCTGAGGTCGATTCCTTTTGTCAAGAACGATGTCTTCAAAAAGAAAATAAAGAAAAGTTTAACGCTTTTTCTAGAAAATATCATTATTTTCATCCTTACTTTGATTTTGTTATGAAAGAATATCAATATATTTTTAAAAATCCTCTTTTTTTAGAACAAAAAAGTTTAGTATTAAAAAATAACGTTTATTATCTTGTCGAAGATAAAGGAGAAACATATCATAAATTAATGGAAAAATCACCACTTCCTGATTGGGAATATGCTTTTTTAGTTCCTTGTTCTGATAAGAATTTAAATATTAAGATGGCAACCATATTTAATTTTTCTGATTGTATTATCGATCCTAATAAAGTATCGATGATGGAAAATTTAAATTCTATTTCTAAAGATGGATCTCATACGATTACAGCAAATACAGTATTACATCAATTATTGATGTTTCATCCGTCGTTATCAAAAAAATTAGAAAATATTCCTAAAAAACATATTCATTATGCGTTAAATTACCTGGTTTCTAACTTTGGATTTTTAGAATGTGATAGTAAATCAAAAAACATTTTAGGAAATCGTTTTCAATTAAACAATATGTTACAAAATTATGTAACTGATATGGAAAAACAATTAAATGTCAATTTCATTTCTCTTCAACAGAAAGATGATGATATACTAGATTATACTAGTTATATGCATTTTAGGAGGTAATATATGGATAGAATTATAACAAATGAAGAATTGATAGAAGATACACAAGAAGAAACGTTACGTCCGGAGAGTATCGAAGAATATATTGGGCAAAAAGAAGTCAAGGAAAATATCGATATTTTCATTAAGGCTGCAAAAATGAGAGATGAATCATTAGATCATGTTTTGTTGTATGGCCCACCAGGATTAGGAAAAACTACGTTGGCTCATATTATCGCGAATGAATTAGGAAGCAATATCAAAACAATTACGGGACCTTCTATTGAAAAAAGTGGCGATTTAGCCGCTGTTTTATCTAATTTAGAATCAGGAGATGTATTATTTGTCGATGAAATTCATCGAATTCCTCGTTTTATTGAAGAAATTTTATATTCGGCGATGGAAGATTTTAAATTGAATATTATTGTTGGAAGCGATAATTCTAGTCGAAGTATTAATATAGATCTTCCTCCTTTTACTTTAGTCGGCGCTACTACAAGAGCAGGCGATTTATCCAGCCCTTTACGTGATCGTTTTGGAATTGTTTCGAAACTACAATTTTATACTACGGAAGAATTGACGCAAATTGTAAAAAGAACGAGCCGAGTATTAGAATGCCCAATCGATCAAGATGCGGCTGTCGAGTTAGCGCGTAGAAGTAGGGGAACACCTCGTATTGCCAATCGCTTGTTTAAAAGGGTGAGAGATTATGCTCTTGTCTTAGGAAGTGGAACGATTGATTTAGCAATTACAAAAACAGCTTTGGATAAATTAAAAGTAGATTCATTGGGATTAGACGATACAGATTACCATTTATTAAAATCAATTATCGAAAAATTTAATGGCGGACCTGTTGGAATTGAAGCTATCGCTTCTTCCATTGGAGAAGAACAAACGACGATAGAAGATGTATACGAACCATATTTATTACAAACGGGTCTTTTAAAAAGAACGAGTCGTGGTCGAATGGTAACGGATAAAGCTTATCAGCACCTAAAGATAGAAAAGAAAGAAAAATAATTTTGAAGAATGTTATTAAAAACAAAAGGGACACTTTAAATTTAGTGTTCTTTTTGTTATAATGGTACTACTTGAAAAGGAAATGAGAATTATGAAAACAGAAGATTTTAATTATGAATTACCCGAAGAATTAATCGCTCAAACACCAGCTTTAAAAAGAGATCAATCACGGTTGATGGTATTAGATAAAAAGACAGGGGCGATAGAGCATCGGCATTTTGCCGATATCATTGACTATTTAGATGAAAATGATGTTTTAGTTCTAAATGACACTAAAGTAATTCCAGCCCGAATTTTTGGCATAAAAGAAAAGACAGAAGCTTTGATTGAAGTATTATTATTGAAAGAAAAAGAAGATAATGTTTGGGAGTGTTTAACAAAACCGGCTAAAAGAGTTCATAAAGATACCGTAATTTCTTTTGGAAATGGCCTTTTAAAAGCAAAATGTATCTCTGAAAAAGAAGATGGAATACGGGAATTTCAATTATGTTATGAAGGCATTTTATTAGAAATATTAGATCGTTTAGGAGAGATGCCACTTCCTCCTTATATTCATGAAAAATTAAAAGATAAAAATCGTTATCAGACAGTTTATGCAAAAAATTATGGAAGTGCAGCGGCCCCTACGGCAGGGCTTCACTTTACGGAAGAATTATTGCAGAAGATAAAAAGAAAAAATATTCAAATCGTTACCATTACATTACATGTTGGCCTAGGTACTTTTCGTCCTGTTAATGTAGAAGACGTCACCAATCATAAAATGCATAGTGAATTTTATCAAATGTCAAAAGAAGTAGCGAATATTTTAAATCAGGCGAAAAAAGAAAAAAAACGAATCATTAGTGTAGGAACTACTTCTACTAGAACGTTGGAGACTATTATAAAAAAATATCATCAATTTCAAGAATGTAGTGGATGGACTGATATTTTTATTTATCCAGGATATACTTTTGAAGCAGTCGATGCTTTAATCACTAATTTTCATCTTCCTAAATCAACGTTGCTTATGTTAGTAAGTGCTTTTTCTTCCAAAGAAATAATATTAAAAGCATATCAAGAAGCCGTACAGAAAAAATATCGGTTTTTCTCTTTTGGAGATGCTATGTTTATAAAATAGAAAAGGATAAAGAATATGGTAATTGTAATAACAGGACCTACCGCAGTAGGAAAAACAAAATTAAGTATCGCTCTAGCTTCCTCTTATCATGGAGAAATTATTAATGCCGATAGTACTCAAATATTTAAACATCTTAATATCGCTACTGCGAAAGTAACGAAAGAAGAAATGGGAAAAATTCCTCATCATTTACTTGACATAAAGGAATTAGATGAAAATTATACCGTCTATGATTATCAAATAGATGCTAGAAAAAAAATAGAAGAGATAGAAAAAAAGGGAAAAATTCCTATTTTAGTAGGAGGAACAGGTCTTTATATTAAAGCTGCTCTATATGATTATCGTTTTGAAGAAGAAAAAGAGATGAGTGATGAATATGATACCTTTTCGACAGAAGAATTGTATCAACGATTATTGTCGATTTATCCTCAGACAAAAATTCATCCTCATAATCGCAAGCGAATTGTTCGATCATTAAATTATTATAAAATTCATCATAAAATATTAGAGGAAGAGAAAAAAACGGATCATCTTTTATATGATGCTATTTTTATTGGATTAACTACTGATAGAAAAACATTATATGAGCACATTAATAAAAGGGTAGATCAAATGATAGAACAAGGATTAGTAGAAGAAGCAAAAAAAATATATGACTTATCTATTCGTAGTAAAGCAGTAATGACACCGATTGGATATAAAGAACTTTTTCCTTATTTTGAACATAAAAAATCGTTGGAAGAATGTATCGATGATATTAAGAAAAAAAGTAGACATTACGCGAAAAGACAATATACGTGGTTTTTTAATCAGATGAATATTACTTGGTTTGAAACAAATTACACTGACTTTACACAAACGATTAGAAATGTTGAAAAATACATAAAAAGAGAAGAAAAAGCGCGGAAAAACTGATATAATAAAAAAAGTAAGGGGATGATAAAATGAAAAAAAATACAAATGGAAAATCAGTTGATTATCAAAAATTGAATGATGTCATTGGGTTATCAAAAAAAATTTTATATATTGCCTATATTTTGATTGTTATTATCGCATTATATACACTTACGATTTTATGTAAAGAGGTTCATGCTCAAGCGACTATTGTCAGTCTATTAAAAATAATATCACCACTTTTTATTGGATTATTTTTAGCTTGGTTAATTGAACCAATCGTAAAATTTTTAGAACGAAAAAAAATACGAAGAGGACTTGCGACACTATTAACATATTTGTTATTTATTTCGTTTATTGTCATTTTATTGAGTTCGATTATTCCTATTTTATCAGATCAAATTAATGATTTTGTACGAATGATTCCTACGGTCATTACTGCTATTGAAAATTGGATGGATAATATTCTAGCTCGTTTAAATAGGATTGTCGATTTTGATGTCGTGTCACTTCGAGCTAATATCTTTTCTCATTTCCGAGATTTTGGAAATAATCTTACAGAATCGCTTCCTAGTATGACGGTAAAAATCTTTACTAGTTTCATTTCTGGAATGGGAACGATTTTAATTGGATTAGTAATAGGTTTTTATTTATCATTAGGATTTAAAAATGTAACTGATTCTGTAATTACTTTATTACCTAAAAAAATGCAAGATGATGCTCGTGATTTATCAAATGAAGTAAATACTACTTGTCGCCAATTTGTAAAAGGGGCTTTGTTAGATTCTACTTTGATTTTTGTCGTCTCATCGATTGCTTTTACTCTATGCGGATTAAAAGCTTCCTTGCTTTTTGGATTATTTTGTGGTATAACTAATATTATTCCTTATGCAGGCCCTTATATTGGCGGAGCTCCTGCTGTTATCGTTGGATTTTCTCAAAGTCCAACGATAGGAATATTTACGTTAATTTCCATTGTGATTATTCAAATGATTGAAGGAAATTTTTTACAGGCTTTGATTATGAGCAAATCAACGAAGTTACATCCTGTTACGATTATGCTTGGATTACTTATTTTTGGCCATTTCTTTGGCATTATCGGAATGGTAATTTCAACGCCATTAATTGGAGCCGTTAAAACAATTTTAATTTTCTTTAATGAGAAATATCAAGTTATTACGACAAATGATTAAAACGAGGATAAAGGATAAGTAAAATGAAATGATTGATAGAAAGCTTATGGTAGATGGAAATAAGTAAGAGTTTCATTTGAAAGCTACCTTTTAGTGTAATTAAAAATTACCGGTGAAACCGTTATCAAAATAAAGATACAATTAGGATGGTACCACGGTTATTTTCGTTCCTAGAAAATAATGGTGGTTTTTCTTTTAGAAAGGAGATTATCGATGAGAATCTATGTGATTGGTGGAAGAAGTAAAAGTGGGAAAGATACTGTTGCTAAGACAATTGATCAATATTTAAAACAAAAAAATCAAAAAGGAGCGATTATTCAATATTCTTATTATATTAAAGAATATGCCAAAAAAATAACAGGATGGGATGGTAGTGATAAAGGAAAACCCAGGACATTACTTCAACAATTAGGAAGTGATATTCGTGATAAAATCAATAAAAATATTTTTGTAAATCGCATGTTAGAAGATATTAAAATCTATTCTGATTTTTTGGATTATTTGATTATTTCGGATGCTAGAACAATCGATGAAATTGAAAACTTAAAAGAGGCATTACCAAATGTCATTTCCATTCATGTCGTAAGACCTAATTTTGATAATGGCTTATCAGAAGAGCAAAAAAAACATGTTACGGAAAATGAATTAGAACATTATATGACCTTTGATTATCAACTGGTCAACGACAAGACAAAAGAAGATTTAATTCATTCTGTAAATGAAATTATGGAGGAGATAAAATGAACTTAAAAGACGAATATATAAAATTTTTTGTATCGAAAGGGCATAAACAAATACCGAGTGCTCCTGTCATTCCTGAAAATGATCCCACTTGTTTATTTACTACAGCGGGTATGCAACCATTAGTACCTTATTTAATGGGACAAAAACATCCAGCAGGAACAAGACTTGTCGATTATCAAAAATGTGTACGATTAAATGATTTAGATGAAGTAGGAGATAAGACTCATCATACCTTTTTTGAAATGTTAGGGAATTGGAGTTTAGGCGATTATTTTAAAGAAGAATCTATCGCATGGAGTTTTGAATTTTTAACAGAGGTGTTACATATTCCTATAAAACGATTAGCAGTTACAGTATTTAAAGGAAATGACACAGTAGAAAAAGATACTGAATCGGCGAATTATTGGAAAAGTCATGGAATAAAAGAAGAAAAAATTGCATATTTAGATGCGGAAAATAATTGGTGGGGACCAGCAGGAGAAACGGGACCTTGTGGACCCGATACGGAAATCTTTTATTGGCGTAGTAACGATGATGTTCCTGAAAAATTTGATCCAGAAGATGAACGTTGGGTAGAAATTTGGAACAATGTATTTATGCAATATAATAAAACAGATCAAGGAAAATTTGTCCCATTAAAACAAAAAAATGTCGATACAGGAATGGGTTATGAAAGAGTTGTTGCTGTATTAGAAGGAGTCGACGATAATTATCAAACTTCTGTTTGGAAAGATGTCATTCATAAAATAGAAGAAATTTCTCATCTTCCATATCAAGGAAACGAAAAAAGTATGCGAATTATCGCTGATCATCTTCGTACCAGTGTTATGATAGCAGGAGAAGATATTGGCATAAAACCCTCTAATACAGATCAAGGATATATTTTGAGAAGATTAATTCGAAGAGCAATTCGTCATGCGAAAGCATTAAATATTGATGTCTCTTCTCATTGGGAAGAACAAATTGCTTCTCTTTTGATTGAACAATACCAAGAATATTATCCAGAAGTAAAAAGAAATAAAGAAGTAATTTTAAATGTTTTAAAAACAGAAAAAGAAAAATTTTCTAAAACATTAGAAAAAGGATTACGAGAATTTGAAAAGGCTATCTCTCATCTTCAAGATAATGTAATTCCTAAAGAAGTTGCTTTTAAATTATATGATACTTATGGATTTCCTATTGAATTAACAATCGAATTAGCATCAGAAAAAAATATGAAAGTAGATGAAAAAGGATTTCAAGAAAAATTTAAGGAACATCAAGAAAAGTCGAGAATGGGGGCAGAGCAAAAATTCAAAGGGGGATTATCTGGTCAAGGAGAGATGGAAACAAAATATCATACAGCGACTCATTTATTGAATGCTGCTTTAAAAGAAGTACTAGGAAGTCATGTTCATCAAAAAGGAAGTAATATTACGCCAGAAAGAATGAGATTTGATTTTTCGCATGATAAAAAAATGACAGAAGAGGAAAAACAAAAAACAGAAGATTTAGTAAATGATTATATCAAACGGGCAATTCCCGTTGAAAAATTAGAAATGAAAAAAGAAGATGCTTTGAAACTAGGGGCAGAAGCAATGTTTATTGATAAATATGGCGACGTTGTAACTCTTTATAAAATCGGAGATGTTTCTTTAGAATTTTGCGGGGGACCTCATGTTTCAAATACGAGTGAATTACCACACTTTAAAATCATAAAAGAAGAAGCAAGTAGTTCAGGAGTAAGAAGAATTAAAGCAAAATTACAATAGGAGATATCTCCTATTCAGAATGTAGACAAACCCCTAGATTTTTTCTAGAGGTTTTCTTATGCAATTTTTAAAAATTGAAATTTTAGAATT
>CANQYN010000024.1 GCA_947628105.1 uncultured Bacilli bacterium
TGATAGTATTCTCGAGCCGCATTCCATAATCCATACGCACTATTTCGAAAATTATCTCGTTGTGCTTCATTCATAATCCCGATGATATTTGGTACGATGATTGTCGCTATGACTCCTAAGACGACGATAACTCCCAATAACTCGATTAATGTAAATCCTTTTTTTCGGCTATTCATTTTGCTTCCTCCTCATAGTTTTATCATTTCATTATTTATTAGCATATAAATTTAACAATTTATCATAAATTCCTGGTTCTACCTTATTTAATGAACTGATACTTAACTCTAATGATTTTTGATATTCACCTTTAAAAAATAAACGTTCTGCGAAATTTAAATGCTTATTTAAATCATCTTCTTCACTACGATACCGATTTCCATAGACAATTGCCATTTCCGCAAACATAGCAGTCTTGACCATTTCCTTTGTTGTACCATATAATTTTAAAACTAAATCTCTAGCAGTATCTACTCTAGTATTTAAAACATCAATCGTGATAGGATGTTTTTCTAACTCTTTTATAATTTCTTTTATTGCCTGTTGGGCATCATTTAATTCGATATAATAATTTTGAGGAATAACAGGAAGATCATATTCCCTTATTTTATTTTTACTTTTCTTTAAAATAAGTTTAATTTCTTCTAATTGTTGTTTAGCTCTTACTTCATCTTCCTTCATATTTCCAATGGAATTTAACACATTATCTAATCGTTCTTCAATATCTCCTAATTTAATGGTTAAACCTTCCATTTCTCGAATCAATTGTGAATAAGCAAAAGCATGATTTCCTGTATATCCTTGAAATACTTTATAATCAGAATTTAATTTTTCTAACGATTCATGAATTTTTTCTAATTCATTTAATTCGATATCAGATAGATGATATTCTCTTTTTAACATCTCAAGTTGTCCGACAATTTCTTTTACTAATTTATTGATTTTCTTTAATTTTTGATCAAAAACTTTAGTAGCTTCTTCGTAATTATGACGATTTACTTTTTCTTTTTCAAAATCGACAAATAAATTTTCAAGGTAATCGTTTAAAGCTTTTAATTCTACTAAGCTTGATTGAATATTTAAGATTTTAGAACGATCTAAAATTTCTCTTATTTTATTTCTTGCTTCTTCAATATTTGATTCCACATTTAAATAATCTAATGGATAGCCTTGCGCTACCATTTTTTGATGTTCTTTTAATACTTGATCTATTTTCTTAGGCAAAATAGAAGTAGCAAGAAGATAAATATCTGGCATTTCACTAATTACTAAATTCATATGTTTTAACATTTCGTCGATTGATTTAATAATATTAGGAACTTCTGTATAATCATTTTTCTCCATCGCTAATTCAAATGTTTCAAATCTTTTAGCAATACTTTCAAATTGTAATTCGATTACTTCTTTTATATTTCCAAATTCATCTTTTTCTTTAGAATATTTTTGATATAATTCTCTATATCTTGCCTTTAATGAAGTAATCAATGCCCGATTTCTTTCTTCGCTACTAGTAATTTCCTTGATTTCTTTTAATAAGAATTCAGAATTAGTTCTTACTTTATAGATTTCCATTTCTAGACGGGCGATTTTATATAGGGTATTTTTATAATCTTGTTTTTGTAAAGAAAAATCTGCTTCTAATAACATATCATTAATTTTAGGAATTTGCGTAGATCGAATAGTATTTAATCGATCTTTCCATTTGTTATACATAGATTCTAATTTTTCTGTTTTATTAATTGATTCTATTTTTGATAACTCGGGAATAACAGGTGAAGTATCCAATCTATTTTTTTCTATTTCTAATCTTTCCAATTGTTTTTTGATTTTTTTCGTTCTTCTATGTTGAATAAAAAATAAAGTAGAAATGATTAAAACAATCGCTATTACTACAAGAGAGATTAAAATTAAAATGTACATATCCACGACTACCACCTCTATTATTTTAATAATAACATATTTTTACACTTTTTTACACTTATTTTTAATATTTTTCTTCTTTTTTTTCTTTATCATTGACTTTTATTTACAATCATAATATAATTGTAGGTGCTTATTCATCTAGCAGCTTACTTTTGAAGATGTTAATGTGTTTATTACCAAATGGGTTATTGTGTAACTTTAGCTGCAAAGCGAAAATATTAAAATAAACACCCTAATGTTTGGCAAAAGTACTCTGATGTTTATGCAAAAACATTAGAAAGGAGAATATCATGTCAAGATATACTGGATCTACTTATCGCAAATCTCGTCGTCTAGGGTTTTCTATTTTAGAAACGGGAAAAGAAATCGCAAAAAAGCCTTATATCCCTGGTCAACATGGTCAAGAACGTCGTAAAAAATTATCGAATTACGGTGAACAATTACAAGAAAAACAAAAGGTACGTTTCATGTATGGTATCAACGAAAAACAATTCCGAAAAATATTCGACGAAGCTGGTAAAATGAAAGGGGTACATGGAGAAAACTTCCTAAAATTATTAGAAAGTCGTCTTGATAATTTAGTGTACCGTATCGGTTTTTCTACCACTCGTAAAGGTGCTAGACAACTAGTTAATCATGGACATATTACAGTAAACGGAAAGAAAGTAGATATTCCTTCTTATCGATGCAAAGTAGGAGATGTTATTTCTGTAAAAGAAAATGCTCGTGAGATGGCAATTATCAAATCTTCTTTAGAAGCGGTTAATAAACGAGTAGAATTTATCACTTATGATGAAAATAAAATGAGCGCTACTTTCGTAAGATTACCAGAAAGAAGCGAATTAAACGCTAACATCAATGAATCATTAATCGTTGAATTTTATAACCGATAAGAAACTTGAAAAAGTTTCTTTTTTCATTAAAAAAAATCTAAGGTCTTACTCAAACAGAGTTTTTAAACCTTAGATTTTTTTATTTTTTCTTTTCATTAGTTACACAAATTTTTTTATAGCAAACTTCAATATAAATCTCTTTTTCTTTTCGTTCTATTATCCCAATAGGATAAGGATAAGCGAAAAATGATGTTGCGTGTATAGAAGTTTCCTCTATAGTTCCCCGTTCGATAATATATCTTTTATTTTTTTCTAAAGAGGAAAGATCTTGTTTTTGAATATTGACAATAAAGTTTGATAAGTTTTTCCGAACCACAAAAGGAAGTTTATGAAATCCCAAAAGAAAAATAATTGCTACTACAAAAAGAACAAAATATGTCAGATGAGCAATTTCCGGTTGTAATTTACTGACAAATAAATATCCTATTCCCATAAAAACAAAAATAAAAAGGGCATCCCAAATAAAAAGGGAATTGGAAAAAAGAAAAGCAAGATAAGCCATTAAAATTAGAAATACTCCAGAAGAAATAGCAAATCTAATAAGAAAAGGATTATTAAACTTTTGATTATAATTTTCATAAGGAGCAAGATTTCCTATTTTTTCTTTAGATATATCATTATTTTCCTCTGGATCTTTTTGTTTGAAACGAAGAAAACAAATAAATGCTCCAACGAGTAAAATGACGATTCCTATTGAATAAAAATTTTTATAAATTTGAGAATCTATGTCGATTTCGAACATCGAAATCAATACAGAAGGAATAGTTAAAGCCAAAACTACTACGAGAAATAAAGTTTTTATTAAACCACGACTATTTTTCATAAAACTATTTTATATTACCTACATAATACTTCTTTTTCCCACGTCGAATGACAATAATTTCTTCCTCAATAGCATCCTCTTTTTCTATTTCTTTTTCTAAATCGTTAATAATTACTCCATTGATACTAATAGCATTATTAGTTATTAATTCTCTTGCTTCTCTTTTACTACTTACAATTTTTTGTTCTACTAATAAATCAAGTAATTTTACCTTTTCTTCGAATTCAAAATGAGGAACCCCTTTAAACCCTACTTTAATTTCTTCTCCAGTCAAATTATTGATATTGCCGCTAAATAAAGCTTCACTAATGCGAATTGCTTTTTCACTTTCCTCTTTTCCATGTAAATCTTTAATAATTTCATACGCTAATGTCTTTTGTCCGATTCTTAAATGAGGTTCTTTTTGATGCTTCTGAACAATTTTTTCAATTTCTTCCAATGATAAAAATGTAAAAATCTTTAAATATGATTCCACCATTTTATCATCGGTATTTATTAAGTATTGATATAATTCATAACTAGAAGTTTTATTTTTATCTAACCATAAGGCATTCCCTTCCGATTTACCAAATTTTAATCCATTAACATCTAGTACTAATGGCATTGTAAATGCGTAGACTTCTTTCCCTGTTCTTTTTCGAATTAAATCAATTCCCGTTGTGATATTTCCCCATTGATCAGATCCTTCTACTTGTAAAATACAATTTTCGTTTTGGAATAAATGAAGAAAATCATATCCTTGAATTAAGGTATAAGCAAATTCCGCAAAGGTAATTCCCGTCTCTAGTCTTCTTTTGATAATATCTTTATCTAACATATAGTTAATATTAATATATTTCCCTACTTCTCTTAAAAAATCAATAAAATCAAATTTACTAATCCAGTCATAATTATTGACAACAGTTGCTTTCCCTTGAAAAATATTACTAATTTGTTTCTTAATCCCTTCTAGGTTTTTATTTAATTCTTCTTTTGAAATTATTTCTCTTTCTGAAGTAGGTCTAGGATCTCCTATCAATCCAGTAGCTCCTCCCACTAATAAAAGAGGATGATGCCCTGCCATTGCTAATCTTTTTGCCGTAACTAAAGAAGAATAATGACCTAAGTGAAGACTATCTGCTGTTGGATCTGTCCCCCAATAAAAAGTAATAGGTTTACCATTTAATATTTTCTCTAAATCTTCTCCAGCAACATCTTTTATTAATCCTCGTTGTATTAATTCATCATATAATTTCATTTTTTTACCTCCTTTAAAAGAAATGGTTTAATATCATGAATAGTAAATCTTTTTACCCCTTTTTCTCTCCATTTTAATAAGTCTTCTAATTGATTACAATCTAATTTTACTTCTACTATATCACTTTTGTTTTTCATAACTATCTCAATATTTTTTTCTATCTTTTCATTATCACCTTTTAATTCAATATAATGAACAAAAGTATCATTACAAATTTGAATTATCTTCTTTATTTGTTCTGATTTTAATATATGGCAATCTACTAAAATGGTTAATGGCCTACCATCAATACTATCTCTTACTTCTTCGATTTCTTGTTTGATATAGTCATAATCTTGTTCTTTAATAGCACTATGATTCATAACTAAAACGATTTCGTCTGCTCCTAATTCGATTGCTTCGATTGCTTCAAAAGATTTAGTTTTGGGTGTACTCATACCACTTGGATATCCAATTACAGTCTCAACATGAATATTAGTTTTTTTCAATCCTTCTTTTACAAATCCGACATAATAAGGAAAAACACAAACAGTATTAATTCCATATTTTATCGCTTCTTCACATAATTTACTAATTTGCTCACTAGTAGAAACAAAATCTAAATTGGTATAATCCATATATTTATTTACATCCATATATTCCTCCTTATAATAATAAAAAGTCATTATTCATAAGGACGAATTGCTCGTGGTACCACCTTATTTCATAATAACTTATGCACTTTTTCTCTTAACGCGAGTTACGATTAGTAGTAATTCGTTATTTTGATATCTTTGTTTGCACCAACCACAAAGTCTCTTTTATATACTTCAAAACAACTACTCATTCATCCTAATAACATTTATAATATATCAAATTTTTAACAAGAGTGCAACTACATCTATGACTTAAACTAGACAAATATAGAAAAAAAAGATATAATGGGAATACTGGTTTAAACAAAAAGAAAGGAGGAAAAATGAAATTTTTCGAAAATGAAGATACTAAAATTTTCGCATTAGGTGGCCTTGGTGAAGTAGGAAAAAACATGTATTGTATCATGCATGGAAACGAAATTGTAATTACCGATGCCGGAATGAGTATCCCAGCTAATGATTTAATGGGAGTCGATTATGTTATCCCTGATTTTACTTTTTTAAAAAATAATGAATCAAAAATAAAGGGATTATTCATCACTCATGGCCATGAAGATCATATCGGAGGAATTCCCTTTTTACTACAAACAGTAAATATTCCTGTTATATATGCGCCAAATCAAGCAGTTGGTCTTATTCGAAGAAAATTAGAAGATCGGAATATTCAATATAAGAATTTAATTGTCTATGACGAAAGAACAAAGGTAAAATTTAAAAACATTGAAGTTGAATTTTTTCGGACGACACATTCCATTCCTGATTCCCATGGAATTTGTATTACTACTCCAAATGGAGTAATCGTAACAACAGGAGATTTTAAATTTGATTTTACTCCTATCGGTCCAATGGCGAATCTACATAAAATGGCAGCTATTGGAAAAAGAGGAGTTACTCTTTTAATGAGCGATAGTACCAATGCATTAAATGAAGGAATTAGTATTAGTGAATCTCGAGTTGATAATGCCTTATCAGAAATTTTTTTAAGAGAAAAAGGAAGAATTATCATTGCGACTTTCGCTTCTAATATTTATCGTTTAAAACATATCGTCGATACTTGTAAGAGAAACGGAAGAAAAATTGCTATCTTTGGACGAAGTATGCAAAATAATATCGAAATATCTATTCAAGGTGGATATATTAAAAATAAAGAAATATTTATAACCCCTGAGGAAGCTAATCACCTTCCTCCTGATAAAGTATGTCTTTTATGTACTGGAAGTCAGGGAGAGCCTCTTGCCGCATTATCGAGAATTGCAGAAGGAAATCATCGACAAATTAAATTATTAGAAGATGATGTAGTTATTTTCTCTTCTTCTGCTATCCCAGGAAATGCTGCTAGTATTGGAAAAATTATCAACAAATTATATTTGCGAGGAGTTTCTGTATATACGAATACCTCTTTAAATGATATTCATACAAGTGGTCATGCTAATGAAGAAGAATTGAAATTGATGCTTCGCTTAATCAAGCCAAAATATTTTATGCCATTTCATGGTGAATATCGAATGTTAAAAAGGCATGCAGATATTGGTATATTATGTGGAATTCCTAAAAGTAATACATTTGTCTTAGGAAATGGTGAAGTTCTTTCGATGCGAAAAGGAGTTGTTAAAAAATCCGGATTGGTTCCTGCGGAAGATGTTTATGTCGATGGAAACCGTATCGGTGATTTAGGAGCCGCTGTTATTAAAGATCGAAAAACGATGGCTAACGATGGTATTATTGTCGTTATTGCCAATATTAATACTATGAAAGCTTCCCTTTTAGGTAAAGTAAATGTTATCACAAGAGGCTTTGTATTAATTAACGAAAATGAGGAATTATTAAAAGAAATTGAAGTAGTTGCAAAAGAAGCCATATTAAGTAAATTACATAAACCAGTAAGCTATGCAGATATTAAAAGTGAACTTATTTCTGCTATTGTAACTTATTCATATGAAAAAACAGGAAGAAAACCAATTGTCCTTCCTGTTATTATGGACATTAAGAATTCTTAATGTCTTTTTTTAATGGTAATGTTATTTTTACCTTTGTTCCTTTCCCTATTTTAGAAAAATAATTCATTTTTCCCTTATGAGCTTTAATAATTTCTTTCGATAAAAATACTCCTAAGCCTGTTCCTTTTGATTTAGTAGTAAAAAATGGTTCATTCATTTTTTTCAAATTGGCTTTGCTAATTCCCTCTCCATTATCTTGAATAATGATAATGACATTATTTTTTTCTCTTTTCGTTTTTATTTCAATAAATCCCTTTTTCTTTATTGCTTCGATACTATTTTTAATCATATTAATAAGTACTTGATTAAGTCGATTATAATCTGCTTCTATATAAAGCTCATCATCAGGTATATCTAATGATAATGAAACATTTTTTTCTTTTAAAATTGGTTTTAAATTATTTGTAGCTTCTTCTAATAAATAATAAATATCAATTTCTTCTTTTTGAAGTTTTATTTTAGTGATAGATAAAAAATCTTCTAATAAAGTTAATACTCGATTAATTTCATGCTGAATAATAGGAATATATTTTCGACTATGTTCTAAATTATTTACATCAAACATTTGTAAGTACCCACTACATACAGCGATAGGATTTTTAATTTCATGAGTAATTTTAAATAAAGAAGTTCTTAATCGTTTTTCTTCTTGTAATTGTTTTATAGAATTAGTCACTTCTAATAATCCTTCTATTTTATTAGCAAGTGATTCTATCATAAGAGAAACAATACAAAAAAATGCCAAAATATAAATCGTTTCTTTCGTTATTGTTTTCAAAGAAATAAACGATAAAATTTGTACTAAAAGAAAAATACTTGTAAAAAGGAAAGACCTTTTTTTATTTTCTAAAGTTCCTATATAGCAAATACTACAAATAAAGTATTCTATAATAACTATGATAATCTTATTGGGATATGAATAAGAACAAATAAGAATGAGAAAAAGAGTCATACTAAAATAAGAAATATTTCTTTTTTTGATGGCAGATAATAAAAGAGGAATGTTTAAAAATACAATTGTTAAAGCTTTATTGCTACTTCCATACCGCAAAATCAAATAAAAAGAAGTAATTAATCCTAAATCAAAATATAAACTATTTTTTTGATTATTAAAAGTTTCTTCAAAACTTTGAAAAATGAATGCGACACAAAGAGACACTAACAATAACAAAAAATCTAAAAGCGCCATATCAAACAACGTCATATCATCACCTCTCGACATAATATTACAATATTTTATTGTCGAATTTTGTCAAAAAAAAAGCAATTTATAAAATTACTTTAATTCATCAATATGTTTTTTTAATTGGTGAGCTCCTTCTCCTAAAATGATTTTTAACTGATCATTTATTTCTACAATACCTTGGGCCCCTAATTTTTGAATTCCTTCCTTATTTACTTTTTTTACATCCTTTAATGTTACAATAAATCGTGATTTATTAGCTTCATAGGAAACAATATTATCCCTTCCTCCTAAATAAGCTACCAACTTATTTACTTCATATTTAAAATCTTTACTTTTTGATCGAATAATTGCAATTGCAACTATAATCAATACTGCAATAATAATAATATATTGTATATATTCCATGTTATCACCTCTTTCATTATATCGTCTTATAACTATTTTGTCAAAATAACGATTTTTAATTGTATAAACGTTCATTTTAGTGTAGTATATTGGTTGAAAGGAATGATGCTATGAAAAACATTTCAAAATATAAAGTAGATAAATCGATTTTGATTTCTATCATCTTATTTGCTCTTATTAGTATTATCACCATTTATAGTGCCAGTAGCATCGTTTTAGATGACACAAATTTGGTTATCAAACAAATTATTTGGTATATTTTAGGATTTGCCATTGCTTATTTTATTATGTTTATTGGAAATAAAACAATATACAAAAATGCATGGATCTTATACATCATCGGAAATTGCTTACTGATATTACTATTATTATTCGCAAAACCTATTAATAATGCTAAATGCTGGTTTGTTTTACCGGGAATTGGAACTTTTCAACCAAGTGAATTTATGAAAATTATCTTAATTATTATTTTAGGAAAAAATATTTATGATTTTAATGATAATTTCCCAAATCCTACAGTAAAAGAAGAATTTTTATTTTTAATTAAAATCGGTATTATCGTCTTCATTCCAAGCCTGTTAACTTTTTTACAACCCGATACTGGAGTAGTAATGATTTATTTATTAATTACAATATGTATGCTTTTTATTGCTGGAATACGATATCGTTGGTTTTTAATCTTAGGAGGATTGTTGTTACTATTTGTCGGTAGTGTATTACTTATTTACTTTATAAATCAAGATTTATTTATTCAAATATTTGGAACTAGTTTCTTCTTACGAGTAGATCGTCTATTAGATTGGTCTAATAAAAGTGGATTTCAACTAGAAAATGGATTGAATTCAATTGGATCGGCAGGATTATTTGGAAAAGGATTTAATCACACTCCATTATATTTTCCAGAAGCTCATACAGATTTTATATTTGCTGTATATGCAAGTAATTTTGGTTTAATTGGTTCTGTTTTACTGCTTGCCTTAATTGCTTTTTTTGATATCAAATTAATCACAACCGCTTTAAAAACAAACTCTAACATTAACAAATATGTTATTGCTGGTATCGTCGGAATGTTAATCTATCAACAATTTCAAAATATATCTATGACTTTTGGCTTAATGCCTATCACTGGTATTACTCTCCCTTACATTAGTTATGGTGGTTCAAGCCTTTTAAGTTATATGATTATGATGGGAATCATCTTTAATATTTCCAACGAATCATTACGATTTACCAATTAAAAAAGAGAAAAATTTCTCTTTTTTTAATATCCTTTTCTCGTAATAGCAATTCTAAATCCGGATGTGGCATCCGCAGCTCCATTAAAAGCTGTATAAGAGAAAATTCCAATTTGAGCATTTTTAGTTCCTACTGTATTACCTCTTTTTAAATAAATATTGCTAGTAGTTAAGAAAGCAGAGCTATCATAATTCCATCCTTTTGTTTCTGATAGAGCATGCCCGTAGCAAATACCATTGTTACAAGCAGTTGCTTCTGCCGTCGTTCCATATTTATCAAAGTATTTTGCTTTTCCTGATAAACTCGATTGATAACTCCCGTAATTGGCAGAATCTAAAGTTCCTCCTACTTGTTCCCAAAGACCTCCGGCCATATCATATACACCATATATCGTTCCACTAGTTGAACCGGCTGCCGAAGAAGAATTATCATATCGATGTTCTGCTGAGCAAGTTGTTGCTACTACAAAATTATCATTTGCAGCAGGTTTTCCTGCACTACATCCTGTCCAAGCTTTAGAAGAAGCCCAGTAATTATTAACAAACACTTCTCTTGCGGCAACAGATGCCCCTTTTAGATGTCGAATACCATATTCTGATTGTGATAAAATAGCGACAGCTCCCCACTCGGAACTTTTAGTGACATGAGCATCAGTTTCACTATTTTGTAATCCATGAATATTTTTATCTACTACCATTTTGATAGCACCATTTACCGCATTGGCGATGTCAATATTAGACCAAGAATATCGATTAGGAACGGTAAAGATATCAATATCAGCCTTATTGCAATTAGCAACATTAGGAGTTTTATAACAATTGCTAGCCGGATCTGCAGAAGCTTCAAATTTTCCCATCCAAAATCCGCTTAATGAAGAAGTACTAAATTTAAAAGCTGTCGGCAATTGAAAACCACTATCTGCATTAGCTGCCAATCCCAAAAATTTAACATTTATAAGACCAGGAGCAGTAACATTAGGAGCCCCATCTCCTGTTGGATATTCTTGTCCATAAGAACCTGATATTTTATACTCAAATTTAGGAATCCATACATACATTCCTGTAATATCATCCATACTGATTGTCGTTCCAGCTGGTGCCGTATTATAATAATCTCTGCCATGCGATTTAAAATCATCAATACATGTTTTTGTCGCTTCACAATCAGAAGAATGTCTATTTACTGTAACAGCATTTGCCCAACGATATCCTCTGTTATGATCCGTACTATATTCATACCAAGATGTATATAAATTTGCTTTCTTCCAACTTTGAGTATCTTCATCATAAACAACCGGTATCATACCCTTATAAATTTGTGGATAAGGGTTTTCACTATCAACGGCAGATACTTTTAAGTTACTATCCTTATATAAAACAAGATTAGCTGTCTTTCCAACACAACTTTGCCCGGAACTCAATAAAGTATAATTAAACTCTTTATTCTTATTAGCTTCTACTTTAATTCCTAAACTATGATCTACTTCTCGCCCAGTCGAATATTCTTTTAAAGGTTCTTCTAACATATCAGCATCGATAAGGGTTTGAACCGTAAAACAATAGGTATTTTTATTACTTTCTGATTCGTAAGTAGGTACATAAGTATCAGGATTTCCCATTACTAAATTTTCCGTTGCGGAGATAATAATTTTCCTAGTTCTCTCATCAACTTCTTTTCTCCTACTATTTACCTGCGTTTGAATAGAAGGAATAGCAATTAAAAGAATCGCTCCCAAAATAACAATTACCGCTAACATTTCCACTAAAGTAAATCCTTTTTTCCACATAGAAATTCCTCCTATTCTACTATTTATTATTATATAAGCAAATAAAAAAAAATGCAATATTAAGCTGCATCTTCTTTTTTTATTACTTCTTTCCCTTTATAGGTTCCACATTCTTTACAAACTCTATGTGGACGAACTGTTGCCCCACACTTTGGACAAGTAGTCGTTTGATTTTCACTAATTTTATAATGAGTACGACGTTTTCTTCCTCTTGTTTTACTTACTTTTCTAAAAGGAACAGCAAATAATTGTAATTCTAATTGTAACATGATAACACCTCTTTTCATTTTAATAAATCATTTAATGCATCAAATGCATGATTTCCATTTGAATGATCCCCAGTAACTAGTCGCCAACCATCGCCTTCTAATTTGACTTGATGAGCTTTTTCACTAACCACTTTGGTGGGAATTTCCATTAGTATATTTTCCCATATAATTGGAAAAATATCAAGCTTATTTTCTACTTTTTTATTATTTTCTAAGTGTTCATTCTCAAATTCACTAAAATATTGATCAATTGATATGGAAAATGGATAGGTTACTGGTTCCAAAGTAATGGCACATGGTAATATCATTTTTCCTTTTACTTCCAATAAGATTTGATAATCATTTTCTTTGGAACGAATTTCTCCCTCTATTTGAACATTGTTCAAGCTGATCAAATCTGTTCCTTTTAATTCCTCTTTTTTAAAAGAGTAAGTCATTGAAACTGGTATACTAGTAACATAATTACTATTTAATTTTGTAATATCAATTTCCATAAAATCACCAATCACATTATATCTTATAATTTTTAATTATACAATAGAGAAATTTTATGTTATGATATAAATAGGTGAAGTACTATGAAAAGTGTTGGAATCATTTGCGAATATAACCCTTTTCACAATGGACATCTCCATCATATTAACGAAATCAAAAAAAGATATCCAAAAAGTGTTATCATCGCAGTCATGACAGGAAATTTTACTCAACGAGGAGAAGTCAGTATCATAGACAAGTGGAAAAAAACAGAACTCGCTCTTTTCTATGGAGTAGATTTAGTAATTGAACTTCCTTTTCTATTTGCGACTCAAAGCGCCGATATTTTCGCCCATTATGCCATTAAAATATTAGACACTCTTCATACAGACTACTTGGTATTCGGCAGTGAATGTAACAATATCGAAACACTAAAAGAAATGGCGAATATTCAATTAAATAATAAAAAATATAATTCCCTAGTGAAAAAATATCTAGACAAAGGAATTAATTATCCGACTGCTCTTGCTAAAGCATTATATGAATTAACTGGGAAAAATATCAATACTCCAAATGATATTTTAGGAATCACTTATATTAGAGAAATTATCAATCAAGAAAGTTATATCATCCCTGATTGCATCAAACGAAATAACGATTATAACAGTCGGGAATTAAATGACGGTATGACAAGCGCGACTAGTATTCGATATGCTCTATCGCATAATGACGATATTTCTTCTTATGTTCCGGAAAAAGTAAATGATTTTTTAAAGACAAATTTACATTTTTTAGAAGATTATTATCCTTTTTTAAAATATAAAATTTTATCTGATAAAAATAACTTATCTTCTTATTTAACCGTAGATGAAGGAATAGAAAATCGAATTTTAAAATATATTACAACAACACATAATTTAAATGAATTAATTTTAAAAATTAAAACCAAACGATATACATATAATAAATTAAATCGAATGTTTACTCATATTTTATGTAACATTACTAAAGAAGAAGCAAAACAGTTAAAAGGATTAGAATATATTCGAATTTTAGGTTTTTCTAAAAAAGGACAAGAATATTTAAATCAATATAAAAAAAGAATTAGTATTCCACTAATTACAAAATTTTCTGATTGTGATTCTGAAATGTTAAATTTAGAATTGAGGGTAACTTCAATATATGCTAGTACATTAGATGAAAAAGAAAAAAATCATTTAATTGAACAAGAATATAAAAATTCCCCTATCATACGATAAAAAGAGAAAGAGAATAAAAATTCTCTTCAGACTGTTGACAAAGTAAAATTTGAAAACAGTCTTTTTATTTTGATAAAAATGTATTATAATAAAGATGTAA
>CANQYN010000025.1 GCA_947628105.1 uncultured Bacilli bacterium
GATGATGAAGATACAACTGGTGATATCTTTTGTTATGAAGGTGGAATTAGCGAATATGTAAAATATTTAAATCAAAGTAAAACACCAATTCAAAATGAAATTATACATCTTGAAGGAGAAGAAAAGAATGTTATATTTGAAGTTGCTCTTCAATATAATTCTGGCTATAGCGACAGTATTTATTCTTTTGTCAATAATATTAATACTCATGATGGTGGAACTCATGAAGAAGGAGTTAAAAGAGCTTTAACAAGAATTTTAAATAGTTATGCAAGAAAAACAAATCTTTTAAAAGAAAAAGATGAATCATTAAGTGGGGATGATGTAAAAGAAGGATTGACAATGATTATTTCTTGTAAACATCCAAATCCTCAATTTGAAGGTCAAACTAAAGGTAGATTAGGAAATTCTGAAGTTCGAAAATTAGCAGATAATGTTTTTTCAAGTGGATTTGAAAGATATTTATTAGAACATCCTGATGAAGCAAAAATTATAGTAGAAAAGAATATGACAGCCGCTCGTGCTAGAGTAGCTGCTAAAAAAGCCAGAGAATTAACGAGAAGAAAAAGTGATTTAGATGTTGTTAATTTTGGTGGTAAATTAGTAGATTGTAAGGATAAAGACGCATCCAAATGTGAAATATTTTTGGTCGAAGGAGATTCTGCTGGCGGATCTGCTATAAAAGGTAGAGATTCGATGACACAAGCAATCCTTCCTTTACGAGGAAAAATTTTAAATGTCGAAAAAGCAAGAATGGATAAAGCATTATCAAATGAAGAAATTAGAACAATTATAACAGCTTTTGGAACTGGTATTGGTCAGGAATTTGATTTATCAAAGTTACGTTATCATAAAATTATAATTATGACCGATGCCGATGTTGATGGATCTCATATTCGAGTATTATTACTTACTTTATTTTATCGTTTTTTCCGACCAATTGTAGAAGCAGGTCATGTGTATGCTGCCCAACCTCCATTATTTTGTATTAAGCATGGGAAAACAATAAAATATGTGTTAAATGAAGAAGAATTACAGCAGTATCTTAATTCTTTAAATCCAAATACAAAATATGAAATAAAAAGAATGAAAGGTTTAGGAGAAATGGATGCAGAAGAATTAAATGAAACAACAATGGATATTAATACAAGAGTACTTCGAAAAATAACAGTAGAAGATGTTATTGATGCAGATGCTGCTTTTTCTAAAATAATGGGAGAAGAAGTAGAACCACGTCGTAAATTTATAGAAGAAAATGCTGTATATGTTGAGAATTTAGATATATAGGAGGTTAAAAAATGGATCATAGTAGAGATAGATTGGAAGAAAATAATATAGTAAGAGAAATTGAAACATCATTTCTTGAATATTCTATGAGTGTTATTATTTCTCGTGCTTTACCAGATTTACGTGATGGATTAAAGCCTGTACATCGTAGAATTTTATGGTCTATGTATGAATCTGGATATACTCCTGATAAGCCTCATCGTAAATCTGCTCGTATCGTTGGGGATGTTATGGGAAAATATCATCCACATGGAGATTCTAGTATTTATGAAGCAATGGTACGTATGGCACAAGATTTTAATTATCGAAATATGTTAGTAGATGGTCATGGAAATTTTGGAAATATTGAAGGTTATAGCGCTGCAGCAATGCGTTATACTGAATCAAGATTATCTAAAATATCATTGGAATTATTACGAGATATTAATAAGGATACAGTAGATTTTGTAGATAACTTTGATGAAACAGAAAAAGAACCTTCTGTACTACCATCTAGATTTCCTAATATTTTAGTAAATGGTACGATGGGAATTGCTGTTGGAATGGCTACTAATATTCCTCCTCATAATTTGGAAGAAGTAATAGATGGATGTATTGCTTACATTAATAATCACGAAATTACTTTAGATGAATTGATGCAATATATTAAAGGTCCAGACTTTCCTACGGGTGCTATTATTTTGGGAAATAGTGGAATTCGTCAAGCATATGAAACAGGAAAAGGAACTATTACAATACGTAGTAAAGCAAATATTGAAGAAAAAAATGGGCGTCATTATATTGTCGTAGATGAAGTTCCTTATGGAGTAAATACGCAAGAATTAAAAAATAAAGTTGCTGAATTAGTACATAATAAAATAATTGATGGTATTTCTGATTATCATACAGATTTAAAAAATGGTGTTAAAATTACAATTACTTTAAAAAAAGATGCTAATCCACAAGTTGTTTTGAATAATTTATATAAGCATACAAATTTTCAAAAAACATTTGGAATTAATTTTTTAATGTTAGATCAGGGAATTCCAAAAAGTTTAGGATTAAAAGATATTATTTCAAAATATATAGATTATCAAAAAGAAATAATTATTCGTCGAACAAGGTTTGATTTAAATAAAGCTGAAAAAAGAGTTCACATTTTAGAAGGTTTAAAAATAGCATTAGATAATATTGATGAGGTTATTAAATTAATTCGTGGTTCAAAAACAGATGAAGAAGCAAAATCAGGTCTTATGAATAATTTTTCTCTTAGTGAAGTACAAGCTAATGCAATTTTAGAGATGAGACTTAGAAGATTAACTGGGCTAGAAAGAGAAAAAGTAGAAGAAGAATTAAAAGAATTATTAGAAAAAATAGAAGAATATAAATCAATTTTAGCTTCTGAAGAAAAAGTACTAGCAATTATTAAAGAAGAGTTAATTGAAATTAAAAATAAATATGGCGATGATAGAAAAACACAAATTGATATGACAGCAATTGATTATATTGAAGATGAATCTTTAATTCCTGTTGAAGATATTGTAATAACTCTAACAAATAAAGGATATATCAAAAGAATGACTTCAGAAACTTACCGAAGTCAAAATAGAGGTGGTGTAGGAATTAAAGGAATGGCTACTAATGAAGAAGATTTTGTAGAAAATTTGATTTCTATGACTACTCATGACTACTTATTATTCTTTAGTAATAAAGGTAAAGTTTATCGAATGAAAGGGTATGAAGTACCGACATTTAGTCGTCAATCAAAAGGACTTCCTATCGTTAATTTATTACCTTTAGATAAAGATGAAATTATAAAATCTATGTTAAAAGTAGAAAATGATGATTCATCTCAATATATTGTATTTTGTACGCAAAATGGATTAATAAAACGAACAAATATAAAAGAATTTAATAGTATTCGAACAAATGGAAAAATAGCTATAACATTACGAGAAAATGATCAATTAATTTCTGTTAGAAAAACTTGTGGTAATGATGAAATTTTGATGGCCTCATCAGACGGAAGAATGATTCGATTTGAAGAAAAAGAAATTAGAGTTACTGGTAGAACTGCTACAGGAGTAAGAGGAATTAATGTTGATAATTCAAAATGTGTTGGAATGGAAATTGCTAAAGAAGGTCAAAAAATATTAGTTGTTACAGAAAAAGGATATGGTAAACAAACAGATTTAAATGCTTATCGTATGACTCATAGAGGAAGCAAAGGTGTAAAAGCTTTAAATGTAACTGATAAAAATGGAATGATAGTTGATTTTAAATCTACTAATGGTAAGGAAGATTTAATGATTGTAACTGACAGTGGAATTATTATTAGATTACCTTTAGATCAAGTATCTACAACAGGTCGCGTTGCTCAAGGAGTTCGATTAATTCATTTGAAAGATAATCAAAAAGTAAGTACTATTACATTAATAGAAAAATCAGAAGATATTAATTTTGAAGAAGAAAATGAAGAATAATTATTCTTCATTTTTTAATGTTCCACGTGGAACATTAAAAAAATTGATAAATTGTGTTATATAGTGTATATTATTTATAGCACAACATTTATATTCGAACCAGGTCAGAATCGGAAGATAGCAGCCTTAAGAATCTCTAAATGTGTGTGCTTTTTTGTAGGTGATAAAAATGGATGATATAAAATTTATGAATATTGCTTTAAATGAAGCTAAAAAAGCATTTAAAAGTAACGATATTCCAGTAGGAGCAGTAATTGTTAAAAATAATAAAATAATATCTCGAGCACATAATATGAAAGAAAAAAAGAAAAATTGTACAAGACATGCAGAAATAATTGCTATAGAAAAAGCTTCAAAAAAATTAAAAACATGGCGACTAGATGATTGTATTTTATATGTAACATTAGAACCATGTGTTATGTGTACCGGAGCTATTTTAGAATCAAGAATTAAAAAAATTATTTTTTCTACATCCAATGAAAAATTTGGTGGTATTATTGGAAAATATAATATATTAAAAAAAGAGAAATATGAAATAAAATATAATATTTTAAAAGAAGAAAGTATTAAATTATTACAAACTTTTTTTCATAAAATGAGATAAATGTTCCACGTGAAACATTAAAACTATAAAAAAGAATGTTCCACGTGAAACATTAAAACTATAAAAAAGAATGTTCCACGTGAAACATTAAATAAAAGGTTACTAAACTTTAAAAAAAAAAGACAAAATGATATAATAAAAATAGTTACGGTGGTGAAAAAATGTATCAAACTTTATATAGAAAATATAGACCTGAAAATTTTGACGAAGTAGTAGGACAAAATATAATTGTTACTACATTAAAAAATGCTATAAAAAGAAATCATATATCGCATGCTTACTTATTTACAGGTCCTAGGGGAACAGGAAAAACAAGTATTGCAAAAATTTTTGCTAAAACAATTAATTGTACTGATTTAAAAGATACTACGCCATGTAATAAATGTATTAGTTGTACACAAATAAATAATAAGCAAACAGTGGATATATTAGAAATTGATGCTGCATCTAATAATGGGGTTGATGAAATACGTGATCTTAGAACAAAAGCAAATTTAGTTCCTGCTAATGGAAAATATAAAGTATATATAATAGATGAAGTTCATATGCTTACTACTGGTGCATTTAATGCTTTATTAAAGACTTTAGAAGAACCACCTGAACATATTATTTTTATTTTAGCAACTACAGAGCCTTATAAAATTCCATTAACCATTTTGTCTCGTTGTCAACGTTTCGATTTTAAAAAAATAAATTCATCCTTAATGATTGAACATTTAAAAAATATTACAAAAAAAGAAAAAATTATAGTAGAAAATGGAGTTTTAGAAGAAATTAGTAGATTGTCGGATGGATGTTTAAGAGATGCTTTAAGTATTTTGGATCAAGTATCGGCATATTCTGTAGAAAAAATAACTTTAGAGGATGTACATGAAATTAATGGAACTCTGCCGCAAAAACAATTAAAAGATTTAATTTTTTCTATTGTAGAAAAAAAATATGATAATGTTTTTAAAATTATAGACGATTATGATAAAAAAGGTAAAAATTTTGTAAAATTGTCAGAAGAAATTATATCTTTTTTAAGAAATATTTTACTTTATATTAATGTACCAAAATATTTTAAGGATACTAGTGAAAATTATAATATATATGATGATATAAAAGATAAAATTGAAAAAAATTCGGTTGTAGAATATTTGAAAATATTTAATGAAGCTATGACGAATATGAAAAAATCTAATAATCCGAAATTAATATTTGAAATAACAATAATACAAATATTAAATAGTAATAATGATATTGCACCAGTTTCTAATAAAAAATTAGAAAATAATAAAATTAAAAATATACAAATGGAGATAAAACAAGAAAATAATAATGAAAATGAAAAAAATGAGCAAAAAGAAAAATCAGTAGAAAAATTGGATAAAAACGAAAAAAAATCATCAGAAGAAAATAAGTTTTTAAAAGAGAAAATAATGAAATTAAAAGAAATAAGAATCAATAATACTTTATCTTCTTTTAAAAGAAAAAATTTACTAATGGCAAAAGAAAAAATAGAAGAAGTAAGAAATTATCTTATAAATCCAGATTATAGTAAAATAGCTTCCATAATAATAGATGGAAATTTAAAAGCAGCAAGTGAAAATCATATTATTTTTATTTATTCGACAGAACGTTTGTCAGAAGAATATAATAAAAATATTCTTGAAATTGATAAATTATTATCGCTTCTTTTTGAAAAAGAAATTTATTCTATTGCGACTGATAAAGATTCTTGGGAAATAATAAAAAAAGAATTTAATAATAAAGAAAAAGAATATAAATATATAGAAGAACCTGATGATTTAGAAAAATTTTTTCAAATTGAAAAAGAAAATGAAACTGTAATTGATGAAACATTTGGAAATTTAGTAGAATATAGTTAGAAAGAAGGAAAATTTATGAATATGCAAGCAATGTTAAAACAAGCTCAAAAAATGCAAAAAGAAATGATGGAAGAAAAAAATAAAATAGATGAAAAAGAATTTACTTCAACTTCATCTATTGTGACAGTAATCGCTATGGGAAATAAGACAATTAAAAGTATTAAAATTAATGCTGACAATCTTGAAAATGATGATATTGAAATGTTAGAGGATATGATTTTAGTAGCGGTTAATGATGTTATGAAGCAAATAGATAAGGAAGTAGAAGAAAAAATGGGAAAAAATTTAAAAGGAATTCCAGGAATATTTTAGTTTATGAATTATCCAAAAAGTATAAATAATTTAATTGAGTGTTTTAAAAAATTACCTGGTATTGGTGAAAAAACAGCGGAGCGTTTAGCCTTATCGATTTTAGATTTAGATGATGAAATGATTGAACTTTTTTCAAAATCAATAATTGATGCCAAAAGAAAAGTAAAACGTTGTAAAAAATGTAATGGTTTATCAGAAGAAGATTTATGTAGTATATGTAAAGATAAAAATCGAGATCAGAAAACAATATGTGTAGTTGAAGAACCTAAAAATATTATTTTATTTGAAAAAACAGGAACTTATAAAGGCTTATATCATGTCTTAGATGGATTAATATCTCCATTAGATGGAATTAATCCTGAAGATATTAATATTTCTTCTTTAATAGAAAAAATAAAAAAAGAAAAAATAAAGGAAGTAATATTAGCTGTTAAACCAAGTATCGAAGGGGAAACTACTTCATTATATATAAAAAAATTATTGGAAGGATACGATGTAGTGATTACCAAAATAGCACACGGGGTTCCTATTGGCGTAGATATGGAATATATTGACACGTTAACATTGGAAATGGCAATGGAAACACGTACAGAAATATCATAATTTAACTTGTCCGACATAAGATAAAATAGGTGATAATATGAAAAAAATAGTAAAAATTATGAAAAATATACTATTTTCTATTTTAATTTTATATGGATATAACATGTTAGCTACTTCTCTAAATTTAATTGTTCCTATTAATGTAGTAACAGTAGGATCAATTACAATACTAGGAATGCCAGCCTTATTTGCATTAATACTTATTCAAAAATTATTTTATTAAAGAGGTGATAAGTATGTTGGAAGATTACAAAGATTCACAAAAAATAGCATATCAAATATTTAAAAATGCTATCGATAGAAATAAATTATCTCATGCTTATCTTATTGAGACTTCGGGATATCCATTTCCAGAAGAATTTGCTAAATCATTTGTAAAAAGTATTTTATGTCCATTTCATTATACAAATAAGAAACAATGCAAAAAATGTTTTCAATGTGATAATATTGATAAAAATTCTTTTTTAGAAGTAAAAATAATAGAACCTGATGGAATTTGGATTAAGAAGGAACAGATTGATAATTTAAAAAGTGAATTTAGTATGACTAGTATAGAAAGTGATAAAAAGATATATATAATTAATCAGGCAGAAAAATTAAACGTTTCTGCTGCTAATACATTACTTAAATTTTTAGAGGAACCGGAAAAAGGAATTATTGCAATATTATTGACTGATAATATATATCAAATGATAGATACGATTGTGTCAAGATGTCAAATTGTTACATTAAATAAATGTTTCAATGATGATACTTCTTTGAAAGAAAAAATTAAATCATTTACACAAATACCAGAAACATTATCAGAAAATTTGGAAAATAATATTTCCCAGATTAAAAAATTTATTAGTTATTTTGAAAAATATGGAAATGAGACAATTATTAACACAAATAAATTATGGCATGATATAATAAAAAGCCGAGAAGAAATTCTCTTTGCCTTTGATATTATGATTTTGTATTATAAAGATATAATGAATTATCAAATTCATAGAAATTTATTATTTTTTCAAGTTGAGGAAGAATTGAAAGAGATAGCTCAACAAAATTCATTAGAAATGATTAACCAAAAAATTCAAATTCTTCTTCATACTAAAGAAAATGTAAAATTAAACGCTAATGCGAATTTATTAATAGACAAATTAATTATTGATTTGAAAAGAGGAAATTTAGATGGACAAGATTGTAGGAGTTACGCTTAAAGAAAATGAGAGAATACAATATTTTTATATTGATGAGGAAGAAAAAGTAAAGATAGGCTATAATGTATTAGTAAATACAGAACGAGGTTTAGAATTTGGAAAAATTGCTACAGCAGTACATCCAATCGATAAAAGTAAATTAAAAGAAGATTTATTTTCAGTTGAACGAGTCGCAACTAAAAAGGATTATTATACAAATAAAGAGAATCTAAGAGATTCTAAACAAGCTTTAAAAAAAGGAAAAGAACTTGCAAAAAAATATCATTTAGATATGAATATTATTGATGCTAGTTATACTTTTGATCGAGAACAATTAATGTTTAAATTTTATGCTAGTAGTAGGATAGATTTCCGCGATTTAGCTAAAGAACTTGCTTCTATTTATAAAACTCGTATTGAACTTCGTCAAATTGGAGTAAGAGACAAAGCTCAAGAAATTGGTGGTTATGGAATTTGTGGTAGAAAATTGTGTTGTTCTAAATTTTTAAAAGAATTTGATTCTGTTTCTATTTCTATGGCAAAAAATCAAAATCTTTCTTTAAATCCAAGCAAAATTAATGGAATTTGCGGTAGATTACTTTGTTGTTTAAAATATGAAGATGAAACTTATAAAGATTTACGTCAGGGAATTCCTAAAATTGGACAAGCGATAGAATATGAAGGAAAAGAAGGAAAAGTCATTAGTATAAATATTTTAAAAAGACATTATACTATTGAATTGAAAGATGGAAATACAATTGAGGTTTCTTTAGATGAAAGTATTAAATGATTTATTAAATTACAATAATTTAAAAATATATCAAGACACTGATATGTTTCAATTTTCTTTAGATTCAGTTTTATTAGCGCAATTTGTAAAACTAAATAAAAACATTACTAATATCTTAGATATAGGAACGGGGAATGCAATTATTCCTTTAATTCTTTCTACTAGAACGAAAAGTAAAATAATAGGAATTGAAATTCAAGAAAAAGTATATTCTTTAGCGAAAGATTCAGTTTGTTATAACCATCTTGAAAAACAAATAAAATTATTTAATCAAGATATAAAAGAATATACAAAAAAATCTGAATCAGATCAATTTGATGTTATTACATGCAATCCTCCTTTTTTTAAAATTTATGAAAATTCTAATAAAAATGAAAGTATTTATAAAACAATTGCCCGTCACGAAGTTTTATTAACGTTAGAAGATATTGCTTTATGCAGTAAGAAATTATTGAAAAATGGAGGAATCTTGTCAATGGTTCATCGACCAGAAAGATTAATTGATATTATTCTTTGTTTGAAAAATAATAATTTGGAACCTAAGAGAATTCAATTTGTTTATCCAAAATTTGGAAAAGACGCTAATATGGTATTAATTGAAGCTACTAAAAATGGAAAACCAGGAATTAAAATAATGAAACCTTTATATGTTCATCTAGAAAATGGAAATTATATAGAAGAAATAATAAAATGTTTTAAAAGAGGTGATTAAATGTCACAAAAAAGTTATGATGGAACACCCACAGTTTATTTAATTCCTACTCCAATAGGAAATTTAGATGATATTACATTACGAGCTATTAATATTTTAAAAGAAGTAGAAGTAATATTTTCAGAAGATACACGGGTAACGGGTATTTTATTAAAACATTTAGGATTGAAAAAAAAGCTAATTTCAAATCATGAACATAATGAATATAAGAATAGAGAAAAATTATTAACTTATTTAGAAAATGGAAAAAATATAGGAGTTGTTAGTGATAGGGGAACCCCGGTTATTAGTGATCCTGGATATGAACTTACAAAATGTGCTATTGAAAATGGATATAATGTAGTTGCCTTACCAGGAGCGAATGCTTTAATTCCAGCTCTTATTGTATCTGGATTAGAAACAAAACCTTTTTCTTTTTATGGTTTTTTAAATAGTAAAGAAAGTAAGAGAAAAAAAGAATTAGAAGAGTTAAAAAATAAAAAAGAAACAATGATTTTTTACGAATCACCTTTTCGTATTGAAAAAATGTTAGAAAACGCTGAAAAAATTTTGGGAAATAGAAAAATTAGTATTTCCCGGGAAATATCGAAGCGATATGAAGAGATATATCGTGGTTCTATAAGTGATGTAAAAAGACAGATGATTGACGTAAAGGGAGAACTAGTAGTTGTTATAGAAGGAAATAAAGAAAAAGAAGAATCTACTTTATCAATAGAGGAACAAATTCAAAAATTAATTGACACTGGAATAAGTTCTAAAGATGCTATAAAACAAGTAGCGCATAAATATAAAATACCAAAGAATGAAGTATATCAAAAATTTCATAGAGGTGATTAAATGAAATTAATAGTTGGCTTGGGAAATATAGGAAAAGAATATGACGAAACTCGTCATAATATAGGATTTAAAGCCATTGATACATTTGCTAAATCACAAAATATAAAAATTACTAAAAAAAAGATGAATGGCTTATATGAAGAATTTTTTTATCATGGTGAAAAAATTATTTTATTAAAACCACAGTTATATATTAATTTATCTGGACAAGTACTTTATGATTTTGTTAATTTTTACAAAATAAATATTGATGATATATTAATTATCAGTGATGATTTGGACATGCCTGTTGGTAAGATAAAACTTAAATTAAAAGGAAGATCAGGCGGACATAATGGATTAAAAAATATTGAAAAATATTTAAAAACTATAGAATATAAGCGATTGAAAATAGGAATATCGAATAATAAAAATATGGATACAAAAGATTATGTATTAGGAAAATTTACCAAAGAAGAAAAAAAAATTATTGATACAATAATTTCCCAAATACCGAGTATAATAGAAGATTATCTTACTTTAGATTTTGATACTGTAATGAATAAATATAATCAAAAATAAAAGAGGTGGTATCATGTCAATTTTTGAAAAATTTATTGAAATATCCCCAGATATTGAAAAAATATCTGGTTTAACTATGGAAACAAAGGCCATCTATTTAAAAAAATTATTAAGACAGAAAAAAAAATCAATATTATATGTTTCTTCCAATTTATATGATGCTAATAAAATGTATCAAACATTATCAAATTATACAGATGAAATCAATTTATTTCCCATGGATAATTTTTTAACAAGTGAAGCTATAGCCGCATCACCAGAATTAAAAAATACAAGGATAGAAACTTTAATAGATTTGTTGGATAATAAGCCAAAAATTGTAATTACTAATTTAATGGGATATTTGAGATATCTTCCATCAAAACAATATTTTTTAAAACAGCAACTAGAAATAGAAAAAGGAAGAGAATATACTTTTAATGATATTATTAAAAAATTGAATTTATTAGGTTATAGTAAAGAAACATTAGTTACAAAAACAGGCGAATTTGCAGTTAGGGGATTTGTAATTGATGTGTTTCCTATTCAAGAGGAAAATGCTATAAGAATAGAATTTTGGGGAGATGAAGTAGATTCAATTCGATATTTTAATACAGAAACCCAAAGAGCAATTCATTCAATTTCAAAGATAATAATATTTCCCAATAGCGAATTTTTAATTGATAAAGAAATCGACGAAAACAAAAGAAAACAAAAATATTTAAATCAATATATAGCAGTTAAAAATATTAATGATTATATGGATGATCCTATAGTTATATTTGATAATATTTCTCAAATAAAAAAAGAATATGAATTGTTATTAGAAGAAATTGATAACTATCGAAAACAACAGAAAGATGAAAAAAAATTATCTTATATGAATAATTTTGATGATATAAAAAATAAAAAAATAATTTATCTTAATTCTGATGATAATTTTTTAAAAGAAAAATCAACTCATATAAATGCAACTGTTATCTCATTTCTTTCAAAAACCCCATTAGAAATGAATAAAGAATTAAATAAAATGATAAAAGATAAATATACTGTTATTATTTGTCTTAAAAATAATTATCAAATAAATAAACTAGTAGATTATTTAAAAAATGTAAATTTTGTAATTACCAATGAAAATAATATTTTAGAAAATAAAATAAATTTGATTATAAAAAATATAACAGAGGCTTTTTCTATCAATAAATATATTGTTTTAGGAGAAAATGATATTTTTCATAAAACAGAAAAAACAGTAAAATATAAATCTAAATTTAAAATAGGAAATAAAATAAGGGATATTAACAAATTAAATATAGGCGATTATATAGTTCATACTATTCATGGAATTGGAAAATATATAGGTCTTAAAACTTTAACAAAAAATGGTATTAAAAAAGATTATTTAGCAATAGAATATCGTGGTGGAGATAAATTATATATTCCTGTTGAAAAGATTGATACGATAACGAAATATTCATCGAATGATGGGATTATTCCTAAAATTAATAAATTGGGAAGTAGTGAATGGGCAAAAACGAAATTAAGAGTACGAAAAAAGATAGAAGATATTGCAGGAAAATTATTAAAACTTTATGCAAAAAGGGAAGCAACGAAAGGTTTTGCTTTTGATAAAGATACAGAAGAACAGGCAATTTTTGAAAGTATGTTCAATTATGAAGAAACGAAAGATCAAATAAAAGTTTCCGAAGAAATAAAACAAGATATGGAAAAAGAACGGCCTATGGATCGATTATTATGTGGGGATGTGGGCTATGGAAAAACAGAAGTAGCTTTTCGTGCAGCTTTTAAAGCAATTATGTCTGGAAAACAAGTGGCCTATCTTTGCCCAACTACCATTTTATCGAATCAGCATTTTCAAAGTGCAATTGACCGATTTAAAGAATTTCCTGTTAAGATTGAATTGTTAAATCGATTTGTTTCTGCTAAAAAAACAAAGGATATTATTAAAAATATAAAAGAAGGAAAAGTCGATTTTGTAATAGGAACCCATCGATTATTAAGCAATGATATAGAATTTCATGATTTGGGACTTTTGATTATTGATGAAGAACAACGATTTGGAGTAAGGCATAAAGAAAAAATAAAAGAATATAAAAATAATATTGATGTTTTAACCTTGTCAGCGACACCTATTCCAAGAACTTTGCAAATGTCGATGACAGGATTGAGAAATTTATCCTTGATAGAAACCGCCCCTGTTGATCGCTATCCCATTCAAACTTATGTATTAGAAGAAAATGATGTTGTAATTAAAGATGCAATTTATAAAGAGCTCGCTCGTAATGGACAAGTTTTTCTTCTATATAATTATGTAGAAGATATAGAAGAAAAGAGTCAAAAAATAAAAAGCCTTGTTCCAGATGCAAAAATTGCTTATGCACATGGACGTATGAATAAAAACGAATTAGAAAATATTATGAATGATTTTATTCAATACAAATATGATGTATTATTATGTACTACCATTATTGAAACTGGAATTGATATTCCAAATGTCAATACATTGATTATCATTGATGCGGATCATTATGGATTATCACAATTATATCAGATTCGTGGTAGGGTAGGTAGAAGTAATAAAATAGCTTATTG
>CANQYN010000026.1 GCA_947628105.1 uncultured Bacilli bacterium
ACCTCTAGAAAAAATCTAGGGGTTTGTCTACATTCTGAAGCTATTTAAAATAGCTTTTTTTTATTCCATAAATTCTTTTTCAAATACTTCTAGTGGCTCTTCATCGATAATTTCATCTTCTAATTGATATTCTGCTTCACGATACTTTTTAGCACCTGTTCCAGCAGGAATTAATTTACCAATGATAACATTTTCTTTTAATCCATTTAAGTGATCAACACTTCCATGAATCGCTGCATCAGTTAACATTCTCGTTGTTTCTTGGAAAGAAGCTGCCGATAAGAATGAATCTGTTTCTAAGCTTGCTTTCGTAATTCCTAATAAAACTGGTCTTCCTGTTGCAGGACGTTTTCCATTTAAAATTAATTCTTTATTAATATCAGTAAAATCATTCATATTAACCATTGTACCTGGTAAGAAATAAGAATCTCCTGATGTGATAATACGAATTTTTGAAATCATTCGTTTTGCCATTACTTCTACGTGCTTATCAGCAATATCTACCCCTTGAGAACTATAAACTTTTTGAATTTCTGACAAGATATATTGTTGAACTGTAATTGGATCTGTTACTGTTAATAATTCTTTTGGATTGATTGCTCCATGAGTAAGACGTTGTCCTGCCGTTACTTCATCTCCTACTTTAACGGCTAATTTAGCACCATAATTTGAAGTATGTTGTTTTTCTTCCACATCATTTTTAACTTTAATAATTAATTTTCCATTTTCATCTTCGATTTCACTAACAACTCCATTGATTTCAGAAATCGTAGCTTTTCCTTTAGGGTTACGAGCTTCAAATAATTCTTGTACACGAGGAAGCCCTTGTGTAATATCGTCTCCTGCAACACCACCAGAGTTAATCGTTCTCATCGTAAGTTGAGTACCTGGTTCTCCAATTGATTGAGCAGCCATAATACCAATTGCTTCTCCTACTTCTACTAAAGAACCAGTTGCTAAGTTACGACCATAACATTTGATACATACGCCATGTTCGCAACGACAAGTAAGAACTGTTCGAATCGATACTTTTTTTACTCCTGCTTTAATAATTTTATCTGCTAAATTTTCTGTAATATAAGTATTTTTATCGACAATAACTTCTTTTGTCTCAGGATGAATTACTTTTTTATTGGTATATCGTCCAACGATACGGTTACGAAGAGATTCGATTTCAGTACCATCAGAATTTAAGAATGCTTCTACCACAACTCCATTTTCTGTTCCACAATCTTCTTCGCGAACGATAATATCCTGAGCAACATCAACTAAACGACGAGTTAAATATCCAGCATCGGCTGTTTTTAACGCCGTATCAACCGCTCCTTTACGAGCCCCATGAGTAGCAAGGAAGAATTCTGATACATCCGCTCCTTCTACAAAGGAAGATACGATTGGAATTTCAGTGGCTTCTCCTGTTGGTTTTTGCATCAAACCACGCATTCCAGCCATTTGATTATAGTTACTCATATTACCACGAGCCTTTGAATTTATCATGATAGAAATTGGATTATCTTTATTATTGTTAATGATATCTGTAAGCTCATCAGCGATTTCATCTTTCGCATTATTCCAAGTTTCTACTACTTTTTCATAACGTTCTCGTTCGGTAATTAATCCTCGTTTAAATTGCTTATTAATTTGATTTACCATATTTCTAGCTGCTTCTAAAATAGCTGGTTTTTTCTTTGATTCGATAATATCGCCAATTCCAATAGAAATACCAGATAAAGTAGAGTAATTAAATCCTAAATCTTTTAATTTATCCAACATAATAGAAGTTTCTGTCGTTTGATAACGTTTATAAATTTGAGCAATTAAATTTGTTAACGTTCCTTTTGCAAATGGTTTTACTAATTCCATTTTAGCAATTTCTTCTTTAATGTTAGATCCTTTATCTAAAAAGTATTTGCTAGGGGTAATATTTTCTGCATTTTCATCAGAATTATCATTGATATATTGAAATGTATCAGGGAAAATTTCATTAAAAATTAATTTTCCTGGTGTCGTCACTAAATATTTATCAAGATAATTATCAGGGAAAATTTTATGACGAAAAGCACGAACAGGAATCGCAATTCTCGTATGAAGAGTAATTTCTCTTCTTTCTTGAGCCATTAAAGCTTCATTCGGATCTTTAAATACTCTCCCTTCCCCTGGAAGCCCCGCTTTTTCTAGTGTTAAATAATAATTTCCTAAAATCATATCCTGTCCAGGAGTAACGATTGGTTTTCCATCAGAAGGTTTTAAAATATTATTTGCTCCCAACATTAAAATTCGAGCTTCTGCTTTTGCTTCTTCACTAATTGGTACGTGAACTGCCATTTGATCTCCATCAAAATCGGCATTAAAAGCAGTACATACAAGTGGATGAAGACGAATAGATCGTCCACTAATTAACTTCGGTTCAAAAGCCTGAATACCAAGGCGGTGTAAAGTCGGAGCACGGTTTAACATAACGGGATGTTCTTTAATTTTTTCTTCTACAATATCCCATACTCTTTCATCTTGATTTTCAATCATTCGTTTAGCTGCTTTAATATTAGAAGCAATATCTTTCGATACAAGGCCATTAATAACATGTGGTTTAAATAATTCCAATGCCATTTCTTTGGGAATACCACATTCATACATTTTTAAATTTGGTCCTACAACAATAACAGAACGTCCTGAATAGTCAACACGTTTTCCTAGTAAGTTTTGACGGAAACGACCTTGTTTTCCTTTTAACATACTAGCTAATGATTTTAAGGCACGATTTCCTGCTCCCGTAATATTACGTCCACGACGTCCATTATCAAATAAAGCATCAACAGCTTCTTGAAGCATACGTTTCTCATTTTGAATAATGATGCTTGGAGCTCCCAATTCCATTAATTTTTTTAATCGATTATTTCGATTGATAACACGACGATATAAATCATTTAAATCAGAAGTAGCAAAACGACCACCATCTAATTGAATCATAGGACGAAGATCTGGCGGAATGACAGGAATTACATCCATAATCATCCATTCAGGACGATTTCCTGATTCATAAAAAGCATTTAAAACATCTAAACGTTTAATTAAACGAACTCTTTTTTGACTAGCAGAATCTTTAATTCCGTCTATTTCTTCTTTAATTGCATTGATTTCTTTTTCTAAATCTACTTCTTTTAACAATTCTTTAATCGCTTCTGCTCCCATACCAACCCGAAAACTATTTCCATATTTTTCATAGTAAGTACGATATTCTTTATCACTGATAATTTGTTTTTTCTCCAGTGGAGCAGCTCCTGGGTCTAATACTACATAAGACACAAAATATAAAACTTCCTCTAAATCTCTAGGAGATAAATCTAAGACAAGACCCATACGAGATGGTACCCCTTTAAAAAACCAAATATGAGAAACGGGAGTAGCAAGTTCAATATGTCCCATACGTTCACGACGAACTTTTGATTTCGTTACTTCTACTCCACAGCGATCACATACAATGTTTTTATATCGTAAACGTTTATACTTTCCACAAGAACATTCAAAGTCTTTCATTGGTCCAAAGATTTTTTCACAAAATAGACCATCTCGTTCTGGTTTTAATGTACGATAATTAATTGTCTCTGCTTTTTTTACTTCGCCATGAGACCATTGACGAATTTTTTCTGGAGAGGCAATGGCTATCTTGATTCCTTCGAATTGATTAACATCCATCCTATTCATCCCCTTCCATAAAAACTTCTTCCAAATCTTGTTCATCTGGTTCTAAATCATCAAAACTAACTTCTTCTTCAAAACCATCTTCTTCTGATGTTTCTTCTATTTCTTCTCCTTCTTCAGAATCACTATGATTTTCAAAGTCTTCTGTCGAAAGATAAGTATCATCATCACTTTGCTCTAATTCCTTCATATCGACGAACTCTCCATCTTTATTTAAAATTGATATATCAAGTCCTAATGCTTGGAATTCTTTAATTAAAACTCGGAAACTTTCTGGTACTCCGGCTGGTGGAATAGGAAGTCCTTTTACTAAAGCCTCATATACTTTAACACGACCAACTACGTCGTCTGATTTAATAGTTATCATCTCTTGTAAAACATGGGCTGCCCCATAAGCTTCTAAGGCCCATACTTCCATTTCTCCAAATCTTTGTCCACCAAATTGAGCTTTTCCTCCTAGTGGTTGTTGTGTTACTAATGAATAAGGTCCCGTCGAACGAGCATGTAACTTATCATCAACCATATGATGTAATTTAATCATATACATGACACCAACACTAATTCGATTATCAAACGGTTCTCCCGTACGTCCATCATATAAAACTGTTTTTCCATCCTCATCTAAACCAGCTTCTTTTAAAGCATCGATAATCTCGTCACGAGTAGCTCCATCAAATACTGGAGTAGCAACATGAATTCCCAATTCTCTCGCTGCCATTCCTAAATGCATCTCTAATATCTGTCCTAAATTCATACGAGATGGTACCCCTAGTGGATTAAGTAAAATATCAACTGGTTCTCCGTTTGGTAAATAAGGCATATCTTCTTCTGGTAAAATCAATGAAATAACTCCCTTATTTCCATGACGTCCTGCCATCTTATCACCAACACTGATTTTTCGTTTTTTGGCAATATAAACACGAACAATTTTAGAAACTCCTGCTCCTAATTCATCACTATCTTCTTTAGTAAATATTTTGACATCATGAACAATTCCTGCTTCTCCATGAGGTACACGTAAAGAAGTATCCCTTACCTCTCTTGTTTTTTCACCAAAAATAGCATGTAATAGCTTTTCTTCTGAAGTTAATTCTGCCATTCCTTTTGGTGTTACTTTTCCTACTAAGATATCATCATCTTTGACTTCTGTTCCAATTCGAATAATACCATTTTCATCCAAATTTTTACGAGATTCTTCGCTTACATTAGGAATATCTCTTGTAAATTCTTCAGGTCCTAATTTAGTATCACGACATTCGATTTCATAATCTTCAATATGAATAGAAGTATAAGCATCATCTTTGACTAAACGTTCATTTAAAATGATGGCATCTTCGTAGTTATATCCATTATAATTCATAAAAGCAACTCGGACATTTTTTCCAAGTGCCATCTCTCCTAAATCGGTACTTGGCCCATCAGCAATAACTTCTCCTTTTTTTACTTTATCATTTAATTTCACGATAGGAATTTGATGATAACAAGTTCCGTTATTGCTTCTTTCAAACCCATTTAAATAATAGGTATCTATTCCACCCTTTGTTTTTACTAATATTTTATTAGCATCTACATAATCGACAACTCCATCGGCTTTACAAATAACAACAGCGCCAGAATCACGAGCAGCAATCGCTTCTACTCCTGTTCCTACTAAAGGTGCTTCAGCTTTTAATAAAGGAACAGCTTGACGTTGCATGTTGGCTCCCATTAAAGCTCTTTTTCCATCGTCATGTTCCAAGAAAGGAATTCCACTTGTCGTAATAGATACTACTTGTTGTGGAGAAACATCCACGTAATCTACTTTCGTAGATTCAATAATAATATCTTCGTTTTTATAACGAGCTGGTACTCTTTCTTCTATAATTTTGTTGTCTTTATCTACTTTTATCGTAGCGGGAGAAATATAATAATCCATCTCCTCATCTGCCGTCATATAAGTTACTTCATCTGTTAAAGTAGATTTTTCTACTTTTCGATAAGGAGTCATAATAAATCCATATTCGTTAATTCTAGCATAACTAGCAAGTGAAGTAATCAATCCAATATTAGGTCCTTCTGGTGATTCAATAGGACATAATCTTCCATAATGAGAAGGATTGACATCACGTACTTCCATTCCTGCTCGATCACGGGATAATCCACCTGGTCCTAAAGAAGATAATCTTCGCTTATTAGTAAGTTCTGCGACTGGATTTGTTTGATCCATAAATTGAGATAATTGGCTACTACCAAAAAATTCTTTCATTGCGGCAGTAAGAGGTCGAATATTGATTAAAGATTTGGGAGTTACTTCCGTAATTTCCTGTGTCGACATACGGTCACGAATAACCCGTTCAATACGACCGATACCTACGCGAAATTGATTTTGTAATAACTCTCCTACTTGTCTTACACGACGATTTGATAAATGATCAATTTCATCAAAGTTTCCAATTCCTTCTAATAAATTCATATAGTAAGAAGTGGTAGCATAAATATCTGGTATTGTGAGTCTTTTCACATCGACAGATGGATCTGTTCCGATAATATTTACAATTTGATCAGGATTAGCCTTAGAATATACTTTAATGATTTGTACTTTATTAAAGGTATCTAAATCTTGATTAATTAAAACCTCTTTCATCCCATAACCATCTTGTAATACTGGTTTTAATGTTTCTAATACTTCTTTTGTAATCTCAGTATCTTTTTCAACAATTACTTTTTTCCCTACTTTAATTGTTTCCGCAATTTTACATCCTAATAGACGATCGATAACATTTAATTTTTTATTAAATTTATAACGTCCTACTTTTGATAAATCATAGCGAAAAGAATCAAAAAATCTAGTGATTAATTGATTTTTGGCACTATCTAAGGTAGAAGGTTCACCGGGTCTTAATTTAGCGTGAATATCAATTAAAGATTCATCTGTATTTTTATTAGTATCTTTACTGATAGTTAATTCGATATAATCACTTTGTCCAAATAAATCATAAATATCTTCATCATTAGAAAGTCCCACAGCACGCAATAAAGTCGTAATAGGCACTTTTCTAGTACGATCGATTCGAACATAAATAACATTTCGAGCATCCGTTTCATATTCTAACCATGTTCCACGATTAGGGATCACTTGTGAAGTGATAATGGCACGACCATTTTTATCAACTTCTTTTCCAAAATAAACACTAGGTGAACGAACTAATTGAGAAACGATAACACGTTCAGCTCCATTGATAATGAAAGACCCACTTTCTGTCATAATAGGCATGTCACCTAGATAGATTTCTTGTTCTTTTACTTCTCCAGTTTCATGATTGAAAAGACGAGTTGCAACTTTTAAAGGTGCGGCATAAGTTGCATACCTTTCTTTACATCCTTTAATAGAATATCTTGGTTCATCAAAAGAATATTCTCCAAATTCAAGGGATAAATTCCCAGTAAAACTTTCTACAGGAAAAATATCTTCAAAAGTTTCCTTAATTCCTTCTTCGATAAACCATTGATATGATTTTTTTTGAACTTCTAACAAATTCCCTAGTTCAATTGCATTTTTTGTTTTTGCATAACTTCTTCTTTTACGATGATCTCCAAATTTTTTTAATGTATAAGCCACTAATTTCACCCCTATATACTATATTTTCTCATCTCCAAAAGTTCAAATTTAAGTAGATGTCACCAATTTATAATTTTAGCAGAACAAAGACAAACTGTCAATTGTTTATTGCTTGAATTATAAAAAATCCTTTATTTTTACATATGATATTGACATAATATTGTTTTTCTAATTCTTTTACTACTGTTTTAGCACCCTGGTCTTTATGAATAACAAGCCAAAGTTCGCCTTTTTCTTTTAAATGTTTTTTTGCCCCAAATAAAATTTGATATAAAATTTTTTTACCTACCCGTATCGGTGGATTAGTAATAATAAAATCATATTTTTTAGATACATTAGAATAAATATCACTTTCCCATACATCGATTACTACTTGATTTAATATAGCATTTTTCTTAGCTAATGCTATACTCCTTTTATTGATATCGACAGCATCGATAGAAGCAGATGTCTCTTTCGCTAAAAAGATAGCAATCGGTCCGTATCCACAGCCAAAATCTAAAACATCTCCTTGAATCTTTGAAAGTTCCAAGTTTTCTAATAACGTCCGTGTCCCAAAATCAAGACCCCTTTTAGAGAAAACGCCATCGTCCGTATAAAAAGAAAAGGAATGATTATGAATAATTACTTTTCTTTTTATTTCATGACTTTTTAAATGAGGGTCATTTTCAAAATAATGTGTCATAATCTCTCCTTTTCTTTACTAAAGACGGCAAAAGCCTATACTAAATAGTACAGGCTAGTCATTTTGATTTTTTTTATTGTAATTCAACAGTAGCGCCAGCTTCTTCAAATTGTGCTTTCATAGCATCTGCTTCTTCTTTAGTAGCTTTTTCTTTTACTACTCCACCGTTATCAGCGATATCTTTTGCTTCTTTTAATCCAAGTCCAGTAATATCACGAACTAATTTAATAACGGCAATTTTATTAGCTCCTGCAGCTGTTAAAACAACGTTGAAGCTGCTTGGTCCTTCTTCTACTTGAGCAGCTGGTGCAGCAGCAACAGCAACAGCAGTTGGATCTACTCCGAATTCCTCCTTTACTAAATCGACAACTTCTTTAATTTCTAAAAGTGTCATTTCTTTTAATGAATCAACAATTTCTTTTGCACTTAACTTTGCCATTTTTTCTCCTCCTTCAATTATTTTTCTTCTAAATTTTTACTATGTAAATCTAAACATATTGCAAAATCTTTAATATGTTGTAATAAGCCACTTGCAAACATTGATAACAATCCTTCTCTAGATGGAATTGATGCAAGTTCTTTTAACATTTTAATATCAGCGATTTCTCCATCGACAAGTCCTACTTTCATTTCTAATGCTTGATGATCTTTTGCAAAATCATTTAGGGCTTTGATAGGAGCTACGCTATCTGTTCCAAAGGCAATTGCTTTTGGTCCACTCATATGCTCATCAAGATTAATATTTAATTGATCTAACGCTCTTTTTGTCAAAGTATTTTTATAAACTTTATATTCTGAATTACTATCGCGTAATATTTTTCTTAAACGATCTGTTTCTGATACAGTAAGACCACGATATTCAAAAAATACAACAGATTGAGCATTTTGAATTTTTTCTTTAATCTCTTCTACAACTTTTGCCTTTTGATCGATAATTTTTTGATTTGCCACTTTGCACCTCCTTTGTTATCCGTAAATAAAGGCCTTACAACAGTAAGGCCCAAGTTTTTAAATTTCATTTAAATCCTCGGTAGGAAATTAAGCTTTCGCACCTACTGTCTACGGTAATCTATTTTTTCAAAAGCAAATTCATTATAACATAATTTTTTTTAGATGTCAAAACTATCTATTGATACTTTTACACCAGGTCCCATCGTAGAAGCTAAAGATATATTTAAAATATACTTTCCTTTTACAACAGATGGTTTTGATTTAGCTATTACAGATACGATTGTATTTAAATTTTCGATTAATTTTTCATTATCGAATGATACTTTTCCAATAATAGCATGAACATTTCCATAACTATCAGCGCGATATTCAACGCGTCCTTTTTTAATGTCTTCTACCGCTTTCTTAGTATCCATCGTAACGGTTCCTGTTTTTGGATTTGGCATTAATCCTTTTGGACCTAATACCTTTCCTAATTTTCCTAACATTGGCATCATATCAGGAGTTGCGACAATAACATCAAAATCGAACCAATTTTCCTTTTCGATTTTTTCGATCATATCAGTATCACCAGCATAATCAGCCCCTGCTTCTTTGGCTTGTTTCAAAGCTTCTCCTTTCGCAAGAACTAATACTTTTTTTGTCTTCCCTGTACCATGTGGTAATACGATAGCTCCTCGCAACTGTTGATCTGCTTTCTTCGTATCTAAGTTTAGGTGAAAAGCAACTTCAATCGTTCCGTCAAAACGAGAAACAGAAGTTTCTTTGACTAATTGAATTGCTTCTTCTTTTGAATATAATTTATTCTTTTCTATTTTTTTCAAAGCTTCTGTATATTTTTTTCCTTTTTTCATTTTTTCCTCCTTATGTGGTTTAAGCGGATGTTTCCTCCCACATAGGTGTAATACCTATATGATTATTCAGCGATTTTTACACCCATATTACGAGCAGTTCCTTCTACTATTTTCATAGCTTCCTCTACTGTATATGCGTTTAAATCTGGCAATTTTGTTTCAGCAATTTCTTTTAATTGATCTTTACTTAAGGTAGCAACCGTTTCGTTTGCTCCTTTTGTAGAACCTTTTTTAATTTTAGCATACTTTTTAATTAAGAATGCTGTTGGTGGGGTTTTGATTACAAAATCAAAACTTCTATCTTCATAAATTGTAATTTCAACAGGTAAAATATCTCCCATTTTATCTTTTGTTGCATCATTATATTTTGTACAGAATTCTTGTAAGTTAATACCAGCTGGCCCTAATACCGTTCCGACCGGTGGTGCTGGTGTCGCTTTCCCTGCTGCAATTTGAATTTTAATTACTTTACTAATTTCCTTTGCCACGAAAAACACCTCCTATAAATTTTTTCCGTGAGTGGTAATAGCGATATCCGCTTCAACTCGTTATCTCCCACTTTTGGAGCTACATATAAAATATATAGCTTTATCAATATATCATATTTTAAAACGTTTGTAAATAGTATTATTTTATCGTTTTTCTTTTTTTCTTAGCAATGTTCTATTTCAGTAAGATCTAGTTCAACCGTAGTTTCTTGTCCAAATAAATCTAGTACTACTTCTAATTTTTGAGTTTCTTTATTAATTGATTTGACTTTACCAACCATCGAAGCAAATGGTCCATTAATTACTTTTACCATATCTCCTTCGTTTAATGTATTTCCAATTTCTAAACGACTCATTCCCATCGTTCCTAAAATCTTATCTACTTCCGCTGGCGTTAATGGAAATGGTTTTGCTCCCTTTCCAGATGATCCAATAAATCCTGTTACTCCTGGCGTATTTCTAACGATATACCATGCTTCATCTGTCATAATCATTTCAACTAAAATATATCCAGGAAACATTTTTTTAACTTTTTCTTTTTTTACTCCATCTTTTACTTCTACTTCTGTTCTTTCAGGGACGACAACACGAAAGATATAATCTTCCATCCCCATCGAACTAGCACGCATTTCTAACTTTTCTTTTACTTTGTTTTCATGACCAGAGTATGTATTGACAACATACCATTGTTTTTCATTTTCCATACTATGCCACCACTTGTTTCAAAGCAGATAAAATAACGTCTAATCCTGCGAAAAAGATTCCAAATAAAAGAACGAATAAAATAGTTGCTGTTGAATAAGTTAACATTTCCTTTTTATTTGACCACCGAATTTTTTTTACCTCTTTTTTCACTCCTACTAAAAATCGCGCTAATTTTTTCAAATTTTCCACCCTCTTTAATATATGTTTTTTGCATTTAAAAAACACATCGCTGTGTTCTTTTTCATCATACCACTTGTCTTTTATTATGTCAAGAAAAAGAAACATTACTACAAGGTTTCTTTTTACCAATTCATCATTAATATCTCTGGTTTAAAAATCATAAGAAGACCAATAAGAAGCATAATAATACCACCGATAAGATGAGTATACTTCGTATATTTATTTGTAATTCCTGTTATTTTTAAAGTAATCATAGCAATCATAAAAATTAAAATATCATCCAATAAATAACAAATAATATAAATAAACATATAGAAAGCATAAGATAATATAGATAATTTATTCAATGCTAAAATCTGAGTAAAAAGAAGTGGAAGTCCAGCAGAACAAGCAAGTTCCACAAAATTCACAGAAAACGCTAATGTAATTACTCCAATTATCGCTAAAAAAGCACTTTTTTCATTGACGATTTTCTTTATTTTAGTAATTGTTTTTTTTCTTTTCTCCTCATCGACAACAGTACAACCAATATCTTTTTTTCTCATTGTTATATAGTTTTTAATATTGACAAAAGCTCCTATTAAAGCAACCAAACCGATAAGCATTCTAACCCAAGTAATCTGGCTAATCGTTAAACTTATCTTGAGCCAAGCAGTCATAAATAGAAGATAAACGAAAGCAGAAGTCGTTAGAAACGTAATTCCAATCATCCATCTTCTTTTCTCATTTTTCATTCCTAGTAATAAACTAATTAAAAAAACCAATACCCACATAGCACAAGGATTAAACCCATCTACTAGTCCAATAATAATGGCTACAATAGGAAGAGATACTTCTTTACCATTGACTCTTCCCAATAAAGGAAGTTCAAATTCTTCCTCTTCTTTTTTAGTTTCTTCTTCCTCTTTTTCAATTGTTAATGCCTTCCCTGCCTCTTTTACTTTTTGTGAAATATTTTCACATTTTTCTTTTTGACATTCTTCTAAAGCCGTTTCAATTCTTAATTTAGTATTTTCATTAAAACCAGTAATAGAAATGTCTCCAATTACTGTATAAGGGACATATTGATGATCATCTCCTAATGTCTTTTTGACATTATTCATCCAAATTGAATTTTCTTTATGTTCTGTTACCTCATACATTTTTACAGAAACATCTTTTAATTCATTTAAATAAGCTTTTTCTTCTTTGCAATGAGGACAAGATGAACTATAAAATAAATAGATAGTCGGCTTTTCCTGAGCAATTACCCCAATTGGTAAAAGAAGAAATAAAAATAATATTACAATATATTTTTTCATAATTTTTCCATCATCTTTTCTATCTCTTCAAAAATTTCTTGTTTCTTTTTTTCACCAATAATTCTTTTTATTTCTTTTCCTTGATGAAAAACAAGAATAACTGGTAAAACTTGACCAACTTGAAAAGAGGCAATCTGATCACTATCCATATCATAGTCGTATTCTTCAAAAGAAATATCGGGATATTTTTCTTGTAATTCTTTCCAAATCGGATAAGTAACAATACAGCTACTACACCAAAGTGCACTAATTCGAATCATTTTCATTTTCTTATTCTCCTAGCATTAAATGATTGTAACATTCATCAAAAGCATTGACGAATTGATCAATTTCTTGAATTGTCGTAAGAGAAGAAATACTAATTCGTAAACTATGACTAGCTTTTTCTTGACTTTTTGTAAGTTCTAAAACTGCTTTACTAACCGTATTAGAAGAAGCACAAGCACTCTGTGTAGAAATATAGATATCATAGTTTTCTAAAGCATGTTGCATCGTTTCTGGTTTAATATCTAAAACGCTAATATTTAACATATGCGGAATAGTATAATCGTTGGTATTAATGGATACCCTATCATATTTTTTTAATTTTTCTTGAAGATATTCATTTCTTTTTTTCACCTGCTCATATTTTTCATCTAAATCGAGTAAAGCCAAACGTAAAGCTTTTGAAAGAGACACGATAAGTGGTAAAGCTGGTGTCCCACTACGATAAATCGTCGTACTTTTTC
>CANQYN010000027.1 GCA_947628105.1 uncultured Bacilli bacterium
ATTCCATCTTCTAACATATCAGTAACATAAATTTGATAATTTCCCCCTGCTTCATAAATACTGACACTACCTGTTACTAATACTTCCATTCCTTCTTTTGGTTGAAAAGTTAATTTCTGAGTATAATTTCGAAACATAATAGCACGTATAATACTATTTTGATCTTTTAATGAAAAGTAATAATGACCGGAAGAATGAATTTTTAAATTTGATATTTCTCCTTTTAAATATACTTGTTTTAAATTATCGTCACCATCAAATTTAAATTTTAAATATCGATTTAAAGCCGTTACTGTTAAATACTTATTGTCCACGATCTTCTTTTTCCCGATAAATACCATCCAAAACGGCATTTATCATCTTTCTAACAGCATCGTCACTATATGATTTGGCAAGTTCGACTGCTTCATTGATGCAAACAATATCAGGAGTATCTGTATAAAGTAATTCATAAATTCCCATCTCTAAAATTGCTTTATCAGTATTTCCTAATCGATCAATTGTCCAATCTTTTAAATAAGAATTTGCTAGAGAATCTAGTTGTTCTTTATAAGTTAAAACTCCATAGACAATTTCTTTTACAAACTCATTATCAATTTCTAAAACTTCATTAATAATATCATCGACATGATATTCCATCTTGTTTTTTTGATAAACATTAATTTGATAAAGAATCGTCATAATACTTACTCTTAAATCACTTCTTGTTTTTGCTTCCATGTTATCACCTTCCGTTTTAATATAAAAGGAATAAGACCTTCTCATTCCTTTTTATTAAACTGTCATTAACTCATTTTCTTTTTCTTTTGTTTTTTCATCTACTATTTTATTGTATTTTTGAATTAATTCTTGCACTTCTTCTTGGCCTTCTTTTATTATGTCATCTGTCATTTCTAATTTTTTAATATCAGAATTTGCATCTTGACGAATATTACGAAGAGCGATTTTTCCTTCTTCACTAATCGATTTAATTTGTTTTACATAATCTCGTCTCGTCTCTTCTGTAAGAGCTGGAATAATCAATAAAATTACTTCTCCATTATTATTAGGAGTAAGACCAATATTAGCTTCATAAATTGCTTTTTCAATGGCAGAAATAGAAGAACGATCATATGGTTTAATCGCTATTTGACGTGCTTCGGGAACAGAAATAGTCGCTAATTGCTTTAATGGAGTATCGACTCCATAATAAGATACCATAACACTATCTAAAATAGCCGGATTGGCACGACCTGCCCGAACATTAATAAAACGTTTTTCTAAATTTTCAATTGATTTTTGCATTTTTATTTCCGCTTCTTTTAAAATTTCTTCTATAGTACTTTCCATATATTCAATCCTTTCTATTACATTATAATATATTTTTTTTCTTTATTCAATAAAATTCTCATGAAAAAAGTATGTCTGTAAGACATACTACTAAAATATGAAATGATAAAAATATTATCATAAATCATTAATTAGATACTTCTTTCTATTTAATTCAAGAAAACCTTTATTATTTATTTTTTTCTAAAATAAAAGCTTCTTCAACATTACTTAATTCTATGTCGCTTCCATCTTCTAAAGTAATAAATCCTGATAATTGCGTATACTTGTTAATTGGTTGATGGAAATTGGCAGAATCACAAGCAGAATAACCTAAATTTAAATTTTGTAAAGTTTTTACTTTTTGTTTGCTTTCCAATTGAACAGTAATTTCTTTCGCATCATCTGTAACCCGAGAGCTATCGAAAGAATATAAGTAATCGTCAGAGGCAATAATAAAAACTTTCGTCTTAGAAAAATCCATATCACATTCATCTGATTTTTCATCTTTAGCGCTTCCGTTACTTAATGCAATAATGCTTTTTATTTTTATTTTTTGTCCATTATTATCGACAACATATCCTTCTGTTGTATCATATTTTAGATGAACCTTTGGTTCATAAGCTTTTTCAAATTTTACGGTTTGATCTTTATTGATAAAAAGCATCAAATCCCCTGGAAAATAAATGTTTCCTAATGTTTCAATAACATTCACTTCTTTTCCTTCCAAATCTAAAATTTTACCCTCTTCTGTTTGAAAGATAAATTTTCCTCTCACGCAATTTTGAAATTCTAATTTTTTCAATCCAATATCTTGAATTTTTTCTTGTATATTCAATTTTTTAAATGTTATTTTATTTTGTGATAGAGCAGCAAGATCATTATTTAAATATACTTGACTATCTCCTTCATAAATATTTCCTTCTTCCGTCAATACGATAATATTTATTATAGCACCACAATCTATAGTATAATTAAAATATTTTGCAGTTCCATCTATTCCACTAATTTTAGTTTGATATTCTTTTCCTTTATATGTAGTAATCTCTTTAAATGTTCCATTTTCAATGACAAAAGCTTGTTTATAATCATCTTCCTCTACAATTGTAGCTTCAGTAAAGTGTTCCATTTTTTGTTCATATCTTTCTACTATCGTTTCTTGTTTTTTTGGTTGTTCTTTTTCTTCTTCTTTTCGATTAATTACCATATCATAACAGAAATATCCTCCTAATAAAATTACAATAATTAAAAGTGCCCCTATAATTATATTTTTTTTATCCATTTTTTACCTCCTTTATATAACACAAGAAAATATGAAGTATCCTTGCATCTATGTTCAATTTTATCACAAAAATTTCACAAAAATTTTAAAAGAAAACAAAAAAAAGATGATTTGACATCTTTTTACATTTTTTAAAATATTTTTAATTTTGTAATACAAAGGCTTCGGCAATATTACTTAAAGGAAGTGTGCTTCCATCAGAAAATACAATAGTTCCAGCTAAATCTTTTATTGTCCATGGATAACTATGGAATCCTTTATAATCAACAACTGAAGAATATCCTAATTCTAGATTTTGAATATTTTTTACTGTTTTATCATTTTCTTGTTTTACTACTGCTTCTTTAGTAGATTTTGATATGGTAGAATTATCCAAAGAATATAATTTATTATCAGAAGAAATAAAATACATCATAGCTTTTGATAAATTTATGTTAAAAGCTTCTTTTTCTTCTTGAGTCATATTTGAAGTGGCAATAATACTTTTTATTTTTAATGCTTGATGATTTTCATCCACAACATTTCCTTCTGTATAAGCATAATCATCTGTTTGTTTTTCAAATGTTTTTCTAAATGTGACTGTTTGATCTGTATTTACTGAAAATAATGTTTCATATTCGCGAGCATCTCCTAATGAGGCACGTACTTTCATTTCAGTTAGATTCATCATACTATCTTCTTCAAATATTTTTCCACTTTCTGATTTAAAAATAGCTCTAGCAGTTCCACATTCTCCTTGTACGATTCTTTTTGTTAATCCTAAATCGACGATTTTTTCAGAAGATTTTGATTTAGTAAAAGCAAGATATCCCGTTGGTTCAGATTTATAAATTGCTGTATTCCCCCAATAAACATTTCCACTTTCTGTTACTAACCAAATATTAACAGATGCATCACAACGTACAGTATAATAATTAAAATATTTTACTGGTTCTGTAATTCCTGTAATCTTTTCTTGTTTTGATTTTCCATTACTCGTAATCGTATCGATAAATTTTCCATCTTCAATTTTAAATACTTCTTGAACTCCATCTTGGTCTGTTATAGTTGCTTCAGTAAAATGTTCCATTTGTTCTTCATATTCTTGTACTACTTCCTGTTGTTGCTGTACAGGTGCTTCCTTCTCTTCTTTCTTTTCTTCTTTTCGATTAATTACCATGTCATAACAAAAGTAACCAGCCACCAAAAGAATAAGAATAATTACTCCCCCTATAATAGCCTTTTTTTTGTCCATTTTTTTCCCTCCTATATATAACACAAGGAAATATGAAGTATCCTTGCATCTATTTTCAATTTTATCACAAAAATTTCACAAAAATTTTAAAAAAACACAAAAAAAAAGATGATTTGACATCTTTTTACATATTAATTTCCCATTTGTTTAGCAACTTCTTCAGCAAAATTTTCTTCTCTTTTTTGCATTCCTTCTCCTACTTCATAACGAATCATAGTTTTTATTTTTCCATCGTTATTTTTAACGTAGGCTCCTACTTTGACATCAGAATCTTTTACAAATGCTTGTTCTTCTAAACAAATTTCTTCATAAAATTTACGAATTCTACCTTCTACCATTTTTTCGGCAATTTCAGCAGGTTTTCCTTCGTTGATTGCTTGCTCTTTTAATACAGCTCTTTCTTTTTCTACTTCTTCTTGAGGAACATCTTCTTTGGATACATATTGAGGTCTCATCGCAGCAGCATGCATCGCTACTTCTTTTGCGACTTCAGAATTAGATCCTTCTAATACGGTAAGAACGGCAATTTTTCCTCCCATATGTATATATTCTCCAAAACTATCGTTATCTTCTTTGGAAACAACAGAAAATCTTCTCAAACTTAATTTTTCACCAATTTTAGAAGTTTTTTCAATAATTACATCTTCTAATGTTCCTTGCTCCGTAGTAAGTTTTAAAGCACCAGTTAAATCATCACTTGCTAAATCACTTTCCATAATGGTATTTAAAATCATGTTCACTAAATTTTTAAATTCTTCATTTTTTGCGACAAAATCAGTTTCTGAATTTACTTCTACCATTACAGCTTTATTATTTTTTACTAATATAGCGGCAATTCCTTCCGCTGCAATTCTTTCGGCTTTTTTCGCTGCTTTAGAAATTCCTTTTTCGCGTAACCAATTGATCGCTTCATCCATATTTCCATTTGTTGCTTCTAAGGCTTTTTTGCAATCTAACATTCCTGCCCCAGAACGATCTCTTAGTTCTTTTACTAAACTAGCACTAATCATATTTACCTCCTTTTTCCTTTTTTTATTTTAAGGCATCTAATAATTCGGCTTTTTTCATAGTAGAGTATCCTTTTACTCCCTTTTCCTTCGCCATATTACGAAGTTCCGTCACCGTTTTTTTCTCTAAATTTTCTTCGGCTTTTTCTTCTTTTTTCTTACTTGTTTTCACTTCTTTTTTCTCTTCTACTTTTTCCGCTTTTTTTTCTTCTTTTACTTCTTGTTTTCTTTCATGTACTTCTTTTTCTGTTTCTTCTTTCTTCTTAAAATCTTTTTTCTTTTCAAATCGTTTTGGTCTATCTTCTTTTCTTTTTACTGTTTCTAATGCTTTTTCCATAATATCAGCATCCGCTTTTTTATCGTCATCTTTAACGTAATTATTCATCTTTCCGCCTTCTGCTTCAACGATTGCATTAGCCATTACACCTGTAATTAATTTTACAGCACGAATCGCATCGTCATTTCCTGGAATAACATAATCTACCATATCTGGATCACAGTTTGTATCGACAATTCCAAATACAGGAATATTTAATTTTCTTGCTTCACGAATTGCGATTTCTTCTTTGGATGGATCGACGATATATAAAGCATCTGGTAATTTTGTCATATTGCGAATACCAATTAATACTTTATTTAATTTTTCATATTCTTTTTTAAGACCAATTACTTCTTTTTTTGGTAAAAGATCAAAGATTCCATCTTTTTCCATTTTTTCGATTTCTTCTAATCGTTTTACTCTCTTACGAATCGTTTTAAAGTTAGTTAATGTTCCTCCTTACCATCTTTCTGACATAGTAAGAATTTGAACGAGTTGCTTCTTCAACAATCGCTTCACTTGCTTGTTTTCTCGTTCCTACAAATAAAACTTTTCCTCCGTTTTTAGCAATTTGATAAAGGGCATTGTATGCTTCTTCTATCTTTTTTGCTGTCTTTTGTAAATCGATAATATAAATATCATCTCTTGCGGTAAAAATATATTCCGCCATTTTTGGGTTCCATCTTTTTGTCTGATGACCAAAGTGAACTCCTGTTTCAAGTAAATAACTCATTGACACTACTGCCATATTTTTCTCCTCCTTTTGTTATTTTCCTCCATTACATCTTCTTTTTACACCACCATTTGGCACTAGGCATAAAAATCCGCAATGTGTGTATTTGAAAAAGCCAGTGTTATTATAACATAGCTTTTCTCTTCTTTCAATGTATTTTATGAAAAAAAAGTATCTTTCATACCGATACTTTTCTTATCGAATAGGTGTAATGACATCCACCATAGAACTTTGATTAATCGTACCTGGTTCACCTAAATAAGTCGCACTATCTAAAATAGATGAAATATTTTCTAAAATCGCATAATCGATGGCAAAATTAGGATTATAAGCGGTAAAGGCAAAAAGGTGGTTGGCATCTGCTTTCGAATACGCAACGAGAGCATATTTTGTTCCTGATTGTAATTCTACCGCATAATATTTTCGATTACTTATATTTTTTTCTTCTGCTAAAGCGATATGATATCCTAATTTACGAAAACGTTCAATCGCTTTATTGGTATTAATTTCTTCATATGATTTTTCTACAATCTGGATAGCCGCATACCACGTATTTTGACTATCACTAACATATAATTTATCTCCTGATACATAATAGATATAATCTTGGGGAATATCTAATTGATATCCTTCAAAATTAATTCGATATAAATTTTGTTGAGCACCATTTGTCTTTTCAATTTCCGCTTCTGATTTTTTATTTTTAATATATTGATATCCAAAAAAGATGGAAACGATAAGAAGGAAAATAATAATGATAATAGCGATAATAAGCCCAATATTAGAACGTTTAATCTCTTCAATTTCTTCTGGTTCTTCTATTTTTTCTTCTTTTTTTATTTCTTTTTCTTCCTTTTTCTCCTCTTTTTTTTCTTTTTCTGCTTTTTTTTCTTCTTTGGCAATCTCTTTTTTACTTTCCTTTTCTTCTTTTTTCTCTTCTTTTACAACTTCCTCTTTTTTAATTTCTTTTTCTTCCTTTTTTTCTTCTTTTGGTATTTTCACTTCTTCTTTTGGTTTTGTCTCTTTCAAATTAGAAACTACCTTAGGTATCTCAAGAAAATCCATATTGATACTAGCACGTTCTTCTTTTTTCTCTTCTTTTTTTTCTACTTTCGTTTCTTTTTTTTCTTCTTTCTTTTCTGGTTCTTCTTTTTTTGAAACAGAGCCTGGAATAGGAATTGCTTTCTTTTCTGGTTGAGAAGGAGTATTATCGAATCCTACTAAACTACCGCATTTTTTACAAAAAGCATCTTTTTCATTTAAAGGTGCGCCACACTTTTTACAATTCATAGCCTACCTCCTTTTGTATCATACTATGTAAAAATATTATATCATGCTATTTTGAGTTTTTCCAACAAAGGTTATCAACTCCCTTATTTTTTTCTAATTTTGCTGTCAAGTTGACAAAATTAATAAATCGCCGTGATATAAGAAATCATCATTATGGCCATAGTAAACAAAGTGATTAAAGGAATCCCTATTTTTTTAATCGCAATTTTACTACTAGAACCAATTCGATCAAAGAAAGGAACCAAAAAATTCATCAAAAGAACACTTGGTAAAACACCGCCAGAATATGGCGTTAAATAACGAAAAAAAACGGTTGCTAATCCTAATGAAATAGCATAAAGAATCTGTCCAATACTAGTTACAGGACTAGAAATTGGATCACTTGCCATAAAAATAGCGCCAAAGAAAATTCCTCCACATAATATTTGAAATATTGGATACCAAATGCCAAAATGTTGACTTTTTCCTATCAAAAAAGTGACAAAAAATACTGTTCCAATATAAAAGATAGGAATTTTCCATTTAATAACATGGGTTAAAATTAAATAAAGAAAAGAAAGAATACATAAAAATACACATGTTGTTCCTACTTTACTAGAAAGAATTCCCCAAAAGAAAGAAAGTAAATTGCCATAAGGAGCAATTAAAGTTTCATAATTTCCTAAACTTTTTAAAGAAGAAAAAACGGGAAATATTTTATTTTGAATATCTAAATCTAACCCTTCTGTCGATTTCATCGTAAGAGAATAAAAGACAACGATAAACAAAAATCCTACATACGTGGGGTTAATTCGTCCACCTGTTATCATTTTTATTATCACAGCAGTAAAACAAGCGATAACTAATAAAAAAATAGGAGTTTGTATCGGTAAGATAAGGATTAATAAAATGCCTGAAAAAATACAATCGCTTTTTTTCAAAGTTTGTTTTAATTCATAGCCTTTTTGATGATAGATAACATATCGAAAAAGCCCCTCTCCAACATAACAAGAAAAAATGCTTATTATCAATAAGAAAAACGGAAACAACATCTTTGAAAAAGAAATTGTTTTTGCCAAATAAGGAGCAATTCCATTTTGATATAAATAATAAAATATCAAAGGACAAAGAGAAAGAAGAAAATGACTCTTCATTTTATGAGTCGAATTCCAATGATTTAAAAAAGGCGCTTTTGTGACAGTAAATTTTCTCATTTTTCCTCCTTCTCTTTTGCCTGTTTTACCACTTCTCTTAGATTAATATTAGCGGGACATAAATAGGAACAAATGCCACATTCGATACAGCGAGAAGGATGTAATCTTTTTAAAGATTTTTTTTGTTTTTGATATTCATAAATTAATACAGGACATAATTTAACAGGACAATTATTAACACATTTCCCACAATGAATACAAGTGCTTTCTTTTTCTTTAAGAGCGGGGAGAACTAAAATGCTATGACACGTAGCATCGATTATTAATTGATCATCTTGAATCGCATTTCCCATCATAGGACCTCCAGCAATTAAAGAAAATTCAAAAGGATTTCCAGTAAGTCCTACTTGATCTAAAATATCTTCTACTTTAGTTCCAATGCGAACAATATAGTTTTTCGGATACTTTATCCCCTCTCCCGAAAAAGTAACGACTCTTTCATATAATGGTTTTTGATAACGAAGGGCTTCATAAATCGCATAAACAGTCGATATATTATGAACTAAAATTTCTTTTTCTAAAGGAGTCTTTTCATAATCGACATGTTTGATATATCTCACTAAAGTCTTTTCCCATCCCAAAGGATACAAATTAGGAATATCAATTATTTTTATGTGAGAATAATTGATAGTCGAAGTAATTAATAATTCTCTTAATTTAAAACTTTTTTTCTTGACGACAATATAACTTGTTTCAATCGAAAAAAGTTTCATGATACAATCAATTGTTTTTAAAATTTCTTCTACATGATAAAGCGTTGTCATCTCATCACAAGTAACATATGGTTCACATTCTACTGCATTAATAATAAAATCATTGATATTGCCTTGGTATTTTAAATAACTTAAAAATCCGTCCCCTCCTAAACCGACAATTCCATTTTCTATAAGAGAATCGATAAAACTTTCTTTGGTAAAACGATCAAAGTTTTCATTGTCATATTCCCTTTTTTTGGCATCTTGAAAATCATTTTTTACCACTAAGTATTTTTTTCTTTGATTATTTTTATCTCTCATCATAACTGGTGATTCTACTTTTCCACTAATACTAGAAAAAAGATATCTTCCACTTTTTGTCTGAACTACTTTTTCTCCTACAAACACTTTTTGACCAGGTTTGACTAATACTTTTCCTTGTTCCAAAGGAACGTATATCTTTTCTACATCTTCAAATCGTTCTAACGGGCTAGTAAGAGACATTTCTTTTTTTCCTTTTAGTTTTACACCAATCACAATATCACCTTCTTACATTATACTATTTGAACGAAAAAAAAACTAGGAATTTCCTAATTTTTCTTTTACCATTTTACTAACTTCACTCATATCTGCTTTTCCTTTTAGTTTTGGTGTTAAAAATCCCATTATTCGTCCCATATCTCTCGGACTGGTTGGTTGAATCGTAGAAAAAGCTTCTTCTACCATTTGTTTTACTTCTTCTTTTGATAATTGTTCTGGCATATATTCTTCTAAGATTTTAATTTCATCTTCCGTTGCTTTTATTAAGTCAGTACGATTTCCTTTTTCAAATTCAACGATAGATTCTTTTCGTGTCTTTATCTGTTTGGCAATGATTCCAATCACTTCGTCATCTTTTAATTCTCTTTTTGCCTCTAACTCTTCCATTTGAATGGCTCCTTTTACCATTCGGATAACTGATAATTTTACCTTATTTTGGGCTTTCATCGCTGTTTTTAAATCTTCTATTATTTGATTACGCATTTTATCACCCTTCTAAAAGATTTTAATATCTTTCCTTATTACGTTTTCTACAATTAATTGTATTTTCTTTTTTTTCAATTCTCTTTTTTGCCCCTGGTTTAATATATCCTTGTTGCCGTTCACGAATTTTTTTTGAGGAACCATCTTTTGCATTTCTTTGTTTTAATCTTCTTAAGGCACCATCGACATCACCACGTTTTACGATTTCTGTCGCCACGATAATCCCTCCTTTCTAAATTCTTTAGTCATTATATCATTTTTGATATCGTTTTTCAAGCATTTTCCTTTTTTCAAAAAAAAAAGAGCAAAAGCTCTTAACAGAATGGAATATGATTAGAAATATAACGTGCCACTGTCCCGATATATCTTCCATAATTTAAAATAATTTCTAGAACGATGGCAATAATGGGTAAAAATAGAAAAAGGAAGCAGATTCCTAATAAAATAAAAAGAGCTTTCTTTTTAACAGAAGTCGTTATTTTGAATCCGGCGAATGGCACTTCCCGCACTTCTTCCTAATTCTAAAACAACATTAATAACACGGACAACAGCGGTAATTAAACTAGAAGAGATTTTAAATCCCCCTTTTATTTCTAACAACTCTTCTTTTGATAAAACTTTCATTCATTACATGGTAGAGGTCTTATAAAACCATCTACTAATCCTATCACAAAAGTAACAATTCCTACAATTGCCCCGACCGCTGACCAAGAAATTCCACCTGCTTTAATTTCTAATAATTCCTCTTTTGATAAACTCTTCATTCTATCCCTTCCTAAAAACGATTTGCATATTTTAAAATAGAGCCATTTTCTAATTGTAAGTAAGCATCAAACAAATCTAGATTTTCTTGTCTATGAGAGACAAAAATAACGATTTTTTGATAAAACTCTCTTCTTATATTTTTGATAATTTTTCTTTCTAAATTAGCGTCAACTTGATTTAAAGCCTCATCGATAATTAAAATATCAAAATCATTTAATAACGCTCTTCCCAAAATAATTCTTTGTCTTTGCCCACCCGATAGATTAAAACCGTTTTCTAAAATTACTTGATTTTTTTCTTTCATAAATGAATCGATACAACAAATATGACATATTTTTTTCACTTGTTCATCTGAAATATCTCGGTATAGTTTTAAATTTTCATATAGAGTATTTGTATATAACATTTCATTTTGAGAAACATAGGCAATCCGAGAAGAGATATCTCCGCTGTCATAATATTCTTTATCATTGATAAAAAGTTGATTTTTTCCTACCGGATAATAGCCTTTTAGTAATTTTAAAAGAGTTGATTTCCCACTTCCTGATGGTCCGGTAATCATTAAAAAATCTCCTCTTTTTAACGAAAAAGATATGTTTTTTAACGTAGCTGTTTTATCATCTAACGAATATGATAAATTTTGATATTCAATTTTATGAATAAGTTTTGTTTCGGTTATTTGACTTTTTTCTTCTTCGGCCATAATTTCATCAATTCGCACAAAGGCATGTTTAGATTCTAATAATAATATATTTAATTGTACTATATTTTGAATTGGTGTTAAAAAATAAAAAACTAAAGAATAAAAGCTGAGAAGTTCACCAAGTGATAATTTTCCTATGATTACTAAATTCGCTCCCACATATAAAATAAGTAAAATTCCTAAAGAATGGACTAATTCTTTTAATAAATGTTCTAAATGATATACTTTTTGAAAACGAGAAAAATGAGATAAATATTTTTGATATTTAGTTCGCATTTGTCGAGAAAAATTTTCCATTAAATGTAATCCTTTTATATTTTCAATTCCGATAAAGGTTTCGATCATAAAAGAATTTAAGAATGAATTTTCTTGTTGTAAATATTCAATATCTGAATTTAAACGAGAACGAAATATCAGTAAAATAAGAATGTAGCAAACTAAAATAAGACAAGATATAAAAAATAAAGTGGGACTTAAGAAAAAGAGAACAACCGCTGAAAAAAGAGTTAATAATAAATCGAGAGAAAGCGATAAAAATAATTTTTCTATCATCTCTCTTACCTTACTTAAATCTTGAATTCGCGAAACGATTTCTCCCGTAGTTCTATTTTTAAAATATAAATAAGGAAATGATAAAATACGATGAAAAACATCCAATGTCAAATCTTGATCAAGATGATGATTAAAATAAATTAATAATTGATTCCGTACATAATCAGCCACTACTTTTAACAACGTAAGAATAAGAAAGACAATACCAATAAGAGAAAGAAGAGATTTGACATCTAATGATATTGCTTCTACAAGAAATTTAAAATAAAATGATAACAAAATAGATAATATAGTAATGAAAATAGATAAAAAGAAAATTTTTAAAATAGTATTTTGATAGGTTTTTATTTTTTGTAATGTAAATTGCAAAAGAGTTTGATAATGATAATAAATGGGGATTTTTCTCATGGGATACATCGTAATTAAAACATTTTGAAATTGTGATTCAAATTCTTGAAAAGAAACTTTTTTTATCTTCGAACTAGGGTCTGCTATAAGAAGTTTCTGTTGTTTTTTTAATACTTTATATACTACTACATAATGATAT
>CANQYN010000028.1 GCA_947628105.1 uncultured Bacilli bacterium
CCCCCCCCCCGACTGTTTTTGTCAATCAAAAAAAGGTCTTTTTTGACCTTTTATTTTGCTTCTTCTGTCGCTCTAGTTTCTCTTATTACTGTTACTTTAATAGTTCCTGGATATTGTAATTCATTTTCAATTCGAGTTTTTATATCACGTGCTACTTTATAACTTTCTACATCATTAATTTCTTCTGGTTTAACAATAACTCTTAATTCACGTCCAGCTTGAACAGCATAAGTTTTATCTACTCCAGAAATACTATTTCCTATATTTTCTAAATCATGTAATCTTTGAACATAATTTTCTAAAGAATCACTTCTCGCTCCTGGTCTAGATGCAGATAAAGTATCAGCAATAGCGACAATAACTGCAATAACTGATTTTGGTTCAGCATCCCCATGATGAGATTCAATACTATTAATCACGATGTCAGATTCTTTATATTTTTTAGCAAGCTCACTACCAATGGTAACATGGCTTCCTTCCATATCATGATCGATAGCCTTTCCAATATCATGAAGAAGTCCAGCACGTTTTGCTAAAACGACATTTTCTCCTAATTCGGCAGCTAACAAACCAGACAAATGAGCAACTTCCACTGAATGAACCAAAGCATTTTGCCCATAACTTGTTCTAAAATGTAGTCTACCAATTAATTCAATTAATTCTGGATCTACTTTGGTAATTCCTAAATCAAATAAAGCTTCTTCTCCAAATTCTCTAATTTTTACTTGCATATCTTTTGAAACTTTATCGTATAGTTCTTCAATTCGAGTAGGATGAATTCTACCATCTTTAATCAGTCCTTCAATCGTTACCTTTGCCATTTCTCTTCGAAGAGGATCAAAAGAAGATAATACGATAGCTTCTGGTGTATCATCAATAATTAAATCGACCCCAGTTACTGCTTCTATTGTTCGAATATTTCTTCCTTCTCGTCCAATAATTCTTCCTTTCATTTCATCATTTGGCAATGTAACAACAGATACGGTTTGTTCATTTACAATGTCACTTGCGTATTTTTGCATACAATTAATAAGCATATTTTTAGCTTTTTTATCAGCTTCTAATTTTGCTTCTGATTCTCTTTCTTTAATGTATGCGGCTACTTCAAGATTCATCATTTCTTCTACTTTTTTAATCACTAATTCTTTTGCTTGTTTCTTGGAATATCCTGATATTTTTTCTAATTGTTCTACTTGTTCCAACTTAATTTTTTCCACTTCTGCTTGTTCTTTTTGGATATCTTTTTGTTTTTCAATAATTCCGTTTTCTTTTGCTTCTAGCATTTTTTCTCTATTTTGTAGTGTCTGATCTCTACGATCCATGCTATCTTCACGCGCTAATAAGCGTTCTTCGGATTCTTTTACTTCTTGTTTTTTTTCACGTACTTCTTTTTCTGTTTCTATCTTTAATCGATGTGATTCTTCTTTTGCTTCTAATAGTTTATCTCTTTTTATTTTATCTGCTTCTTTTTTGGCGGACTCAATCAATTTTTCTGCCTTTCTTTGAGCAGAAGTTCCCTTTAAATAAGCAATTAAAGTCATAATAATAATTCCAACAAAAAGTCCAATTAGGACTAGCAAAATGGAGAAAACTATATTATGCATAATATACCTCCATTTCTTTCACTATATCTTTCGGACGATGATATCTATCCACTATCATTTTATCTTGTATTGGCTAATAAGTCAAGAAAAAGCAATTCCTATTTAGTAGAATTGCTTTCTGTTTTTTTAGGTAATAAATCATAATGTTTTTGTACTAATTGTTTAATTTCATTAAACAATTTTTCATCTGACTTTAACATTTCTTTTACATTTTCTTTACCTTGGCCGATTTTTTCACCTTTATAAGAATACCACGCACCACTTTTTTCTAATATTCCAGCATCACTAGCTAAATCGACAAGTTCTCCTGTAGTAGAAACTCCTTCTCCATACATAATGTCGACAGTACAATTTTTAAATGGCGGAGCCATCTTATTTTTTACTACTTTTACTAACGTTTTATTTCCAATTACATCGCTTCCACTCTTAATTTGTTCTGAACGTCGAATTTCTAAACGAACAGAAGCATAAAACTTTAATGCCCTTCCTCCTGGTGTAGTTTCTGGATTTCCAAACATTACTCCTACTTTTTCACGTAATTGATTAATAAAAATTGCAACTGTATTAGTCTTATTAATTACTCCTGACAATTTTCTCAACGCCTGACTCATTAACCTAGCTTGTAGTCCCATATGAGAATCTCCCATCTCACCTTCAATTTCTGCCTGAGGAACTAAAGCAGCTACTGAATCGATAACGATGACACTAATGGCACCACTTCTTACTAAAGCTTCACAAATTTCTAATGCCTGTTCTCCATTATCAGGTTGTGACAATAATAAATCATTAATATTAACTCCTAATTTGGCGGCATATTGAGGATCAAGGGAATGTTCAGCATCGATAAAAGCAGCTCTTCCGCCTTTTTTTTGGGCTTCTGCTATTGCATGAAGGGCAAAAGTTGTTTTTCCACTTGATTCTGGTCCATATATTTCAATAATTCTTCCCTTTGGATATCCACCTATTCCAAGAGCAATATCCAAAGAAAGAGATCCACTTGGAATAACATCAATTTCCCGATGTTCATGATCACCTAATTTCATTACAGATCCTTTTCCAAATTGTTTTTCAATATCTGATAATACTTGATCTAATGTTTTATCACTAGTTGTCTTTACCATTTTGTAACCTCCTATCTTATGACAAATTTAGTATATAATAAAAAAAAGTATTTGTCAATACTTTTTACGAACTATTGTTCGATAAAATTAGAGGGTATATTTTCGCCAATTTTTTATTTTTCTTCCCTTTTTATTCATTTTTTCAACGGTCCATTTTTCTCTTTTGCCTAATTATTTTTCTTCTGGCACTGAAGATATATATTTCTTATTCATTTGGTAATATTGAATAGCAGAAATAATAGCAAAAACACATGCTAAAACAAGTAAAGCATCAGAAATTCGTAAATTGATTAATTCAAATGGTAAATTATAAAGTAACGTTAATACAATTCCAATCATAAGAAAGATTGTTTTTAATTTTCCCATCTTACTGGCAGCTACTACTTTTCCTTTATTTCCAGCAAGCATCTTAACAGAATCCACAATAATATCTCGAACTACAATGACTACTGGTATAATAGAAGAAATAAAACCACTTGCGGCCAAGATAATCAAAGTACTATTTACTAATACTTTATCCGCAATCGCATCAATCATTTTTCCAAAATCTGTTACCATATTCCTTTTTCGAGCGATTCTACCATCGATAAAATCTGTAACAGAAGCAACAATGAACAATATTGCCGCAATGATATATTTAATATCGATAACAATTGCTTCATTTACAAATAATCGAGGAAGCTCAACTCCAGCCGCATCAAAAGGAAAGACGAGTAAAATAATAATGAAAAATGCTAAAAAGATGCGACTCATCGTAATTTTATTTGCCAAATTCATAATTATCCTCCTACTTAATTATATTTTCTACAGGTTCTTCTTTCACAAAATCATCATTTTGGGTAAAAGATATTACATAATATCCAATTCCTAATATAATCACTGAAATGATAATATATAAAAGGATAGGTGGAATATTAATTTTTCTTTTATGTTCCATCGTATACGGGGAAGAAATCTTTGCTTGTTGCTTGGCATGATGCACTTCCACTTGTTTTTTAGCTTTTTTAATATCTTCAATTGAAATTTTAGAAGTATAGTCAAATAAAAATTCATTGAAATCATCAATTAAATCTTCATAATTTAATCCTAAATATTTTGCATAATCACGAATAAAATATTTCAAATAAAAAATATCTTTAAATGCCTCTTTATCACCCGCTTCGATACTTTCTATTTGTGAAGGTCGTAATTTTAAATCATTCGCTACTTCTTCAATACTAATTCCAATACTCTCTCGTTGTTCTTTTAAAGCTTCGCCAATCTCTTTCATTGGCCACTTCCTTTCAATTTAAAAAATTAATATTTTATAAGCCATGTTCTGTACCTAAAAAGGCGACAAACATTTATCTATCGCATAATGCAATCCCAAAGTCCGTTATCTTTCCTTCCTTTGAGTTCCCCTACCAAAATTTGGGTTTCTCGCTCGCGGGGTTTACCACGTTCCACTTCCTTCATTTCTGAATTTTTCGTCACTATGGCACTTTTACATCTACTCTAACCGTAGCAATTGCCTTAGGTTATTTCGAAGCCGTTAAGCAAAGCTTACTTTAGGTTATTTTTTCCCTAAACACGAACACTACAGTCATCCCAGACTGTGCGAGCATGGACTTTCCTCTACCTTATAAAAAGACAGCGTTTGTCAAAATATTAATCTTTTCCATAAATTATTTTTTCTAAATTTGATAACCTACGAAGCAAATCGGAATTACTTACGTTTCCTTCGTTATCATCGTGAAGTACTTCTAATTTTGTCCGAAGTCCACGAATTTCTTGTTTCAATTTTAAATTATCATCTGCTAATTCTTTTTTATCACGTTCTAGCTCTTTTATGATTGAAAAAAATTCTTCGTAATCACGGATTATGACGTCCAAAAATTTATCTACTTCTTGAGGACGATAACCTCTCGTATCAATTTTAAATTCCTTTTCTAAAATATCCTTTGTTGTCAGCAAAATTCTTTCTTGATACATCTTTGCACCTCTCATTCTTCTATCAATATCATATATGAATTTCCCCTTTTTGTCAATGAAACATTTCTTTTTCATTTGCGATAAAAAAAGAATTCTGCTATACTAATGGTTATAATTTAAAACCAGGTGATATCATGACTAAATATAAACTTATTGACGGTTATTCCGTTCGTGGATATCTTTCATATCAAAGTAAGCAAATTAGAACATTGATACAAGATGGAAAATATTCCTTTGCTTTAAATAATCTTATTCTTTTGCTTCAACAATATCCCGATGATGTACAACTTAAAAAATTGATGGCTTCTTGCTACATAGCTTTAAAAGATTATGATAAAGCAATTGAATTACTAGAAGATTTTCCACTTCTACTTTCATACGCTACATTAACTTCTCTTTATATGAAAACAAATCAAAACGAAAAATTATATGATTTATATCAAAAAATTCATAGTGATAAAAATTTTGAATTGCTATTAGATCCCGACTTTGAATTTATTAGTCACTGTTTAAAAACATTATTTGAAAAAGATTATGTTCCCAATTTAGATAAAATTACTTATCACGAAAAACAATTTTTTCAATACGATGAAAAACTGGCTTTAAATCATATTCATATCCATCATAATAATCCTGAAAATAGAGGATTTTTCTTAGAAAATATCAATATTGAAGATTTATTTTATCAAATAAAACAATTTATTGAAAACCATTTAGAAGAAGCAGCCGTTACCACTCGATGTACAGAACAATATATATTCTATGTAGAAAGTTGTGGAAAAAATATGAATCAATTAACAAATTACGTATCTGTTTTTACCTTTGTAGGAACTAGTAACATCTTAACGATGTACCCAATTCTTTTAGAAAAGAAATTTCATATTTGCCATTTAGAAAAACAAATGCAAGTAAAAGAGAAAGAAAAAGTAAAAGCCAAAAGTGGAATAGAAAGATTTTATCAAAGATATAATCAATAAACTTTTTAACTAAAAAAAGACAGCACTGAAACTGTCCATTTCTATTCATTATCTAGCTTGGTAATTACTTCCACTTAAATGTTGTTCACCCATTTGTACTAGACGTTTAGTGATTTCTCCACCTACTGATCCGTTTGCACGGCTAGTAGCATCTGGTCCCATATTAACACCTAATTCATTAGCTATTTCATATTTCATTTTTTCGATAGCTTGTTTAGCTCCTGGAACTACCATTTTATTTGTGTTAGAGTTCTTGTTCATAGTTTCACCTCCTGTACACTTATATCATGTGTACAATCGGAATTATCATACCACTATTTTAGTGGTAATTTTTGGTTTATAAATATTCTTGATACTCTTCTTCTTTTAAATTAGTAATTACTTCTATATGACTAATTGCCTCTTGAATTAATTTTTCAAAAGAAAAATTTTTTTCATATGTTTTAGCACGTTCTAAAACAGGATGAATGACAGGATGTTTTGGCAAAAATATAGTACAACAATCTTCATAAGGTAAAATACTTGTTTCATATGTATTTATTTTTTTACTTAATTCAATGATTTCTAATTTATCCATACAAGCAACAGGTCGAATCACAGGAAGTGATACTACTTCGTTAATTACCATCATACTATCTAATGTTTGACTTGCGACTTGACCGATACTTTCTCCATTGATCATTACTTTAGCTCCTATTTTTTTACAATATTCTTCTGCTATACGATACATCATTCTTCTCATAATGGTAATAATATAACTATCGGGAACATGTTTATATATCTCTTCTTGAATTTTTGTAAAAGGAACGATATGAACTTTAATATTTCCCGAATATTGATTAATTATATTGGCTAATTTAATTACTTTATGTTTGGCTTCAATACTCGTATGAGGAGGAGATTCAAAATAAAGACAATCGATATCAATTCCTCTTTTTAAAGCTAAATACCCTGCGACAGGGCTATCGATTCCGCCACTTAACATAAGTAACCCTTTTCCTTGAATTCCAACTGGGTAACCACCAATTCCATCAATTTCATTCGTATAAAGGAAAGTTCCCTCTTTTCTAATTTCTATTTTTAAAATTAATTGAGGATTATGAACATCTACTTTCATATTTGTATTTTTTAAAAGATGTCCACCCATTAAATGGTTCATTTCCATACTAGGAATTTCAAAATTTTTATCTGCCCTTTTCGTTTCTACTTTAAAAGTAATATCTTTTTTATCTTTTACCATCTCTAATAAAGTAGATTTTATCTGTTCAATATTAGTATTTACTTTATAACAAATAACTATACTATGAAGTCCGAATACTTTTTTTAATTTATTTGCAATCTCTTCTAATTGCTCTTCTGGACATAATATATACATCCGAACTCTATCTTTTATAATTTTTACATCATTTGGTAATATTTTTTGAATATTTTTTTCTAATATATGGATAAACGTTTTCCGATTTGCTTTTTTTGTTGTCAGTTCTCCATATTTTATTAAAATCATTTTTTCCATAATGCTTCACCGCTTTTATTATACCGTTTTTCCTTTCAAAAATCTATGCTTTTAAAAAGAATATCATATTGATTTTTAATATAGTGATAAAACTTCGTAAAATTAGAAAAAATAAGAAATTGATCTTCTTCTAAAATTCCATAAGAAAGAAGTTGTTCTTCCACTAAATAAGATAAATCTTCATTCATATTATCACCCCTTTTTAAAATAAAATAGTACTTTAAAAAAAGCAAATAATAGAACTATTCCTTTTAAGAAGAAAAAGTAAAAAAAAATAGATTTTTATCTACTCTTTTTTTGTTTTATTCTCTTTTTTATAACGAATATCTTTAATACTAGGTCCTTTGATACATTTTCCATCAATAGAAAATCGAGAACTATGACAAGGACAATCCCATGTTTTTTCTACTTCATTAAAAAGTAGGCTACAACCTAGATGAGGACATCGATTATAAACGATATGGCGATTTCCTTTTTTATCGATATAAACACCTAATTGATCTTCTCCTTCTTTGATAAAATAAACGGAATCGGGATACCATAATTTTTGTTTTTTTATTTTTGTTCCAATATAAGACTTTGTTTGACTTACCATATAATATGGTATTTTCAAATAAGAAATCACATTTTTTCGAAGCGGATTTAAAAAAGAACTATATGGATTTTTTCTTTCCATTATTTGATCAGAAATAACACTGGCAGCTAAAATACTATTAGTCATTCCCCATGTATTATACCCAGTCGCAAGATACATATTTTGATCAATTTTTCCAATATAAGGAATCAGATCAGAAGTCATAATATCAACATTACTATATTCCATAATAATATCCTTTTCTTTTAAACCAAAAGTTTTTTTGATTTGTTGGAAATGGTATTTATCATTTTGCCTAAAAGCACTATTATGGCTTTCTCCTAATGATATTTGATATTTCTTTTTTCCACTTTCATAAAAACGTGCGGAATAAGTAGGATCAGAAGAACTAATATAAGTATAATCTTCTTTCGTTGACGATTTACTTACTATAATATAAGATTTTTCGATATAAGATTTTATCGGCAAAAAGAAAGGAAGTAAAAAGAAAGGATAATGACATGCGAAAACAATTGTTTTCGCTTCTAAGATTCCATTATTTAAAAGAAGGCGATAACCATCTTTTCCTTTTTCTATTTTTATCACTTGTGTATTTTCATAAACAGGAACTTTTCTTTTTTGTAATATCTGAGAAATTCCTTTTAAATATTTTAAAGGATGAAATGTATAAGTGTCATTAACAGAGTACGATAAATAAGAAAAAATATTATCAGGTAATTCTTTTTTTTGAATAGAAATACCCTGTTTTTTTAAAAATTTAGCTTCTTCCTGTAATGGTTTTATTTCTTTTTTTGTATTAGCAAAAACATAAGATGGCACTTTTTTAAAATCACAATCAATTTTTTCTTGTTCAATAATCTTTTTTAATGTTTGAATACTATCTAATTGTGATTTTAAATATAATTTAGCTGTTTTTTCATTTACTAATTTTTTTATTTTAGTATAATTTCTTTGCTGAAAATAATTTATTTTTGCCGTTGTATTCAACGTTACACCATGTCCGATAGAAGAAGCATCAACAACGCAAATATCTTTATTTTCTAACATGTATGCCGTCGTCAATCCCGTCATTCCTGCTCCTACGATAACAATATCTACTTTTTTATTTTCATTTTCTTTTTTGTCATGTTTCCATGATATTTCCCATATACTCATAATATTCACCAATAATAGTTTGGAAATGGAATAAAATTTTATACAAAAAAGACTTTTTTCTTCTTTGTTATTTTATGATATAATTTTTATAGAAGGAGAATCGTTATGAAAATATTAATAGTTTCTTATGTCGATGATAATTTTGGAGATAATTTAATTCGTATTTGTTTTGAGCAACTTTTAAAAGTAGTTCTTAAAAATACAAAAATTGAGAATTACGAAATTCGAAAGATGAATCTTAAACAAATTGATCCTTCTTTGGTTACAACATCAGATATCATTTTTTTCGCAGGCGGTGGATTATTCGGTTTAAGCTATCTTAACTTTTTTGATTATTTAGATGAAATTACCGCTTTGGCAGACCAAAAAAATATTCCCGTTATTTTTTCTTCCATTGGCGTAAATAACATGGATGCAACAGAAGAAACAGAAGAAAAGTTAAAAACAATTATAAATAGGAAATGTATCAAACAAATAGCTGTTCGAGAAAATATGGAGCTATTTAAAAAATTTGCATCCAAAAGAAAAGATTTAAAAATAACACAAGTATGTGATCCAGCCGTATGGACAAAATATATTTATTTTCACGATAATTCGAAAGAAAAAGAAAGCAATCCAATCATTGGAATTAACGTAGTTCGTGGAGGCTTATTTAAAGATAATAACAAATCATGGGTATTAAAAGATGAATTAGAATATCTAAATTCATTAAAAGAAGTTTGTGAAAAAAATCATATTGATTATCGATTTTATACAAACGGAAGCTTTTTAGATAATAATGCTCTTCACTATTTTGCGAAAGAGTATCATATTGAAGAAAATAAACTAATCTTTCCTCAATCTACCAGAGAATTTGTAGAAACTGTAAATTCTTTTGATGCAATCGCCGCGATTCGTATGCATTCTGCCATTGTATCTTATAGTTTAGATATCCCTTCTGTTGGTCTCATTTGGAATGATAAAATTCCTTTATTTTATAAATATATTGGAAGAGAAAATGATGCTATTTCACTAGAAAATTGGAAAGCAAGCGATGTGTTTGATAAACTTTTAATATTATTAAAAGAAAATAATTGTCGCGCTGATCAAAATTATTTAATGACGGTTTATCAATTTTTATATAATGTCTTATCTAATCAAGGGAAAAAGAGCGTTTCGCTTTTTCCCTTTTCGAAAGTCGTAGAAGAACTTTCGAAACAGGAATTATCCAGCTTAGAAGATTTAACAGATTATCGTTTAAAATGTGAAAAAAGTGAAATACATTATTTAACTCGTTTTTCTCAAGTATTAAAAAAGAAAGACGAAATTATAAAATTAAAAGAAAAAATAGAAAAACAAAAGCAGACAATTGAGAAACAAAAACAAACAATTCAAAAACAAAAAGATAGATTAAATCATATTGATAATATTTTCCTTGTCAAAATATATCATAAATGGAAAAAAATAATCAAAAAAATATTTCATTAATCAAGAAATGACAGACAAAACTCGAACTTTATAGTTCGAGTTTCTTTTTTTAATATTTCAACCGCACCACTTTATTTATAATTTAATTCTACCTCAAAAGATGATTTGAAGTCAAATATTTTTCTTGGCATACTATTTATGGCAAAGCAGATATCATCTAAATAGATTTGAGGTTTCATCTTCAGGGAACTACCTTTTGGTATCCATCTTCTTACTAATGCATTGGTCCTTTCATTTGTTCCTCTTTGAAAAGAACAATATGGATCACATTTATATAGTTTTACTCCTAATTTCTTAGATGTTATTCCCAATACATGAAATTCTAATCCGTTATCTGTTGTAATTGACTTTACGGGAATATTATTCTTAACTATGTATTGATAGATTAAATTAGCTACATAGTATTCCTGTTTATATTCTGCTTTTATTAGCCATAGTCGTCTTGTACATCTATCTACTATAGATATTAACGATGGCTGTTCCTTCTTTAATCCTAAAATAGAATCGATTTCTAAATGTCCCACTTCTTTTCTTTTTTCAATGTATTTAGGTCTTAATCTAATGGGCAAAACTGTTTTATTCTTCATATTCCATTTCGTATGTTCCATCATATTATTTGTTTTGTTTTTCTTCTTATGTTTTTTATAACATAATTTGTCTCTTGTTAAAAATATCTTTCCCTCTCTTATCCATTTATATGTTTGTTGTACAGAAGGGCATGTTACTCCTCGATAACGTTTTTTAAAATGATATATACAAACTTCTATAGATTTACTTCTTCTATCATAATGATCAAACAAGTATTTGATAAAAATTTCATACTTCTCTTGTATATCTATTTTCCTTTTTTCGTATACTCCTCTTTTATATCTAGAAATAGTTGAATGATGTATTCCCATAATAGAAGCAACTTTTCTCATCGATAAGCCTTGTTGAAGTAAAATATCTATTTGTGCTTTCTTTTTTTCTGTTAATTGTGTATCATTCATATATGAGTCCTCCTTGCCGGGTTGGGCTCTTTTTATTGTATCAAAAAACCACACCGAGTGGTGCGGTTGAGATTTTAATTTAAGTTGTTCAAATATTTCTTTTAAAATGCTATTTATATAATTTCTGATTTTTTGTTCTTTAGGTAAAAAATCATAACCCCCTTTAACATTTTGTATTTTCATAATAATCCTCTTTTCTTGCTTAATTTAATTAAAAAAGCTATACAAGTAGTACTTGTACCTACAACAATTTATTAATATCGTATTAACAAGTGTAGACTATTATGATGATGATTAAATATAATTATTTGTTTTAACATAATAATCTCTTCCTTTCAAAACCGTTTAAAATGTAGCATATTTACACTAGTTTGTCAAAAATTGTATAAATACAATATAATTGGTTAATTATATTTTTATGGCTAAGTGATCTAATATAGCCTATTTATATATTTGAGCTATATTTTATCATCTCTTTTGCATATTGATATTGTCAATATGCAAGTGTGTTTTTTTAATTGTCATAAATTTAGTATCAAATTTTATTGTACGGCGAACAAATATTTGGTATACTTTTTATAGGGAATATCAGTTGTTGAGTGTCTAC
>CANQYN010000029.1 GCA_947628105.1 uncultured Bacilli bacterium
ATTAATAAATTAACTCATTGGATTACTAGATATGCCAATGAAAATCATTTTAATATATTATGTGAAAGATTAGAAAAAGAAAATGTTCTTTATGAAAAAATAAAAAAATGTTTAGATTTAAAAGGATGTGTGTTTATAAGATGTTGGCAAGAAAGTGAGCATTATGTAATTATCACAAAAATGGATAAACGTTATGCTTATATTTTTGATCCTTATTATTTAGATAAATCAGAATATGATAAAGATAAAGATGTTAAAATAGTTTTAAATAAGCCTTTTACTCATAATCGAAAAGTAACTTTAAAAAGATTATTTTCAGAATCTAAAAAAGATTTTGCTTTGGGAAAAATAGAGACTCGAGAATGCGTATTAATTAATAGAATTTATTAACTTAAGAATAAAATTTTAATGTAAAATAGAAAAATAATATATTTATATATCCTTGTTATACAGTAATAGATTGTTTTGAAATGAAACGATTATTTGAAATTGCTCGTTTTTATTTTATGAAACAACTAGAAACAATATAAATAAAATGGGAAAGTGATACGTTTTTGATACGTTTTAATATAAATCAAATAAAAAAAGGAATCTAATAAAGTGGATTCCTTTTATTTTTCAATGGAGGGCCTAGTCGGATTTGAACCAACGATCAGGGAGTTGCAGTCCCACGCCTTACCACTTGGCTATAGACCCATCAATTGAATTGATTATAACAAAAAAATATAGGTTTTTCAATATATTTTATGTAAAAAACAAATAAAAAGTGTCTAGTATTTCAAATTTTAAATATTTGTCTTGAGAAAAGTACTAAAAAAGGTTATAATTAAAAAAGCTAACAATGTAGGAGGTCTATCTATGAGTGTTTCTAGAGTAGAAAAAAGGAAATCAAAACAAGCTACAAAAGCTCAAAAAAGAAAAAAAATATTATTGTTGTTAATCGCTTTTATTGTAAGTATTGTTTCCTCAATTTGTATGATTTATTCGTTATCATTACTACATAACATTGAAAATAAAGCGAGAATTTTAATCACATTAAGTATTATTTTATTGTCTTTTGGACTTATTTTAGGGTTTTTATCATCGTTATCAAATAAAAAAAGTAAAGGAATTTTTCTATTTACAGTATCGATGATTTATGCTGTTTTGATGTTTGTGGGAAGTTTTTATATTTTAAAAACGTATAAAGTTTTAGCGAATATTACATCAGATGGCTCTGTTTATTCCTCTTCTTTGATTGCATTAAAAGATGATAAAGCAAATAAAATTAATGATATTGGAAGCGGAACAATTGGCCTTCTTTCAGATACTTCTAGTATTGATGGAAACCAAATTCCTAATGAAATCATTAAAAAGCAAAAACTTTCTAATAAAGTAGAACAATACGAAGATTATCCTACGATGTTAAAAGATTTTTATGATAAGAAAGTAAATTATATATTTGTTCCCACTAATTATGGTATCGCTTTTCAACAATTAGGAGACGAGTATGAAACGATTGAAAAAGATACTAAGATATTATATACGAAAGAAAAAACAATAAAAGAAGCTGGAACAAAAACAAATAATAAAATTAAAGATCCATTTACTGTTTTAATTATGGGAGTTGATTCTGAAAAAGAAAATATTAAAGGAGCTTCTTTTAATGGAGATGCTTTAATGCTTATCACATTTAATCCTACAACATTGAACACGACAATATTATCAATTCCAAGAGATAGTTATGTTCCTATTGCTTGCTTTTCAAATCAACTAAAAAATAAAATTACTCATGCGGCAGCGTATGGAGAAAAATGTATGATTAATACTATTCAAAATTTTACGGGAATTGATATTGATTATTACGTTAAAATTAACTTTAGTGGAGTCGTTAAATTAATTGATAAATTAGGTGGAGTAGAAGTGGATGTTCCTTATAGTTTTTGTGAACAAGATAGCAAACGTCGTTGGGGATCTCATACGGTTTTTGTGAAAGCAGGGAAACAAACTCTTAATGGGGAACAAGCTTTAGCTTTCTCTCGTCACCGTAAGGTAACATCTTATATGTATTCTTATTGTGGTTCTTCTTATACTCAAAATGCTTATTATTGGAATGACTTTATCAGAGGACAAAATCAGCAACTTGTCGTTCGTGCTTTATTAAATAAATTAAAGACTGTTAATAACTTAAATACGATTTATTCTTTATTAGATACACTAAGCAATAATATGGAGACGAATATGCAAACAAGTGAGATTTTATCTTTATACAACATAGGAAAAGATATTATTATTCGAAGTCAGAATGAAGATATGGATAAATTAATCGGTTTCCAACGACTATATTTAAATGGTAGAGATGCTAGAATATATGATCCAAGAACACAGCTTAGTCTATATAATTATGTTTTATATGAAGATAGTGTCAATGCTGTTATCGATGCTATGAAAGTTAATTTAGGAAAGAAAGAACCAGAATGGATAAAAGAATTTTCATTTGATGCGACAACATCTTATGAAGCAGAAGTCATTGGGAAAGAAGCAACAGGAAATTTATTTAAAACAACAGAATCGGAAATTAGTGGATTAAATAGTAATTTAAATACATCATCTTCTAATAATTCTAGTTCTAATACTACGTCGAAAAAAAATACGACAACGAAAAAACCAGATACTAGTACTTCGCAGCCAGCAACACCAACTCCAACACCAAGTGATAATACTAGTAATCAAGAGACGGATAATTCAACTGATTCCAATGTTGAAAAAACTCCATCAGAAGAAGGGAATATTGTAGAAGATGTTCCCGGAATATCATAAAGGAATCAAACAGATTCCTTTTTCCCAGTATAGGAGGATTTATGAATAATGTTATTGCCTTATTATTTACTTTAATTACAGGTTTATTCTTTGTATTAGGTTTTGGAATTACTACTTTTACACAAGATAATAAACGTTTTATTCAGTTTTCAATAAGTATGGCTTTTGGAATTATTTTGATGTTAATTATTTTTGAACTATTTCCTGAAGCGATACAAAATATCGAAACGATTTATCCTCATCCCATCTCTTACTTGTTTTTATTCCTTTTTTCTATTCTCGGAATTTTTCTTTTAAAAGTATTAGATTGTTTTATTCCCAATCATGATTTAGAACATAAGACAAAAAAACAATTTGATAACAATTTGTTTCATATCGGTTTTGTCGCAGCTGTTGCTTTAATTCTTCATAATATTATGGAAGGGATGGCAATTTATAGTAGTGTATCTACCGATTTAGAATTAGGAACGATGATTATGATAGGGGTAGGACTTCATAATATTCCTATGGGAATTGTTTTAGCTTCTACTTTATCTAAAACAAAAGAAAGCAAAAAACATAAAACATTTTTTCTTACTTTCATCAGTTTATCTACTTTTCTTGGTGGAATTTTAATGTTTTTTCTTCATTTTTTAATTACTGATTTCTTTTTAGGCATTTTACTTTCTATTACGTTAGGAATGTTAATTTATATTGCTATTTTTGAGTTGCTAGGAGAAATTTTAGAGGAAAAAGAAAAACATATCTCTGTAATCGGAATATTAGTAGGAATTTTAATTTTTGTAATTAGTATGTTTTTTGAATAAAATTATTGCAAAAAAAAAATAAATATTTTATAATGAAATTAGGAAATAGATAAAATATGAAAAACCTACTAAGTATAATGATTGGGAATCTAATTAAGAAGTGGTGTTGAAGACCTATTTATTTAGGGATCCTAAAATTTCTTATGTGATGCCCACCTGGGAGATCAGGTTTTAATCGTTATCTATCTATTTCCTAGTTTTTTTTTTTTATTTATGTTATAATTTATTAAGGTGATAATATGGCAAAGAATAAAAAGAGAAAAGAGCCAACCAAAGAAGACAATGGATATAAAGTAGAATTAGTTGGTTTTCTATTAATTATTATTGCTATCATCGGTTTTATTCCTCAAACAGGAGTAGCAGGGAACTTTATAAAAAGTTTTTCTGCCTTTCTTGTGGGAACTTGGTATTCTTTATTTTTAGTAGGCCTTGTTGTCGTTGGAATTTATATGATGATAAAAAGAGAAAGGCCAGAATTTTTAACAGCCAAATTAATCGGATTATATATCCTTATTTTAGGAATTTTGATTTCTTCTCATATGAAGTATATCGATAATACTGATTTAAAAGGATTTGAAATTATTCGTGAAACAGTAAATAATTTTATGTTATCTTCAGGAAACGGGAAAGCTAATTTAGGGGGAGGAATTATTGGCGCTAGTTTTTCGGCATTATTTCTTTGGCTTTTTGATATTCGAGGGACACGTGTTGTCGTTTTTGCTTTAATTGTTTGTGGAATTATTATGTTTACCGGATTATCAATTACTGATATGGTAAAATTATTATTAGAACGTACGAAAGAACGGACGAAGAAATTAAAATCAAAAGAAGAAGAAAAAGAAGAGGAAGAAATTAAATCAGAACAAGACGATAAGAAAGAAGAACGAGTAATTGTCTCTTCAGTTGATGAACTTTTAAAAATAAAAAATTCTTCTTCAGAAGAAAAAGAAGAAATTTTACCAGTAGTAAATACTTCATCTGAAAATACAAAATATCATTTACCGCCACTTAAATTATTAAAAGATGCATCGAAAAATAAGGCAGGGGATTCGAAAGAGGTTATTCAACATAATGTGGAAACGCTAGAACAAGTTATTTCTGATTTTGGAATTTCTGCTAAGGTTGTGGCGATTAATCCAGGGCCAACTATTACTCAATATGAAATGGAGATAAAATCTGGAACGAAAGTTAGTAAAATAGCAAGTTTAAATAAAGAAATTGCTCTTGCGATGGCAGCGAAAGATATTCGTATTCAAGCTCCTATTCCTGGTAAATCTACCATTGGAATTGAATTACCAAATAAAAAGCCATCTCCTGTTACAGTAAAAGAAATTTTAGTTAAATTTGAAAATGATAATCGAAAGCTTTTAGTAGCATTGGGAAAAGATATTATGGGTAGAGCTCAGTATTGTGAAATTAATAAAACTCCTCATCTTTTAGTAGCAGGATCTACTGGAAGCGGGAAATCAGTTTGTATCAATAGTATCATTATATCAATTCTTATGAGAGCAAAGCCAGATGAGGTAAAATTAGTATTAGTCGATCCGAAAAAAGTAGAATTTTCTATGTATAATGGAATTCCTCATTTATTAGCGCCTGTAGTAACAGAACCACGAAAAGCTAATATTGCTCTTAAAAAAATTGTCTCAGAAATGGAACGACGTTATGAAATTTTTAGTGATAGTGGAACAAAAAATATTGAAGGATATAATTTATATGTAGAACGTGAAAATCAAAAACGGGCAAAAGACAATCAAATAAAAAAATTACCTTTTATTGTTGTTATTATCGATGAATTAGCCGATTTAATGTTAGTTGCCGCTAAAGAAGTAGAAGATTCTATTATGAGAATTACTCAAATGGCACGGGCGGCAGGAATTCATTTAATCGTTGCGACCCAAAGACCATCTACGAACGTCATAACGGGAGTTATTAAAGCAAATATTCCTTCTCGTATTTCTTTTGCGGTATCTAGTCAAATTGATTCAAGGACGATTTTGGATATGGCAGGAGCAGAAAAATTGATAGGAAGGGGAGATATGTTATATCGTCCTCAAGATGAAAATACTCCTATTCGTATTCAAGGGACTTTTATTGCTGATGATGAAATTAAAAGAGTGGTAGATTATACTATCAAACAACAAAAAGCAAAATATGATTCTACTCTTTTAATGGATGATGATGAGATGCATGCTACTACCATGGTAGAAGAAAAAGATGCAACAGAAGAACCTCTTTATGATGAAATTGTCGATTTTGTTATTCAAAATGGAAAAGCGAGTACTTCGTTAATTCAACGAAGATTCCGATTAGGATATAATCGGGCTGCCCGTTGTATTGATCTGTTAGAAGAAAGAGGAATTGTAGGACCAGCGAATGGCTCTAAACCACGAGAAGTATTAGTAAAAAAAGAAGAGGAACAATAAAAAAATTACCATTTGGTAATTTTTTTATTTAAATATTCGTACTAAGTTAACTCCATATTCACTAGAATCATATACTTCGACTCTTTCGCCATGTCTTTCATAATCAATTAAATTTCCATATTCATCGATCGCAAAATCTTTTTTTAAGTCTTTTACACCATCGGGTGTTTCTAGTCTAGTCGCAAAATTAATGACATGATCATTTTGAAAATGCTCATCTTTCTTTTCATCATTTAAAGCAGAAGGACAATAAAATGCCATATAACGATCTTGGTTATCACCTTTTTCAATTTGATTTGCTTGATGTCTTAATCCTAAAAAGTCACATAAATGGCAATATTCTGTATCGTGATCGATACTTTGTTCATAAAGATGGACAGTATTTAAAATAAAAGCTCCTGCTAATAGTGATATCGCCGCATATTTTTTAATTTTCATTTTTACCCCCCTCGATAAATATAATTGGTATCATACTACAAAAATTTTTATTTGTCAAAAAGAGATTACTTATTTGTAATCTCTTTAATTTTTTCTACATTTTTAAAATTTAATTTGGCCATATCGTTTAATTTTTCAAATCCATATTTTGTGGCGATAGTACTAGCTACTTCATCCACTTTAGGGCCTGCTCCTTTCGGAAGAAACATTCCAACAGATTCTCCTAATTTGTCAAATTCCTTTAAGAAAATATAGCGAGAGATTAAAGAAGCGGTAGCGACTGCTAGAGATTTTGTTTCTCCTTTGGTTAAAAAAGTAATATTTTTTACAACATGAGAAGATTCTTTCAAATAATGATAATAGACATGTTCTTTTGCAAATTCATCGACGATAATATAATCAGGCGTTTTAATCCTTTGATTTAATTTATATAATACTTTGTTATGCATAATTGCTTTGATTTTATTCATATTAAAATCAGGATGATGTGCTTCATTATATTCTTTATTAGATAAAATGATGCTTTCATAAGAGATTTCTTTCAAAAATTGAGGGACGATTTCTAATATTTTATCATCTGTCATTTTTTTTGAGTCTTTAATTCCTAATTCTTCTAAAAAAGGAATCTTTTCCTTTTCTACATAAGCGGCAGTAACGACGATAGGTCCAAAAAAATCACCTGTTCCTACTTCATCAGAACCGATCGAAGAAGAATAATAAATTTGAGGATCAATAGAGATTTCTATTTTTTCTTTTTTCTTTTTTTGTTCACTATTTTTTTCTTTTAAGTCTCCGTTAGGATTTATCTTTTTTTCTACTTGTTTCCATATAGATGCATCAATATCCGCATTTCTTCCTTGAAATACTACTTTTCCTGATTGATACAAAGTGACGACAGTATCTGCTTCATCTGCTTGAAAAATAGCATAATCAGGAGTTTTTAATCGTTTTTTATCCTTGAAATATTCAATCATTTTTTCCTTTGTTTCTTCACTTACTTTAAAAGATATTGTCATAAAAATGCCTCCCCATTTATTTTATCATATTTTTCTTTTATTTTTAACTAAAATATATTATAATAAGATAGAGTAGGAGGAAAAACATGAATATTATTGATATTGCTATTATTTTAATTATTGCTTGTTATATAGTAATTGGAGCCAAGAGAGGATTTTCTAAAGAAATTGTTTCATTTTTAGGTTTTTATGTGATGGTAATTGTGGCTTTTGTCTTTCGAACACCACTTGCGACCTTAATGTATGAACATTTACCATTTATTCCATTTGGAGGCATTTTTAAAGGACTAGCGGTATTAAATATCATTTTATATGAAATTTTAGCTTTTGTTATATTGCTTTCTATTTTATTGGTAGTGTTACACTTTTTAATTTTTGCGACATCTATTTTTGAAAAGATGTTAAATGCGACAATTATTTTAGGAATTCCATCAAAAATATTAGGAGGAATTATTGGAATTGTAGAAGGGTTTGTTTGGAGTTTTATCTTAGTATATGTTTTATCTTTGCCTGTCTTTCAGTTAAAAGCGGTAAATGAATCGAAACTATCTTCTATTTTATTACAACATACTCCGGTATTATCAGAAAAAACAAAATCTTTTCATACTGCCATCGAACAATTCGATGAAGTAAAAAAAGATTATGAGGGAACAAATGATATTGATACATTTAATTATCAGGCATTAGAAGTTTTATTAAAAAATAAGATTATAACTTCTGATTCCGTATCAAAATTAAAACAACGAGGAAGACTAACATTTAAAGGAATAGATACTTTGATTACAAAATATAAGGAGGAATAAATATGATACTTATTGGAAATAAAGAAAATATAGAAGAGATACAAACAAGAGATAAAATATTAGTTGATTTTCATGCGACATGGTGTGGACCTTGTCGTATGCTTGCACCTATTTTAGAACAAATAGAATCAAAACTTGCCTTTGATATTATGAAAATCGATGTCGATGAACAAGAAGAGTTTGCTAAAAAAAATGGCGTGATGGTAGTTCCTACTTTAATTTTGTTTGAAAGAGGAAAAGAAGTGGGGAGAAAAAGTGGTTTTTTATCGTTAGAAGAACTTCAAGAATGGTTAGAAAAAAAGTAAAAAAGTGAAAAAAAACAATTGACACTCATATAATAAAGTGTTATATTATTTATGCGTTTGATGAGATTTGCCAAAAAGCAAATCTTTCATTAAAAAGAAAAAAGAAACACCTGGAAGTGTGTATGTGAAAGGAGGACAATATGCCTACAATTAATCAGTTAGTAAGAAAACGTCGTAGTGATAAGGTAAGAAAGAGTAAAGCACCTATGTTAAATATTGGATATAACAGCAGAAAGAAAAAAGAAACGCAACAAGATTCGCCACAAATGAGAGGAGTTTGTACTCGTGTAGGAACAAAAACACCAAAGAAACCAAACTCAGCATTAAGAAAATATGCTCGTGTTCGTTTAAGCAACGGACGTGAAATCGATGCCTATATCCCAGGAGAAGGACATAACTTACAAGAACACAGTGTCGTATTAATCCGTGGGGGACGTGTAAAAGATCTAATCGGTGTTCGTTATCATATTATTCGTGGAACAATGGATACCGCTGGTGTTGAAAATCGTCGTCAAGGACGTAGTAAATATGGTTCTAAAAAACCAAAAAAATAATTTAGCAAAGGAGGAGAAACATGCGTAAAAATCGTGCAGAAAAAAGAGATGTTTTAGCAGATCCTATTTATCAATCAAAATTAGTTACTAAATTAATTAATCAAATTATGTTAGATGGAAAAAAAGGAACTGCTCAAAAAATTCTTTATAGTGCTTTCGATATGATAAAAGAAAAAACAGGTAAAGATCCTATGGAAGTATTCGAAAAAGCAATGGAAAATATAAAGCCAGCCTTAGAAGTAAAAACTCGTCGTGTAGGAGGAGCAAATTATCCAGTACCTAACGAAATTCGTGGAGATCGTTCTCAAGCATTAGCGTTACGTTGGTTAGTTAACTATGCTCGTCTTCGTGGAGGACATTCTATGGCAGAAAATTTAGCAAATGAAATTATTGATGCATCCGAAGGAACTGGTGGTGCAGTGAAAAAACGTGAAGATACTCATAAAATGGCAGAAGCAAACAAGGCATTTGCTCATTATCGTTGGTAGAAAGGAATTGAATTATGGCTCGTGAATATAGTTTAGAAAATACTCGTAATTTTGGTATTATGGCACATATCGATGCGGGAAAGACAACCACGACAGAGCGTATCTTATTCCATACTCATAGAATCCATAAAATCGGAGAAACTCATGATGGGGAATCTCAAATGGATTGGATGGAACAAGAAAAAGAACGTGGGATAACGATTACTTCTGCCGCAACTACTGCTTACTGGAAAGGATATCGATTAAACATTATCGATACTCCGGGTCACGTAGATTTTACGGTTGAAGTATCTCGTTCACTTCGTGTATTAGATGGTGCTGTAGCATTGCTTGATGCTCAAGCGGGAGTAGAACCACAAACAGAAACTGTGTGGCGTCAAGCGACAGAATTTAAAGTACCTCGTATGATTTGTTGTAATAAAATGGGAAAATTAGGAGCTGATTTCAGTTATAGTTTACAGACAATAAAAGATCGTTTAGGTGTGATTGCTAAGCCAATACAATGGCCTATCGGTGCTGGAGATGAATTTACTGGAATTATCGACATTTTAACAAGAACAGCTTATCAATACGATGGAAAACAAGAAGAAGAAGCAAAAATTATTGATATTCCTGATGATTTAAAATCATTAGTAGAAGAAAAAAGAGAAGAATTAATCGAATCTGTCGTTGAATTTGACGATGCTTTAATGGAAAAATATTTAGAAGGAGAAGAACTTACTGTCGAAGAAATTAAAGGGGCAATTCGTAAAGGAACTCTTGCCGTTAAATTTTTCCCAGTATTATGTGCAGATGCATTAAGTAATAAAGGAACAAAATTATTACTTGATGCCGTAGTTGATTACATGCCAGCTCCTACTGATATTGAATCCATTAAAGGAGTCGATTTAAATGATAATCCAACGGAAAGACATCCATCTGATTCAGAACCATTTAGTGCTTTAGCATTTAAGGTTATGACAGATCCTTACGTTGGTCGTTTGACATTTTTCCGTGTTTATTCAGGTCATTTGTCAAGTGGATCTTACATTCTAAATGCAACAAAGAATACGAAAGAAAGAATTGGACGTATTTTACAAATGCATGCCAATAATCGTACTGAAATATCAGAAGTATATACAGGAGATATTGCAGCAGCGGTCGGACTTAAAAATACAACGACAGGTGATACTTTATGTGATGAGAAGAAACCTTGTATTCTAGAAAGTATGGAATTCCCAGAACCTGTTATGGAACTTGCTATTGAACCAAAATCAAAAGCAGATCAAGATAAGATGGCAATAGCTTTACAAAAATTAGCAGAAGAAGATCCTACTTTTCGAGCAAGTACGAATCATGAAACAGGACAAACCATTATTGCTGGTATGGGAGAGTTACATCTAGATATTATCGTCGATCGTATGAGAAGAGAATTTAATGTGGAAGCTAATGTAGGAAAACCACAAGTTTCTTATCGTGAAACGATTACTCAAGCAGGAGAATGTGAAGGAAAATATATCAAACAATCTGGTGGTCGTGGACAATATGGACACGTATGGGTTAAATTTGAACCAAATCCAGATAAAGGATATGAATTTGTCGACGCTATCGTTGGTGGAGTTGTTCCTCGTGAATATATTCCAGTAACAGATAAAGGATTACAAGAAGCTATGCAAACAGGAATTTTAGCTGGATATCCTATGGTAGATATTAAAGCAACATTATATGATGGTTCTTATCATGATGTTGACTCATCTGAAATGGCTTTCAAAATTGCGGCTTCAATGGCTTTAAAAGAAGCTAAAAACAAATGTAGACCAATTTTACTAGAACCAATTATGAAAGTTCAAGTAATTACACCAGATGAATATTTAGGTAATGTTATGGGAGATATTACTTCTCGTCGTGGAAAACCTATGGGACAAGAATCGAGAGGAAATGCTCTTGCCATCGATGCTATGGTACCACTTGCTGAGATGTTTGGATATGCTACTTCATTACGTTCAAATACACAAGGTCGTGCTAATTATACGATGGAAATTGATCATTATGAAGAAGTACCAAAAAATATTGCTGATGAAATTATCAAGAAAAATGGTGGAAACTAAGAGAAAATACTTGCTATTTTCCCTTAGTTGATATAAAATAAAATTATATGTAAATAAGGAGGAGAAAATTATGGCAAAACAAAAATATGATCGTTCAAAACCACATGTTAACATTGGTACAATTGGACACGTAGACCATGGTAAAACAACTTTAACAG
>CANQYN010000030.1 GCA_947628105.1 uncultured Bacilli bacterium
TCACCCCAGCTGATGGTACTAAAGTTTTAGTAACGGGACGTATAAGTGTATATGAACCTACTGGTAATTATCAAATATATGTAGATGAGATGCTTGAAGATGGTGTAGGAAATTTATATGTCGCTTTTGAAAAATTAAAGGAAAAACTTACTAAAGAAGGATTATTTGATCAAAAGTATAAAAAACCAATTCCTAAGTATCCAGAAAAAGTAGGAGTTGTAACGGCTTCTACAGGAGCTGCTATTCGTGATATACTAACGACGATAAAAAGGCGATATCCTATATGCAAAACGTATTTATTTCCTTGCCTAGTACAAGGAGAAAATGCTTATATGGATATTGTCAAAAAGATAAAGCAAGCAGATCAATATGGTTTAGATGTCTTAATTGTCGGTCGAGGGGGAGGGTCTTTTGAAGATTTAAATGCCTTTAATCATGAAGATGTCGCTCGAGCTATTTTTGCCTCTTCTACTCCTATTATTAGTGCAGTTGGCCATGAAGTTGACTTTACTATCGCGGATTTTGTCGCAGACTTAAGAGCTCCTACGCCAACAGCAGCGGCCGAATTAGCGGTTCCTAATACAATTGAACTTTTTCATATTATCAAACAATATAAAATAAGAATAACAAAAAATATCTATGAAAAATTAAATTATTTACGATTAAGTTTAGATCATATTAAAAATTCATTTGTGATTAAAAATCCAGAATTGATGATGAATGTAAAAAAACAAAAATTAGATTCACTTCAAGAAAAATTGGGTCGAATTATTTTTGACAATGTTGAAAACGTCAAAAGGAAATATGAATTATTAAAAAATAATTATTTATTGACAAATCCTTATAAATTATTAGAAAATTCAAAAAGTAAAATCAATTTATATATTGAAAAGATAAGAGTAATTAATCCATTAGAAGTATTAAAAAGGGGATATTCTGTCATATATAAAGACCATCAGATGGTTAAAAAAATAGATGAATTGCAAAAACAAGATACGATTGATATTCGTCTTTATGATGGAATAATAGAAGCTCAAATTAAACAGATAAAGGAGAAAAAAGATGGAGAAAAAGAAGAAATTTGAAGATAAAATGAAAGAATTAGAAGAAATTATTGATAAATTAGAAAGTGGAGAACAAGATTTAGATGATTCTATTAATGAATATACAAAAGCGATGAAATTAATTAAAGAATGCGATGAAGAAATTAAAAATTATGAAGATCATATTAATAAAATCGTATTAGAAAATGGACAAGAAGAAGATTTTTCAATGGAAGAAGATCAAAACTAAAGAAATTTTGTGCCTATTTTTCCTAAGAAAAACAGTTGACTTTTCTGAATGGGAAGGTATAATAAAAATAGATAAGATAAGGATGTGAAAATATGAAAAAGGGCTTTGTGGTATCAGCGGTATTATATCCCTTATTAGTAATTGCTCTAGCACTTATTATGAGTATTTTAACAATGAGTGATAATCGAAGAAAAATATTAGAAAATATGAAATTAGAAATATCAGAAGAAAATGATGATACTGATGCATCAATGAGCAATAGTGAGCTTTATTTTAAGTTAAAAGCGTTAGAAGAATCAGTAGAAGAATTAAATAGTAGAATATCTGAAGATCGATTAGAAGAGTTAGATAATAAAATTAGTAAGACAAAACAAGAGACAAAATTAGAATCATTTCCTGTTGGAAGTATTTTTGTATCGACAAAAAATACCAACCCTTCTACTTATATTGGAGGAACTTGGGTAGAATATGGGCAAGGAAAGACGTTAGTTGGAGTCAATACAAGTGAAACAGAATTTAATACGGTCGAAAAAACAGGTGGAGAAAAGACTCATAAATTAACGGTTTCCGAAATACCAAGTCATACCCATACCTTTACGGGAACAGCTCACACTCATACCTTTACTGGAAAAGCTCATACCCATACATTTACGGGAACGGCGCATACTCATACATTTACAGGCAGTAGTGTAACAACATCAGAAGTAGCTGCTCATACCCATAGCATTCCAACATTAAATGGAACGGCTGCCACGGCAGGAGGTCACACTCATAATTTTTCTCATTCTACGGCAGGATCTGTTTCTCGTATTTATACATCAAATAAAACTGGTAATACTTTAAACTTTTTCGTTGGAAGTGGGAATTCCACTTCAGGTGCAAACTATGTTGTTGTAGAATCCGCTGGCTCTCATTCTCACAGTGTAACAACAGTCGCAAGTACAACGGGAAGTGAAGGAAAACATACTCATACCGTAACAGCTTCAGGAAAAAATACCAATACGATAGCAGGAGGAACCAATAGTTCTGTAACAGCCGAGGGAACCAATAGTTCTGTAACAGCGGGAGGAACCAATAGTAATACGGGAGGAGACACCGCTCATAATAATTTACAACCTTATATCACCGTTTATTTCTTTAAAAGAACTGCATAAAGAAAGAAAACTTTCTTTTTCTATGGACATCAGTTGGTAAAATTGTTATAATATATTAAATGCTTTGAACAAGAGGAGTATATATATTGCCAAAAAAAGAGAATTCATGGTTGGTGAAAATGAATGTTTGGAAATATATAGAAGGTAGCTTGGGAGCTTTGTATCTGAAAAATGAGTAGGATATGATGTATACCTGCATTAAAGGTTAGAGATAGAGAAATCTATAAATTAAGGTGGTACCACGTAAATCACGTCCTTAGGAACGTGATTTTTTTTAATGTAAAGGAGAGATTATATGTTAGATAAAAAGTATAATGCAAAAGAAAAAGAGGGAAAATGGTTAGAATATTGGAAAGCAAATAAAATTTATGAATTTAAACCAGATAAACGAAAAATATTTTCAATCGATACACCACCCCCAACGGTAAATGGAAAAATACATATAGGACATATTTTTTCTTATTCTCAAACAGAAATGATTGCCAGATATAAAAGATTAAGAGGATATAATATTTTTTATCCTTTTGGTTTTGATGATAATGGATTACCAAGTGAAAGGTTAGTCGAAAAAGAACAAGGAAAAAAAGCCCATGAAATTGGACGAGAAGAATTTTCTAAACTTTGTTATAAGACAACTGATAAATATGAAGAAGAATTTCAAACGTTATTTAGTAAAATGGGAGTAGGAACAGATTGGGATATTCATTATAAAACAGTAAGTCCTTCTACCATTAAAATAAGCCAAATGTCATTTTTGGACTTAGTTGAAAAAAAACATTGTTATCATAAAGAAAGCCCTGCTTTATGGTGTAATGAGTGTTTAACATCAATTGCTCAAGCAGAGCTTGAAACAAAAACAATCAAAACGACTTTTAACTATGTTAATTTTAAAACTGTTGAAGATGGAGAAGAATTTACGATTGCTACAACGAGACCAGAATTATTGCCGGCAATTGTTTGTGTATTTGTCAATCCAAATGATGAAAAACACAAATCTTTAATTGGAAAAACAGCTCATATTCCAGTGATAGATGTAGAAGTTCCTATTATGGCAGATGATAAAGTTGCAATTGATAAAGGGACAGGAATTGTTATGTGTTGTACGTTTGGAGATCAAACAGATATTGAATGGTGGAAAAAATATCATTTACCTTTAAAATATATTTTCACTGACGATGGAAAAATTATTGATGAAGTTCCTACTTATGGAGGAATGAAAATTAAAGAAGCAAGAAAAAAAATTATTGAAGATTTACAACGAGGTGGATATGTAGTTAAAATTGAAGAATTAGAACATGAAGTACAAACCCATGAAAGATGTGGAAAAGAAGTAGAATATTCTGTTATGAAACAATGGTTTATCGATATTATGAATCATAAAAATGATTTCTTGAAAATAGGAAATGATATTAATTGGTATCCAGAACACATGCATACTCGATATGAAGAATGGGTAAATAATATTGCTTGGGATTGGTGTATATCAAGACAAAGATATTTTGGGGTACCATTTCCTGTTTGGTATTGTAAAAAATGTGGAGAACCAATATTTGCGAAAAAAGAAGATTTGCCAGTAAATCCTCTTATGGATCGACCTCGTATTAAAGAATGTCCAAAATGTAATGGAAAAGAATTTATCCCAGAAACTGATGTTATGGATACATGGGCCACTTCTTCTGTAACACCTTTAATTAATATGAGGTATGGCGAAAAAGAAAATTATGAAGATATATTAAAACCGATGAGTATTAGAACAAATGCCTCTGATATTATAAGAACATGGGATTTTTATACTATCGTAAAAAGTTTTTATCACTTTGGACAAAGACCTTGGGATAATGTAATGATTTCTGGATTTGTCATGGCAAATAAAGGTGAAAAAATTAGTAAATCAAAAAGAAATAGCAAGGTAGAACCGATTGAATTAATCGATCAATATTCTGCGGATGTAATTCGATATTGGGCAGGATCAGGAAGATTAGGAACTGATATTGTATTTAGTGAAGAAACACTTTTAAGAGGGAAAAAATTAGTGAATAAAATTTGGAATGTATCAAAATTTATCGAGATGCATCTACAAGATTATGAAGATAAAGAATTTAATGATTTCGAATATATTGATAAATGGATTTTAGGTGCATTTCAAGAGATGGAAAAAGGATTTATAAAATATTTAGATGAATATGAAGTAGGTCTAGCTTTTAATCATTTAGAAAAATTTTTCTGGAATTTCTGTGATAATTATATAGAGATTGTAAAACATAGACTATATAGGCCAGAGGAATTTGGGAAAATTCCTAGGTATTCTGGGCAAAAAACAATTTATACAATTCTTTATAAATTATTACAAGATTTTAGTATTTATTTTCCGTTTATTACTGAAGACATATATCAAGAACTATATCATGATAAAAAATCAATTCATATAACAGAAATAAAACCTTTTGAATTTGAATTTTCTCGTGAAGTAAAAAATGGCAATGATATAATTGATATTATAAGTCAAGCAAGAGGAGAAAAATCAAACAAAAATGTTTCATTAAAGACACCAATTAAAAACTTACATTTAAGTTTAAATAAAGAATTAAAAAAAGCAATCGATTTATCGATAAAAGATTTTTCTGCAACTTTATTTATTGAAAACTTAAATATGAACGATATCAAGGAAGGATATACAATCGATAAAATAGAACTAAATTTAGATGTGAAAGAAAACTAAATGATATTCAAAAACAGATTACAACAATCTGTTTTTTTGTCAAAAATATTTTAAATAAAAAGGAAAAAATGAATAAAGGATAAAATAATGAAAATACTAATATTGGCATATAAAAATTGTCGTAAGTTGACATATTCTATCATAAAAAGCTTGACGAAAAGAAAATGATAGTGCTATACTGATATTGTAGAAATAGGAGGATATAAAAATATGAAAAAGAATAAAGGTTTTACCTTAGTTGAATTATTAGCCGTAATCGTTATTTTAGCAATTATCGCTTTAATTGCTACACCAGCTATCTTACGTGTTATTGAAGATTCAAGAAAAAAATCTGCTGAGGATAGTATGTATGGATATATTAAAGCAGTAGAACAAGGATATGTTAAGGCACAAATGGATATAGAAGCAGGAGGAGAGGCAAAAGACTATAATGGAATTTATAAAAGTTTTAGTAGTCAAGATATTAAAATAACTTCTAGTGGAGAACAAAGCCTTGGAATCGAATTACAAGGAACAGCTCCATCTTCAGATGAAAATAATGTATTGGTAATTTCTGATGGAGAAATTGATTGTGCTCATCTTAAATTTGGAAAATATTATGTAGATTATAATGGATCAGATGGAACAGCTGAACAAGTAGATTCTGCAACAAGTACATGTGGAACAACACCTGTAGAAACTGGTACAGGAGAATAGTAAAATTTAAATACTCGGCTAACACATTCAGATAAAAAGGCTTTAGCCTTTTTTTATTGAAAAAAATAAAGAAATATTATAAAATGGTTATATGGTAGGAGGAATGTATGAAGGAAAAAGGTTTTACATTGTTAGAAGTATTGGCAGTGATTGTTATTTTAGCTGTTGTCGCATTGATTGCGCTTCCTCGAATTTTAAATATTATAGAAAATTCTAAAAAAGATTCGGCGATGGATAGTATGTATGGATATATTGACGCAATTCGTCAATCATATGTACGAAATGCAGGCGAAGATCAATCAGAAAAATATCAGGGAAAATATGTTGACGTATCGAAAGAAGAAATAAAAAAAGAAGATGGGACAAAATTATCTTTAGAAATAAAAGGAATTATTCCCAACGAAAAATCTAAAGAAGAGGATTATGTTGAAATAGGTTCAAAAGGAGATATTTCTAGTGCTTTAATTCAATTTGATAAATATTATGTTACTTATTGTAATGGCGAAATACGAGATGTTAATCAAGAAAAATTTTTAGGATGTAATTAAAAAATTGACAAAAAAAACAAAAAAATATATACTAAAATTGTATTCAAATAATTAATAGAAAGAGGTAATGTTTATGAATATAAAAGGAACAAAAACAGAAAAAAATTTATTGACAGCTTTTGCTGGAGAATCACAAGCAAGAAATAAATATACTTATTTTGCATCTGTTGCTGGTAAAGAAGGTTATCAACAATACAAAGCTATTTTTGAAGAAACGGCTAATAATGAAAAAGAACATGCAAAATTATGGCTTAAAATTTTATTTGGTGGAGACATTAAAGATAGTTTAAATGTAGATACAAAAGAAGCTTTAAAGATGGCTGCCGAAGGAGAAAATTATGAATGGACAGAAATGTATGCCGATTTTGCTAAAGAAGCAAAAGAAGAAGGATTTGATAAAATTGCTTACTTATTTGAAGGTGTCGCTAAAATCGAAAAAGAACATGAAGAAAGATATCGTAAATTATTAGAAAATATAGAGGCAAAAAAAGCTTTTGAAGCCAAGGAAGAAGTGGTATGGATTTGTCGTAATTGCGGACACTTACATTATGGAAAAGAAGCTCCTAAAGTATGTCCAATTTGTGCTCATCCACAAGCTTATTTTGAAAGAAAAGCAGAAAATTATTAATATTGTTTGACAAAAAAGAGAAAAGTGATATAATATCGTACTAGTTGAAAAAGGGGTAATACTAGTACAAAAATCGTAAGTATTGCCTTGCGATTTTTTTATGGGGGGATTTGAAATGGAACAATTACAACAATGGAAACAACAAATTCAAAAGTATCCTAAATTATCTTTTCTTCAAGCCAAAGAATTATATGAACAAGGAAAAGAAGAAGAAGTAATTTTGGGAACGTTACATGTTATTTATCAATATCTAAAAAGTAATCAATTACATATTTTACAAAATGGAACTTATGATATGAATGATATTATTAATACCTTTTGTGAAGAGTGGATTCGAGCTATTCGAAAGGGAAGGCTAGAAGAAGTAAAAGGATTTTATGAAATCTTGGATTTTACTTTTGTTAGAAAAATAGTAAAAAAACTTTCACCTAATGAAAATGGGTGGCCAAAGAGATTTGATAAAAATATTTATGTAGATATTTTCTTATGTTATATTGATTTAAAAAATCAAAAGGATGATATTTCTTATGATGATTTATTAAAGAAAGTAGAACAACACGAACAAGATAAAAAGAATAATTTTGGATCACGGAAATTAGATTCTTATCAGGCTTTACAAAAAAATTATAAGTTGTTTGATTTTTGTGAGAATTTATATCAAAAATTAAATATTGATTCTTCTAAAGATGTAAAATTTAGTAGAAGAAGATTAACAATTTTGCTTCCTTTATTACTAGATATTGGATTTTTGACAGATTTAAAAGAAGCAGATGTTCTTCCTTATCGTTTTGAAGATGAAATAATTAATAAAGTAGCATATGAGAGAATTGTTCAAGCGATTTGCCAATCTACTATCGATCCAAAGGCAAAACAAATTTTTTTAGAAAGGACTGTTCTTTACGATAAATCAACTTATGAGAATCTAGCAAAAAAATATAATTCTTCTGTGGAAACCGTTCGTAAATATGAGCAAAAAGCACTTCGAAAAGTTCGGAAAGAATGGCCAATTAAAAAAACATATATTCAAAAATAAAACAGGAGTTCCTGTTTTTTTTAGTTTTCAATGAAAGGGAATTATGATATAATAAATACTAGGTGATAGTATGAAAAAAATAGTAACAGTAGATGGAAACGAAGCTTGTGCGAGAACAGCTTATCTTTTTACGGAAGTATCAGGAATTTATCCTATTACACCATCTAGTCCTATGGCTGAACATATCGATGAATGGAGTAGTAAAGGAGAGACAAACTTATTTCACGATAAGGTAAAAGTTGTCGAGATGCAAAGTGAAGCAGGAGCCGCTGGAATGATTCATGGTTCACTACAATCGGGACTTTTGACAACGACTTTTACTGCTAGTCAAGGACTATTATTAATGATTCCTAATATGTATAAAATGGCAGGAGAAATGTTACCTGCTGTCATGCATATTGCAGCTCGTTCTTTAGCGACTCATGCTCTTTCTATTTTTGGCGATCATCAAGATATTTATGCGACAAGAATGACGGGATTTTCTATGCTTGCATCTTCTAGTGTTCAAGATGCGGCTTATTTATCTGCTGTTGCTCATCTTTCTGCGATAGAAGCTTCTCTTCCTTTTCTTCACTTTTTTGATGGATTTCGTACGAGTCATGAAATCGATAAAATAGAAATATTAGAAAAAGAAGATTACGAAGATATTTTTCCTTATGAAGCATTACATAATTTTCGTAAAAAAGCATTAAATCCGTTAAAACCAGTAGTTCGAGGAACTGCTCAAAATGATGATATTTATTTTCAAGCAACAGAAGTAAGAAATCAATTTTATGAAAAAATACCTGCTATCGTAGAAAAATATATGGAAAAAATCAATGATAAAGCGGATACAAATTATAAGTTATTTAATTATTACGGAAGTAAAAGTGCCACTAAGATTATTGTTGCTATGGGATCTGTTTGCGAGACGATTAAGGAGACAATCGATGATTTAAAGGGAGATATCGGCTTAATTGAAGTTCATCTATATCGTCCATTTTCTATTTCCCATTTAAAAAAAGTATTACCAGATACCGTTTTAAAAATTGCTGTTTTAGATCGGACGAAAGAACATGGTAGTATCGGAGAGCCTTTATATCAAGATGTGGTTTCTGCTTTACAAGGAAGTGATATTAAAATCTTTGGAGGTCGTTATGGACTTTCTAGTAAAAATACGACACCCGCTGATATAAAAGCAGTATACGATATGTTAGAAAAAAATCCTCATCATAATTTTACCCTTGGAATTGATGACGATTTGACTCATCTTAGTTTAAAAAGACCAAATTATAAAATTAAATTACATCAAGAGTTTTTAATTTACGGATATGGTAGTGACGGAATGGTCAGTGCTGGAAAATCGTTAATGAAATTAATTGGCGATAATACAAGTAAAAATGTTCAAGGTTATTTTCAATATGATTCTAAAAAATCAGGAGGTGTTACGATTGGTCATCTACGGTTTTCTGAAAATAAAATTCGATCTACTTACTATGTAGAAAATCCGAAAGTAGTAACGGTTACTAAAGATTCTTATTTCCAATCATTTGATATGTTATCTAATTTAGAAGAAAATGGTATTTTATTAGTTAATACTTCTTTATCAGAAGAAGAGTTTATACATATGCTTTCTAATGAGCAAGTAAATATATTGTGTGATAAAAATGCAACGGTATATACGATTGATGCTTTAGAACTAGCTCGAAAAGTAGGACTTGGAAATAAGATTAGTATGATTATGGAAATGGCTATTATTCAAGTATCAAAAATATATGATTATCAAAAAGCAAAAGAACAATTAAAAGAATATGTAAAACATAAATTCTTTAAAAAAGGGGAAAAAGTATTAAAGGCAAATGAAGAGGCCATCGATTTAGTTGAAAATTCTATTTGTGAAGTAACCCTTCATCGTCGAAAAGAACGAATTTTAAATGAAAAAGAAAATAGTGTCTTTGATATAATGCTAAATCGTAAAGGGGATCAATTACCTACTTCTGCTTTTGAAAATCATCCTGATGGAACATTTCCTTGTGGAACAGCAGAATATGAAAAACGATATATGAGTGACTTAGTTCCTAATTGGATCAGTGAACACTGTATCGAATGTGGGCAATGTTCTTTCGTCTGTCCTCATGGAGTTATTCGTCCTTTCTTATTAAACCAAAAAGAATATGAAGAAGCTCCTGAAGATGTCAAAAAACGTTGTTTAAAACCAATTTTAGTAGAACTTGAAAAATATTATTTTATCATAGGAGTTTCTATCCAACATTGTACTGGATGTGGCTTATGCATTCGTACTTGTCCTGGAAAAAAAGGAATGAAAGCTTTATCATTTGCGAAAGTAAAGGCCATGCAAGATAGTCACGAGCAAGAAATTTTTGATTATCTTTCGAAAAATATTCAACCTAAAAAGGGAATTAATAATAATTTAATTCTTGGAACTCAATTTATTCAACCAAAATTTGCTTTTTCTGGCGCATGTGCTGGTTGTGGAGAAGCGGCCTATATTAAGCTATTAACTCAATTATTTAAAGATCATATTATGATAGCAAATGCGACAGGATGTTCTTCTATTTATGGTGCTAGTGCCCCATCGATGCCATACAAATTACCTTGGGCAAATTCCTTATTTGAAGATAATGCGGAATTTGGATATGGATTATTAATCGGAAATCAAACGATTCGCAATCGATTAAAAGAAATGATTCAAAAAATAAAAGATAATCCTAACCAAGAATTGTTACAAAAATGGTTAAAGAATATGGATAGTTATGAAATAACGAAACAAATATATGATGGATTGGATTATCAGACATTACCAAAAGAAATTACAGAGTTAAAAGATTATTTAGTAAAACGAAGTGTTTGGACCATCGGAGGAGATGGCTGGGCATACGATATCGGTTTTTCAGGAATCGATCATGTTCTTGCTAGTAATGATGATGTAAATATTTTAGTATTAGATACGCAAGTATATTCCAACACGGGA
>CANQYN010000031.1 GCA_947628105.1 uncultured Bacilli bacterium
ATTGTGCTGTGACGACAAATCCTAGTGCATCAGAACTTGCTAGTATCGCTATTGCAACATGTGATACGATAAAAGCGGTAACCGATTGGGAACCAAGATGTGCTCTTTTATCTTATTCTACACTAGGATCTGGACAGGGAGAATTAGTAGATAAGGTAACGACAGCGGTAAAAATCGCCAATGAAAGAAGACCAGATTTAAAAATTGATGGAGAATTCCAATTAGATTCTGCGATTGTAAAAGAAGTAGCTCAAAAGAAAGTAAAACGACCTAGTGAGGTAGCGGGACAAGCAAATATTTTAATATTTCCAGATTTAAATGCGGGAAATATTGGTGTAAAACTAGTTCAACAATTTGGACATGCCGATGCCTACGGACCTTTGTTACAGGGATTTCGATTAATTTGTAGTGATTGTTCTAGAGGAGCCCCTGTATCTGAATTAGTGGGTAATATTTTATTTTCTATTGTTCGAGCAGGAGAATTAAAAAATGAAAAGTAATTATCGTATTTTAGCAATTAATCCAGGATCTACAAGTACTAAAATTGGTGTTTTTGATAATGAAGAATGTATTTTTAAAACAAATATTGAACATTCAAATGAAGAATTAAGTGTATTTAAAGAAATATCCGATCAAAAAGAATTTCGATTAAATACAGTCTTACATACTTTAAAGGAAAATAAAATTGATATAAAATCCATCGATGCCTTTTCCGGACGGGGAGGATCTTTGGAATGCTGTGAAGGTGGAACATACGAAATTAATGAATTGATGTATGAAGATGCAAAATCGATGCGAATTGTTAAACATCCTTCAGCATTGGGAATTGTATTGTCAAAGGAATTAGGAGATCTATTTCATAAGCCTTCTTTTTGTGTAAATCCTCCAGATGTAGACGAGTTTAAAATAGAGGCGCGAATTACGGGAATTCCTACCATTTATCGAGAAAGCAGAATTCATGCGTTAAATCAAAAAGAAATTGCTATTCGTTATGCTAAAGAAATTAATTGCCATTATGAAGATTTAAATTTAATTATTTGTCATATTGGTGGTGGAATCTCAGTAGCAGCCCATAATCATGGAAAAATGATTGATTGCAATGATATTGTCAATGGAGATGGACCAATGACTCCTAATCGCAGTGGCTTTATTCCTGCAAAACCGTTAATTAATATGTGTTTTAGTGGAAAATATACGGAAAAAGAGATAAAAGAATTCATTAATAAAAATGGTGGAATTATGGCTTGGTTAGGAACGACAGATATGAAAGAGGTAACATCCCGAATTGAAAAGGGAGATAAAAAAGCCAAAATTGTCTATGATGCAATGATTTATCAAATAGCAAAACAAGTAGGAGCCATGTATACGGCTTTAAAATGTAATTGTAGTGCTATTATATTAACCGGTGGAATAGCTAATGATCCATATCTTGTCAAAAATTTGAAAAAGTATATCGCTAAATTATCAAAGATTGTTTTGATGCCCGGCGAATTTGAATTAGAAGCTTTATCCGCTGGAGCTTTAAGAGTATTGATGAAAAAAGAAAAAACCAAAACTTATATAGGAAAACCTGTATTTAGAGGAATTGAGGAGAAGTAAAATGAAAAAAGAAGATATTGCTAAGCAATTATTACCAGGAGTAGTAGTTGGTTTAGTGTTAGGCTTTGTTTTAACGATGTTAATCGGAGTCAATGTGGAAGATGAAATTCCTAATTATATTAGTGGTGGAATGTGTTGCTTTGTGCCTACACTTTTAAACTGCATTGTCGTATTAGAAATGACAGCCAAACATTTAAAACGAAATCTTCCTATAGGACAAGCAATCATAAGAACGATTCCCTATGCTCTTGTTGCCCTTTTGTTTGGGTTCATCTTTGTCGCTGGAGTTGTAACAGAAGTGTTTGGTTTAGATACGCGTATGATTTCGGTTCTTGTAACGGCCATTTATGAAGCAATTTTAGGAGTTGTCGTATCGACTGTAGCTGCGTTCTTTGCTTTGAAAAAATATGAATCAGATGTAAAATATACTAGAAGAAAATAAGAATTTTTCAATTCCTTTTTTGTTTTAATTTTATTTCCTTTTGAATAAAATTAAATAGGAGTGAAGAATATGCTGTTTATTTGGTTGATGATTGTTATCCTTTATTTTATGTTAGAAACAATAAAATTAAACTATAATAATTTATGTTTTGCATTAGGCGCCATTCTAGCTCTTTTTATGCAAATTTGTTTTCATCGTTTTTTCTGGAGCTTTCTTGTTTTTATCTTTGGAGGAACGGGATTTATGTTATGGTTAAAACCAATATTTTATGAAAAAAAGTTATATTCAAAGGATGGAATATAACTTTTTTGATTCGTAAAAAGTAGTGGTTATGATAGATAAGCTCGTAGCTATTACTAAGGACCAAAGACCAATTTTAAAATAGGAAAATATAACTAAGGATAGGGTTCTAACAATAATACCTAAAACGGTTGCTGTAAAAGAGATTTTCGCTTTTCCCATTGCTTGTAGGCTACTAGCTATAGGAGATTGAATATATTGAAGTAAGTAAATCGGAGCTAGTACTTTTAGATAAGGAATTCCTTCTTTTGTTTGATAAATAAAGGAAAGCGGAATTTCGGGGAAAAATTCTAATAATATCGTGATAGGGATACCAATGAGTAAAGAGAAAAAAAGAGCTTGCTTAATCTTCTTTTTCGTATAGGAGATATTTTTTTTGGAGTACGATTTTGATACGACCGGAATGAGGGCTTGGCTAATTGCCATGGTAAAAAATGATGGCAACATTAGTAAAGGCAGTGTATATCCATTTAAAATACCATATTCTCGAACGATAAAATTGTTATTGTATCCAATTTGTAAAAGGATAGTCGTAATTAAAATAGGTTCTAAAAAATATCCTATATTTCCTACTATTCTACTACCTGTAGTAGGAATGCTAATGGTTAGAATGTCGTGAACATAAGTAGGATGAACTACAAAATCTTTTTTCGTAATATGTATTTTTGATGGCAAGAAGTGAAGTAGAGTAAAAATCGAGATTAGTTCACTAAAAATATTGGAAAGTACAAGAAAAGCGATAGCAATATCTAATCCTTTAGTTAAGAAGAAAGGGATTCCAATCGATAATGAAACAAGGCGGATGATATCTTCTAAAATATTTGATAATACATGAGGAAATACTTTTTCTTTTCCAAAGAAATATCCTCTTATGATACTAGAAATGGAAATAAAGGGTAATACAAAGCCAATACTAATAACTCCTAAGTAACATCTTTCTTCATGTAGAAGATGAAAAGCAATAAATTTTCCACTAATCAATAAAAAGAAAATAAGAAACAAATTTAGTAAAATGGAAATCGGAATAATAGAAAATACTAAATCTTTTCCTCTGGTTTTTTCTTCTGCGACAATTTTGGATATTGCAATTGGGAAGCCAAATTGGGCGAGAGTAATAAAAAGAGAAAAAGTAGGAGTTAACAACATATAAATTCCCATTCCTTCTGCTTGAATGAGACGAGTGGTGACAATGCGAATAAGCATTCCTAAAGCTTTAGTAAAAAAACCCCCAATAATTAAAATCAATGTAGATTGGATAAATTTGCTTTTTTTCATGTTTTCTCCTTTAAAAAACTTTCTTTTTCATATATAATATATATGTAGTTTTGTAATCATTTATTATTGGAGGAATTATCATGGAAGTAGAATTTCAATCATTGGAAGAACTTTATCAAAGGATTAGACCAGCGTTGCATACTAAAAAAGTAGAGATGCATCGAGCTGGATATATCTATATAAAGGAAGAAGATATTTGGAATTATTTAAAAGAAGTGAAGTGGCTTCATTCCAAGGATTTATCTCTTTATCAAATGGTAAGTGATGTTTTTAATAGTGAAGATGTAAAAATTGATTCTTATTTAAAAGAAAAGCTAAATATGAGAAATCGGAATCTTTATTTTGAAAATTAACAGGAGGGAAAAGTATGAAAAAAGGAAAAAAGAAAGAACATATTTTAAAATATGTCATCATTTTAATTGCCATGGTAGGGCTTATTGGAATCGGGATTGTACCGCTTTCTAAAAATTTAAAATTTGGATTGGATTTAAAAGGAGGATTTGAAGTACTTTATCAAGTCGAAGGAATCGATTCAAAAAAAGTGGATTCTTCGATGGTAGAAAGCACTTATAAAACGATTATTAAACGAATTGACGTATTAGGAGTATCAGAACCAGTCGTTACCATTGAAGGAGAAGATAAGATTCGCGTTCAATTGGCAGGAGTAACAGATCCAGAAGAGGCAAGAAAAACGTTAGGACAGGTAGCTAGTTTATCTTTTCGTGACACGGAAGATCATTTATTGATGACAAGTGATGTACTATCTTCTAATGGAGCAAAAATAGGATCTGATCAGACAGGAAAACCAGCAGTAGCTTTGACAGTAAAAGATAAAGATAAATTTTATGAAGTTACTAAAGAGGTAAGTCAAAAATCAGATAATCGTATCGTCATTTGGCTAGATTATGAAGAGGGGAAAGATAGTTTTAAAAATTCCGAAACGACTTGTGGAACGACTACATCAAAATGTTTATCGGCAGCTTATGTCAATGAAGGATTCGCAAGTGATGTTATCATTCAAGGAAATTTTACACAAGATCAAGTAAAACAATTAGTAGAATTAATTAATTCTGGTAGCTTGTCAACAAAGTTAACAGAAATTTCTTCTAAGACAGTAGATGCTTCTTTTGGAAGTAATTCATTAGAAAAAACATTTATAGCTGGAATCATAGGACTTGTTTTAGTTATGTTATTAATGATTCTTCTATATCGCTTTTCTGGATTTATTACAGCTATTGGATTGGCAATTTATACTTTTGTTACTTTCCTTATTTTTTGGTTAGTAGGAGGAGTATTAACATTACCAGGAATTGCGGCAATGTTATTAGGTATCGGAATGGCTGTCGATGCGAACATTATTAATTTTTCTCGCATTAAAGATGAATTAAAGTCAGGAAAAACATTGGCAAATGCTTACCGAATTGGAAGTAAAGATTCCTTTTTAACGATTATTGATGCTAATTTAACTACTCTTATTGTGGGCATTATCTTATTCATTTTTGGAGAAAGTAGTATCAAAGGATTTGCTACGATGTTAATGATTAGTATTTTTGTAACTTTTGTCGTCATGGTAGCGTTTGTTCGGTGGATATTAGGAAAATTCGTCAAAAGTGGAATGTTTGATGAAAAAGCAAAATTATTTGTTGGATTTAATGAACGTAAAAAAGAAAATCCTTTTGCAAAATATTCTTTTTCAAAAAATAAGACAAAATTAATGGCTTTAGGAGATATCTTAATCATAGTAAGTATCGTATCAATTATTTTCCAAGGATTAAATTTGGGAATTGATTTTAAAGGTGGGTCTTCTATTACCATAAAGACAGAAAAAGAAGTTAAAATAGAACAGCTTGAAAAAGATATCAAAGAATTAGGATATCAGTTAAATTCAGTAGATGATATCAACGATACGACGAAAACAGTTATTGTGACAGATAGCTTAGGACAAAATCAGGTATTAAAGACAGAAAAATATTTTCAAGAAAAATATGATGCTAGTACAGACATTGGAGTTGTTTCTAACATCGTAAAAAAAGAGCTAGTTAAAAATGCTATTTTTGCTCTTATTTTGGCAGGAATTGGAATTGTCATTTATGTTTCATTTAGATTCTCATTCAATTATGCCATTGCTGGAATTATCGCTCTTTTACATGATACCTTAATCGTTGTTGGATTATTTAGTTTATGTCATTTAGAAGTATCTACCATTTTTATTGCTGCTATTTTATCGATCATTGGATATTCTATTAATGATACGATTGTACTATTTGATCGAGTAAGGGAAAATATAAAGAAACAAAAATTAAAAAACAAAGAACAATTACAAGAGGTTGTCGATCGCAGTATCCGAAAGACAATATATCGAAATATTTTAACGACATTAACGACTATTTTCCCAGTAGCCGCACTAATCTTATTTGGTAGTCATGAAATCTTGAATTTTAATATCGCACTATTAATAGGATTATTAGTAGGAGCTTACTCTTCTTTATTTATTACTATTTTTATCTTTGAAAAATTAGAAGAAAAAAATATTGGAAAACCAAAGAAGAAAAAATGGTATGAAGATACAAAGGAAGTAGAAGAAAGGAAAATAAAGGGGATTAATTCATAGGAGGAATACTTATGATGAGAAATTCAAAAAAGAGTAAGACTCAAGTATTAATCGAATACAGTGACATCATGAAAGGACTTCGGTATGCTTGGAAGACAAAAGATGAAAAAATGATTTCTCTTTTTTCTCGTGCTTTTCAGGAAGAGACAACAGGAGAAGAAATAAACGGTACAATTTACCGCTCATATTCTTATTCTCATCCTATTATTCAGTATTTAGTAGAAAATGATTTAGTAATCAATTATAATTTTTTGATTACAAGAACTCAACTAAAAGATGCATTAATTCGCTCTTATTATGAATTTAATCATGAAATGAAACAAAAATTAACACGATATTTTCGGCGCTTTATCGACAATGAAATAAAAGGAATAAACAATGAGATTATTATTCACGAAATACTAAATGATGAAAAAGTATCGCAATATATTAGAGCATATGATGATTTTGATTCATATATGGAGGAAAAAATTAACAATTCTTTTGATTGTAATAAGAAAAAAAAAGAATCAAAAACAATCTTAAAGAGGTGAAAGTAGTTGAATAAAAACGAAGAATCATTAGAAACATTAATCGAAATTGTAAAAACTTATAATGATAATGAAGAAGAATTAAAAACAATCGAAAAAGCATATCATTATGCAGAAAAGATACATCATGGAGAAAAACGATTAACCGGTGATGATTATATTTCTCATCCTCTTGCTGTAGCCCATATTTTAACAGAAATTCATGCGGATTATTTCACTATATGTGCCAGTCTTTTACATGACACTTTAGAAGATACTACCTATGAAGATATCAAGCAAGAATTTAATGTTGAAATTGCGGATTTAGTAGATGGAATTACCAAAATTAATAAATTAAATTTTGAAAATCGAAGTGGGAATTCAGAAATAGAAACACAGCGAAAAATTTTAGTGGGACTTTGTAAGGACGTTCGGGTGATTATTATTAAATTAGCAGATCGACTTCATAATATGAGAACTTTATGGATTCATTCTGAAGAACGTCAAAAAGCGACAGCTCAAGAAACTATCGATATTTTAACTCCGATTGCTAATCGACTTGGAATGAGTAAAATAAAGGGAGAATTAGAAGATTTATGTCTTCGTTATTTACAACCAGATGTTTATTTTTCGATTGTAGAAGAGTTAAATAAGTCGAAAGCAGAACGCGATGAAGCTGTTAATTATATGTTACAAAAAGTATCTGAATTATTAGAGAAAAATCATATTAAACATGAGATCAAAGGAAGAGCTAAAAGTATTTATAGTATTTATAAAAAATTAAATAAAGGGAAACAATTTAAAGATATTTATGATTTATACGCATTACGAGTTTTTGTTAATACGGAAGAGGAATGTTATCATGCCTTAGGAATTATTCATTCTAAATATACACCGCTTCCCAAACGATTTAAAGACTATATTGCTATGCCGAAGACAAATATGTATCAATCTCTTCATACGACAGTATTTGGTGAAAATGGATATTTATTTGAGATTCAAATTCGTACCTATGAGATGGATGAAATCGCTGAAAGAGGGATTGCTTCTCATTGGGCTTATAAAGAAAATCACGGAAATAATGTTTCTACTTTGATGAAAAATACGATGGAACAAAAATTACAATTTTTTCGATCTTTGATTGAATTAAGTAATGAAGAAGTAAACGAAGAAGAGTTTGTTCAATCTGTTAAAAATGATATTTTTGATGAAAATATTTATGTGTTTACCCCTAAAGGAGATGTAATTGAATTACCAAAGGGAGCAACTCCTATCGACTTTGCTTATAAAGTTCATAGTAAAATTGGCGACAAAATGGTAGGAGCGATTGTCAATAATAACATCGTTCCATTAAATTATGAACTTCAAGATAATGATATTATTAAAATCAATACCAATCAAAATTCTAGTGGACCAAGTCATGAATGGTTAAACTTTGTTAAGACTAGTCAAGCCAGAAATAAAATAAGAGGATTTTTCAATAAAGTAGATAAGGAAGAATTAAAGAAAAAAGGAGAAGAAATTCTAAAAGAAGAATTAAGAAGAAAGAAAATTCCTTTTAGTGAAATTTTTAATGATGATAGTTTAAAGGAAGTACTAGAGACGATTAAAGTAAAAAATATCGATGAGTTATATATTGCGATTGGAAACAGTCAAGTTACTCCAGGAGCCGTCATCAATATTGCTTCTAATAATAAAGAAACAAAGGAAGAAATTATTTTACGAAAAAAAATGGGAGCGAAAGAACAAGTTTTAGAAAAAGGGAAAGGAGATATTATCGTTTCTGGAATTGACGATATTAAAATTAATGTTTCTTCCTGTTGTAAACCAATTCCAGGAGATGAAATTTTAGGATATATTACAAAAGGATCAGGAATTAGTGTCCATCGTTCTATTTGTCCGAATATAGCATCTTTAGAAGAACGAATTATTCCCGTAAAATGGAACTCTTTTATTCAACAAAAATATACAAGTACTTTGATGATAAAAGCATTAAAATCAGACAACTTGTTATTAGACATAATTTCTAAAACCAAAAATAGAAATATTACTGTTCAAAGTATTAATACGATGAATGAATTAGATTATATGTTAGTAAATTTAACTATTTTAGTAGATCATCTAGACAATTTGAATAAATTTATTGTAGATTGTAAAAATATAAATGATGTTATTTTAGTAGAAAGGGCTTTAAAATAATGAGAGTGTTAGTTCAAAGAAGTTTGAACTCTTCGGTAGAAGTAGATCAAAAAATAGTAGGTAAGATAGAAAAAGGATTTGTTCTTTTTGTCGGATTTACTCATGAAGATACAGAAGATGATATTGATTATATGATTCGAAAAATATTGAATTTAAGAATTTTCGATGATGAAAATCAAGTGATGAATAAATCGATTCAAGAAGTAGGGGGAAGCATTTTAAGTGTTTCTCAATTTACGTTGTATGCAAATACTAAAAAGGGGAATCGCCCTAGCTATATCGAAGCGATGAAAAATGAAAAAGCTTCTTTGATGTATGAATTATTTAATCAAAAATTAAAAGAAAATATTTCTGTAGAAACGGGAATATTTGGAGCAGATATGAAAGTAAATATTGTCAACGATGGACCCATTACAATCTGGTTAGAAAGTAGGTAACATATGATAAAAGATAAATTAGATTTTAAACTTATCAATATAGCAATTATTACTTTTATATTATTTTTGCTATGTAAAACAGGAAATGTATGGATAGGACTTATCGATAAGTTAGGTTCCATTTTGTTACCTTTCTTTGTTGCTTTTGGAATCGCTTATGCATTACATCCATTTTTAAAATTTTTAATGAAACATAAGCTTCCCAAGTCGTTATCAATTGCTATTATCATTGCTGTCATCGTTGGAACGATTAGTATTTTAATGGTGATTGTCGGTCCATTATTATTTGATCAAACAGTAAGTCTTGTCAATAACTTAATTACCTTTGTGAAAGAAATATCTAATTCTATCAATTTAGGTTCTTTTCAAAATAGTTTAACCGATTACTTTAATGAGATTATTAGAACGGTAGGAACTTATGCGACGAACGGAATTTTAGATGCAATTAATTTGTCTTTAGGTTATTTAGCAACAGGTTTTATTGTTTTTTCCGCAACTGTTTACTTTTTAATTGATATGGATCATATTCGAAAAGAAGTAGCTCAGTATTTATATCGAAAATCAAAAAAAGTATATCGATATGTTGCTTTACTAGATAATGAGATGAAAAATTATTTGGTGGGAATGCTAAGTATTATGATAATTACTTTATTTGAATATAACATAGCCTATAAATTAATTGGTCATCCAGATGCTCTTTTATTAGGCATTTTAGCGACTATCGGAGGATTAATTCCTTACTTTGGGGGAATTATTGCAAATATTGTTGCGGCTGTTACCGCTTTTGTTATCAGCCCATCTCTATTTATTAAAACTATTATTACTTTTGTTATTTTATCTGAAGTAGATGGATATTTAATTAACCCACTAGTCTATGGAAAAACAAATAATGTTCATCCTATTATTGTCATTTTGTCTGTTTTTGCAGGAGGAAAATTATTAGGAATTTGGGGAATTATGTTTTCTTTTCCTATTGCAGTATTTATTATTACAACTATTAAATATTTTAAAGTAGATATTAATAAAAAATTAGTAGATTTCAAAGCAAAATAAGAATCGTTTTATTCGATTCTTTTTTTATTGGGACTTTGTCAATAATTTGGACACTATTTAGAGGGGGTATTGGAAGAAATAAATTGATTTTCAAATTGAATAG
>CANQYN010000032.1 GCA_947628105.1 uncultured Bacilli bacterium
GCTAAAGTAATGAGAGAACAATATCCAACCGAAATGATTGAAAGAGCTGTAAAAGGAATGCTTCCAAAAGGAAGATTAGGACGTCAAATGTATAAAAAATTATTTGTGTATGCGGATAATAATCATCCACATGCTGCTCAACAACCAGTTGAGATGAAAGTGAAATAGGAGGTTTTTCAATGAAAAAAGTTTATACAGGAACTGGTAGAAGAAAATCATCTATCGCACAAGTGAAGATGGTACCAGGAAATGGGAAAATAACAGTAAATGGAAAAGATGTAAATGATTTTTTTCCTTATGAAACAAACATTATGGATTTAAAGCAACCTTTAGTAGCTACATCGACAGCAGATACATTTGATATTGATGTTAAAGTAAACGGAGGAGGATTTACTGGACAAACAGGAGCAATCCGTTTAGGAATAACAAGAGCTTTATTAGAATATGATAAAAATAATGACCCTGAAAGTGAAACAAGTTTTCGAAAAATCTTAAAAACAGCTGGATTTATCACTCGTGATTCTCGTTGCAAAGAACGTAAAAAACCAGGACTTAAAGCAGCTCGTAAGGCACCTCAATTTTCAAAACGTTAATAATATGTATAAATCTCGTACAAAATACGAGATTTTTTTCATTTTTATGTTATAATGATAATAGAGGTGAGAATATGGATGTAAAGAAAAGACCAATTTGGCAATATGTATTAATTGTTATCATTTCTCTTTTTCTTTGCTATATTCCTGTTTTATTTATTATAGGGATTATGGCCTTTGATCATCAAGAAGCAAAATTTAAACAATTGTCAAATGGATCTATTTCTGTTGGAAATGGAGATTTATTGATTGAAAGAAACGTAAAAGTAACATATGACTATATCAATAAAGAAGTACATATTATAGGATACTTGAAAAATAAAACGAAAAAAGAAATTGAAGATGTTTCTTTAAGTTATGAATTGTATGATAAAAAAGATAATATTATTGGAACAGCTAGTGCTTATATTGAATTTTTACCAGAAGGAAAAACTTGGAAATTTGTTGCTGTTTATTCAGAGTTAAATGCAAAAGAAGTTGCTAATATCGAACTGAATGAAGTAGATTATTTTTAGGAGGTAGTAAAATGAGGAATAAATCAGGATTATTTTGTATATTGATGGTAATTGTTTTAATGGTATTTTATGTTTTACCAATGAGTTTTTTGTTTTTTAATATACAGGAATTAAGAAAGACAGATGATGATGTAAAAAATTCGATTGAAGAGTTAAAAAAAGCCAATGAACCAGTTGATACAAGTCGTTCTTTTGAAAAATTGAAAGATGGAACTATCTCAATTGAGAGTGGTAAACTAATCGTACAAAAAGGAATTAAAATGAAATATGATTCTGAAGAAGAACTTTTGTATTTTGATGGATATATTGAAAATAAATCCAAAGAAGATTTTTATGGAGTTGATTTAGAAATAGAATTATACGATAAAAGTAATGTTATAATTGGGTCTACTTCTTTTTATCTACCTTATATTAAGAAAGACCAAAAATGGAAAATTTATGCTAACTATTCAGATACTAATATGAAAGATGTAAAAAATTTTCAAATTGCAAGTGTAGATTACGAAACAAAATCTAGTACTAACTAGATTTTTTTGTTATAATGAAAATGGTGATAAAATGCGAATTAGTAACGATTGGCTAGAATATAAATGTTTAGATGCTGGAAATGGGGAAAAATTAGAAAGTTGGAATGGGATTATTTTAAGAAGGCCCGATCCTCAAGCTTTATGGAACATAGATAATAATAAAGATTGGGAAAATTGTGATGCTTATTACCATAGAAATAATAAAGGGGGCGGATATTGGGAATTTTTGAAAACTTTACCTGAATATTGGACAGTAAAATATAAAAATTTAGTTTTTAAAGTATCGCCCACTAATTTTAAGCATACTGGCCTTTTTCCAGAACAAGCTGCTAATTGGGATTATCTTATCGATAAAATTAAAAAAAGTAAAAGAAAAATTAAAGTATTAAATTTGTTTGGTTATACAGGTGGAGCAACGATTGCCTGTGCCTACGCCGGAGCCGAAGAGGTTGTCCATGTCGATGCAGCTAAAGGAATGATTGATTGGGCAAAAGAAAATAGAGATTTATCTCATTTAGAAGCAAAACATATTCGCTTTATTGTAGATGATTGTTTAAAATTTGTAGAACGTGAAAGACGCCGTGGACGAAAGTATGATGTAATTATTATGGATCCTCCTTCTTATGGAAGAGGACCTTCTGGAGAAGTTTGGAAATTTGAAAAAAACATAACTACATTAATCCAAGCATGTCTTGATATTTTAAGTGAACAACCACTTGTATTTTTAATTAATTCTTATACGACAGGGATATCGTCTACGGTTCTTTCTAATATATTGAAAACAACAATTTTAAAAAAATATCCAAAAGGGAAAATAGAATCGGGAGAAATTGCTCTTCCTATCGAAAAAGATAACTTAATTTTACCTTGTGGAATATATGGTTTATGGGAGGAATAATATGAGATTTCGAAAAGCAGTATTATTAGTGCATGGTTTTGCAGGGGGAACGTATGATGAAGAGTTTTTAGCGAATTATCTAGAATTAAATCGAATTTTAGATGTCTATGCTTTTACATTGCCAGGGCATGGAAGTACTTTTACGGTAAAAATAACGAAAGAAGCTTGGATAGAAAAAGCAGAATCAGTTGTTCAAATGTTGATCGATAACGGCTATAATCAAATTTATGTCATCGGACATAGTATGGGAGGAGTTATTGCATCACATTTAGCCACTAAATATCCTCAAATTAAAAAATTAGTTCTTGCCGCTCCTGCCTTTCATTGTTTTGCTACAAAAAATGGAGAATTCCAAATTTTAGATGTGATGAAGACAGGCCCAGAACTTATTAAAACATATTCTGGAGGAGAAGTTTTTTCACGATTTTTTAAGCTTCCTGTGAATGCAGTAAAAGAATTTTTTAGCCTCGTTTCAACATATAAGGATGCTCCTAAATCTATTAATATTCCGACTTTAATTATACAAGGAAAAAATGATCAAGTAGTACCAATTGAAAGTTCAAAATATGTGTATAATAATTTAAATACTAAGAAAAAAACTTTAATTTTATATGATAAAGTAACTCATGATGTATTTCGAGGAGAAAGAAAGGAAGAAATTACGAAACAAATAGAAAAATTCCTAGTATCGTCTCCTAATCAAGACGAAAAAATAATAGAATTATAAAAGAGAAAATTTTTTAGAAAATGGAACGATACAAGAAGAGGGAACTCATAAGGAACTATTAAAAAATTGTCCAAATTATAGAAAACTATATGAATCAGAAATTTTAAAATAATAAAAAGAAACGATTTAGTAGTTTCTTTTTTTTTGATACATATACTTAAATAGGTGAATGGCATGTTAAAATATAAAATATTTTTATGTATTTGTTTTTTAGTTTGTATTACAGGAGTACAGTTGATTCATGCTAAAATAAATCATTTTGATTTAGTAGGGAAAGTAATTTACTTAGATCCAGGACATGGAGGTATCGATTCGGGTGCTACTTATAAGGATATTTATGAGAAAAATATTAATTTATCAATTGCGTTAAAATTACGTGATGTATTAATGAAACAAGGAGCTATTGTCTATATGACAAGAGATGGGGATTACGATTTATCGCTTCCTGATACAACGAATCGAAAACGAAGTGACTTATCAAGGAGAAGTAACATTATTAACCGTTCAAAGTGTAATTTATTTTTATCTATTCATTTAAACTCTGATATTAGTACTACTTGGCATGGACCTCAAATTTTTTATAATGATAATCATAAAAACAATGAAATAATTGCTAAAATATTTCAAGATAATTTAAATAAAAAATTAAATGGAAGTAGAGAATATAAATTAAATAATGATTTATATTTACAAAGACGAGTAAAAGTTCCAGGAATTTTAGTAGAAGTTGGTTTTTTAAGTAATAGTAATGATCGCTACTTATTAATGCAAGACAGTTATCAGCAAAAAGTGGTAAATACTTTAGTAGATAGTACAATTAAATACTTTCATTAAAAAGATGTTAAGTTCTTCTATTTTATGTTATAATGAAACATAGTAGGAGGTCATCATGAGGGATAAAGGATTTAAAAGTTTAGATGAACAAATCGAAATATTACGATATAAAGGCCTTGTATTTGAGGATGAATATGAAGCAAAAAATATTTTACTTAGAGAAAATTATTTTTTTATTAGTGGGTATCGTCATTTATTTATGGAAAGTTTTCATGATAGAAAATTTTTAGAAGGAACTACCTTTGACGAATTATATGCCGTTTTCTTATTTGATAGAAAAATTAGAAATATTATGTTTCAGTATATGTTAGTGGTAGAAAATAATATTAAATCAATTATTAGTTATCAACTTTCTAAAAAGTATGGTATTCGTGAAAAGGATTATTTGAATTATAAAAATTTTAATCAAGACAATTTAAAACAAAGACAAGTACATGATGTAATTAATAAAATGAAAAGACAAATCAGAGTAAATGGTAGGCAACATACCGCAACGATGCATTATTTAAGTAATTATGGATATATTCCATTATGGATCTTAGTAAAAGTGTTATCATTTGGAATGGTTTCAGAGCTTTATAATATATTAAAAGAAGAAGATGCGGCTAGCATTGCAGAAATTTATGGAATAAAGCCATATGATTTATCAATTTACTTATCTTTGTTAGCTAATTTTCGTAATCTTTGTGCTCATGAAGATATTTTGTATGATCATCGTACGCAACGAGAAATTCCCGATACTAAATATCATCAAATGCTGAATATAGAAAAAACAGAAGACCATTATAATTATGGGAAAAATGATTTATTTTCCGTTATCATTATGTTAAAACAGATGCTTACAGAAGAAGAATTTCGAGAATTTGTATATCACCTAGGATATGAAATCGACGTTTTAGAAGGAAAGGTAAAAGTGGTTCCACCAAGACAAATTTTAAATAAAATTGGATTCCCCGATAATTGGAGAGAAATTGTTAATTGCTAGGAGGAAATATGAAGAAAAAAGCAATCTATATTAGTACTATTATTATTTCGTTTTTCGTTGGAGTAGTTGGAACTTTTCTTGTTTTACAAAATTATATTAATGGAAGTATCCCTGTAGAAAAAACGATAAAAGAAGTTTCTGTAAAGGAAGAAAATACATTAAAAGAAGCTATTAATAAGGTTTATGATGCGGTTGTTTTAATTGAAACCTATCAGGGAACCAAACAATTAGGTTCTGGGACAGGTTTTGCCTATCAACAAGATGAAAAAAATGACTATATTTTAACAAATCATCATGTTATTGATGGAGCTAGAAAAATAGTAGTGACAACTAGTACAGGAACACAAGTCGAAGCTACTTATAAAGGAAGCGATGAATATTCTGATGTAGCTGTATTATCTGTACCCAAAGGAACAGTGAAAAAGATAGCTAGTATCGGAAAAAGTAAAGATACTGAAGTGGGTGATACTTTATTTACGGTTGGTTCTCCTTTAGGAAGTAAATATATGGGAACAATAACGAAAGGAATTTTATCCGGAAAAGATCGACAAATTACAGTTTCCGTATCAAATGGTAGCTTTATGCTAGATGTTATTCAGACTGATGCTGCAATTAATCCAGGAAATAGTGGGGGACCACTTGTTAATATTGCAGGTGAAGTCATAGGAATAACATCATTAAAATTAGTAGAGGATGAAGTTGAAGGAATGGGATTTGCTCTTCCTATCGAAGATGCCATTTCATATGCAACTACGTTAGCACAAGGAAAGGAAATAGAAAGACCAAGTTTAGGGGTACAATTTGTCACTCTTGAAAATGCTTTTTTATTACGCAGTTATGGAATAGATTTACAAAATGCGGAATATGGAATTGTTTTATTAAAAATAGAAGAAGATAGTTCTGCCGAAAAAGCGGGGTTAAAAGTTGGCGATATTATTACTAAAATAGAAAATCAAAAAGTAACTGACGCGGCTACATTTCGTTATCAGTTATATAAACATAAAGTGGGAGATAAAATTCAAATCACTTATTTACGTGATTCAAAAGAAAAGACAATTCAAGTAAAATTAGAAAAGTCATATTGAAACTCATTAAGATGAGTTTTTTCTTTAAAAAGGTTGAAAAAAATAGAAAAATAGTGTAAATTATTATAGGTTATTTTAGTGAGGAATGTGATAATATGAACAAAGTATATGTATTTGGGCATCGTAATCCGGATACTGATTCGGTTACTAGCGCAATTGCCCTATCTTATTTAAAAAATGAGTTGGGAGTAACGGCAGAACCACGAGTATTAGGAGAAATCAATAAAGAGACAAAATTTGTTTTAGATTACTTTAATATGGATATTCCTAAATACTTAAATGATGTAAAGTTGCAAATGAAAGATTTGAATTATCATAAAAATTTATTTGTTCATAAACATACATCATTAGAAGATACGTATTCTTACATGTTAGAAAATAATATTACAGGAGTCCCTGTAGTAGGCGACGAAAATAAATTTGAAGGGCTTATAACGATTAAAAATATCGCAAAAGGATTAATAAGTGGAGATTTTACTCGTTTAAATACTTCATATGATAATATTTTAAAAACATTGCATGCGGAAGGAGTATTAAAATACGATGATGAAATTATGGGAAATCTTTTAATAGCCTCTTATCGAAGCACCACTTTTATGAGCAATATTTATTTAAAAAAAGATGATATTTTAATTGTTGGAGATCGTCATAGTATTATTGAAAAGGCAGTAGAAAGTGGAGTCCGATTATTAATTATTGTCGGAAACGGAGAAATAAAAGAAAAACATATTGAAATAGCAAAAACCAATAAAGTTAATATCATTCGAACCCCTTATGATACTTTTCGTACTTCTCGATTAATTGGACTTACTAATTATATTTCTACTTTAATTACTGGGGAAAGACCTTATACATTCGATCAAAATGATTATTATGATGATTTTTTAGTGAAAAGTAGTAAATTAAAACATAATAATTATCCTATTATTTCGGCAAAAGATGTTTGTAAAGGATTAATTCGTGTAACAGAAATAACAGAAAAAAATAAAAAACAAGTCATTTTAGTAGATCATAATGAAGAAAGTCAAAGTGTAGTAGGTTTAGAAGAAGCCGAAATATTAGAAATAGTAGATCATCATAAGTTAGGAACGATTGCTACTAACCATCCAATTAATTTTCGAAATATGTCAGTAGGTAGCACCAATACCATTGTTTACTATTTATATAAAGAAAATGGAATTAAGATACCAGATAATATTGCTGGAGTTATGTTATCTGGGATTTTATCTGATACTTTAGCGCTTACTAGTCCAACGACAACAGAAAAAGATCGTGAAGTTGTGAGACTATTATCGAAACAGATTGATATCGACTATGAACAATATTCTTTAAAAATGTTTAAAGCGGGAACTTCTTTGGAAGGAAAAACAAAATTAGAAATTATTAACGAAGATATTAAATCATTTGATGTAGAAGATGTTTCTTTTGCTGTATCACAGGTATTTACATTAAACTTTGAAGAAATTTTAAATGAAAAAGAAGAATATTTATCAATAATTGAAAAAATGAAAAATGATAAAGGACATCGTCTAGTTCTTTTAGTTGTAACAGATATAATCAAAAATGGTTCTTATATTTTTTATACAGAAAAAGAAAAAGAATTGTTAGAAGATGCTTATCATATTAAAGATTTATATCAAGGATATTATATGAATGGATTTGTCTCAAGAAAAAAACAAATCGTACCTGCAATTATGGAAGTAATACATTAGTATTACTTTTTTGATAGAACTTATTATAAAATTATGAACGATAAAACCTTACAAATAAATTTTGTTTTTGGCACCTACTTTTTAAATTATCATACCTTATAATAGGTGATTTCTATGAGTGAAAGAGGAAATAAAAAAATAATTATCGATGCCGGTCATGGGGGAGAAGATATAGGATATAATGATACTAATATTATAGAAAAAGATTTTACTTTAGAATTATCAAAATATATTTATGATAAATTAAAAAATCAAAATATCGAAGTAATTCTTACTAGGGATAATGACATTACATTATCACCTAGCGATAGAACTAATAAAATTTTGAACACATACGGTAATAATTCAGATGTTATTGTTCTTTCTAATCAATTAGCTACTAATGGGGAAAATACTACTGATATAGTGTATGCATTACGCAATAATGATGAGCTTCCTAATTTAATTAGAGAAGAATTAGAAAATTCAGATATTATTGTAGGGAAAGTATATCAATTAAGATCAGCTAGTGATACTTCAAAAGATTATTATTTTATTCATCGTGATACAGGAAATACACAAGCAATTATGGTAGAATATTATATAGCAGATTCTTCTAATTGGAAAAATCAGATTCCTATTTTTGGAGATGCGGTGGCAGAAGCATTATTAGAATATGTTGGGAAACCTACTGATGATAATTATTATGTTGTCGTATCAGGGGATAAAGTTTTTATGGGAAATAAATGTTTATCAAATTAAATAATTGTGCTATAATACAAATATGGGAGGTATAAAATTATGGAAAATGGTATTAATGGTACTTTAGCAGATTATGAAAACTCATATGCGAATAAAATGAAAGATTATTGGGAATCATGTGGGCCTATCCTTTTTGGTAATAATGATATTTTAGTTGAAAAGTGGCGCACTTTTGTAGAAACTCAAGTATCTCATTCTTTTGTAAGAGGAGCTTTGATGGATCAAACCATTCAAATAATTCAAATGATTAATTCAAATATACCAATTGAATTAATTGCTCAAACTATAAATAAAATACCTGGTGGTAAAACGATTGTAGACTCTTATTTATGGGCATTTATTCATCCAGAGATTGTAGATGGATTACAAAACGCAGTACAATCACTTGCGGAGGAGCCAAAGTCAATGTAAATATAAAAACGTCTTATTTTTAATAGGACGTTTTTATAAGGTTAAACTTCGATAATCTAAATGAAAAATATTATTTTTATATTATATTAAAGTAGAAAGTGTTACTAATAAATAAATTAGATAATTATATTGATTAGTATTCCATAAAAAATGTATCAGGGGATTCTTTATATAAGATTGCTAAAAAATATAATACGACAATTGATGAATTAATGAAATTAAATAAACTAACTTCATCGGTATTGATGATAGGGCAACGTTTAAAAATTCCTACCAATATAAGTGATGACGATTCGATATATGTAGTTAAATCAGGGGATACCCTATGGAATATAGCAAAAAAATATAATATATCATTAGATGAGTTATTAAAAATTAATAATTTAACTAAAGATTCAATTTTAAATATAGGTCAAAAAATAAAAATTCCTAATGAAACAATACCAGATAATAATTATATAATATATACGGTAAAAAGTGGTGATTCACTATGGGATATTGCTCGAAAGTATAATACTACGGTAGACGAAATCATGAATAGTAATAATTTAAAAAGTAATTTGTTACAAATTGGACAACAATTGAAAATACCAAATTATAAAAATGATGAAAATCAAACAATATATATTGTAAAATCGGGAGATAGTTTATGGTCAATTGCTAAAAAATATAACACAACAGTAGATGAATTGAAAAGGAAAAATAAATTGAACAGTAATAATTTAAAGATAGGACAGCAATTAATCATTTAAAAAAGTTCATTTTTTGAACTTTTTTTAATGAATTTGAGGACATACTCCAATATCGGGTTGATAAAAACAATGATTTTTATATTTTCCACTTAGTTGTTGATCCCACCAAGTAGTTTGACAGGTAGATCCTTTACTAGGAGCGTAGAACCAAAGAGCATTTGTTGCTGGATAATAATATTCCCCTCGTAAAACACGATTAGCTAGATTTTTTTCTGTTGTAGTAGGATTACTAAAAAATAATGGACTTGATATTCCTGTAAATCCACCGGGATTTTGATATATTACATCAGATATTGTCTTTATATTTTTAAAAGTTAAGCAATTAGCTAAAGCTCGATTTGTTATTACATTACCAACCATCAGCATTCCTAAATCTCCTTCTCCAATCGCTTCTGCTCTCATTAATCGAGCTAGTAAATCTCTTTCTTTACTTGTGTATTGTAAAATTCCCATGTTATCACCTAAGGTATTATATGCAATAAAAAGGTTTCGTATATCATAAGAAAATTCAAATACTTGCATAAATAATATTACTATGATATAATAACGATGTTTTTAGGGGATTAGTTAAATGGTATAATAATGGTCTCCAAAACCACTGTTGGGAGTTCGATTCTCTCATCCC
>CANQYN010000033.1 GCA_947628105.1 uncultured Bacilli bacterium
GTCTGGTAGCTCGTCGGGCTCATAACCCGAAGGCCGTTGGTTCAAATCCAACTTCCGCAACCATTGGTCCCGTGGTGTAGCGGTTATCACGTCTGCCTGTCACGCAGAAGATCGCGAGTTCAATTCTCGTCGGGACCGCCATTATTTTTGGCTTTGTAGCTCAGTCGGTAGAGCAGAGGACTGAAAATCCTTGTGTCGGTGGTTCGATTCCGCCCAAAGCCACCATTTATTTTTTCATAGCTTGCGCTCGTAGCTCAGCTGGATAGAGTGTTTGGCTACGAACCAAAAGGTCAGGGGTTCGAATCCCTTCGAGCGCACCATATATCGGGAAATGGCTCAATTTGGTAGAGCACCTGGTTTGGGACCAGGGGGTTGCAGGTTCAAATCCTGTTTTCCCGACCATTGAAAAATAACAGGTAAATGCCTGTTTTTTTTGTTTTCTTTTTCTGAAAGAGTTTATTTTTTTTTGCTGAAGTGGTATATTATAATAAAGTGACGGAGTAGTGGTAACATGGAATCAGGGGGACTTAGTAATTTTTTTGCAAATACAAATAAACCAGTTTCAATTAAAGATATTATTTTAAAATTTAAATTAAATGATAGTGATTATGAAAATTTACAAGAAGAACTTTTTCAATTGGAAAAAAACGGGGAAATTATCAAAGATAAAATGGGAAATTTTATGCATGTTCCCGATGATTTTTATTTAAAACATGGTGTTATACGTATTTCTAAAAAAGAACATTATTATATAGAGCTAGGTTATGGAGAAAGAGTCATGATTCGTCCTGAAAATTTAAACGGGGCGCATAGAGGAAGTGTTGTTTTTGTAGAAATATTACAAAATGATGAATTTCATAAAAAGAGTTTTGAGGGAATTGTTAGAAGAGTTGTTAAAAGAGATACTTTATTAGAAGAAAAAGGGTTTCTTTGTAAGGGAAAAATACAAATTAGTGGAAGAGGAAGAACCTATATTCATTTTCGAGGTAAAATTATAAATATCTTAGCAGATGATCTTAATGGGGCTTATCTTTCTGATGAAGTTACAGTTTATGCGGTAAGAAAAAAAAGCGATTATTTTGGTGCTGTAAAAGGAATTATTAAAAGAAATTATAAGCAACATGTATTTGAATTAAAAAAGGAGCATGGAGAACTTATTTGGAAAACAAAAGATCAGAATTTAACAGCTACCTTAATTGATAATCATATGAAATTTTTTGAAGGAGATAAAATTTTAGCCAATGTCATCGATAAAGATGGGAAGTGTTTTATTGAATATGTTGAAAAATTAAGTTCAAAAACACTTGGAAATTTAGATGTTATGTCACTTGCTTATGATAGAGGATTTTCTTGTCAATTTTCCAATAAAGTAAAAAAAGAAGTAAAAAATATTAGTAAAGAAATATCTCAAGAAGAAATAGATCGTCGATTGGATTTAAGGATGATTCCGACTGTGACGATTGATTCTAGTAGTGCTAAAGATTTAGATGATGCGATATCATTAATAAAAAAAGAAAATGGAAACTATTTACTTTTTGTTAGTATTGCCGATGTTTCACATTATATTAAACCAGGAATGGCCTTATTTGAAGAGGCAATGAAAAGAGGAACGAGTGTTTATTTAGGAGATACTGTTATTCCTATGTTACCTTTTGAAATATCTAATGGAATATGTTCTTTAAATGAAGGGGAAGATAAACTCGCTTATACTTGTAAGATGGAAATCAATTCCGAAGGAAATATTATCGATTATGATATTATAGAAACTATCATTCGCTCTGATTGTAAGATGGAATATGAAAAAGTAAATCAATATCTTCTCGATAAAGAGAAAGAAAGTGAATATTATCCTTATGATGAATTAATTCAAAATATGGACAAATTATCTTCTATTTTGGAAAAGAAAAAAGAATTACGAGGGAGTCCTATGTTTCCAGAAAATGAACATCAAGTAGAATTGGATATCGATGGGAATCCAGTTGCTATTAAAGTTAATCAGCATGGAAAAGCAGGAAAAATTATTGAAAACTTTATGTTAGCTGCCAATGAGACAGTTGCGACTCATGCTTTTTGGCTATCACTTCCTTTTATTTATCGAAATCACGATTATCCTAACGGAATAAAATTACAAAAACTAGCACAAAATTTATATGAGTGTGGGCATCGTATTAATCGGATTAGAAATGCTAAAGATCCTATCATTTTTCAAAAATTATTATCTTCTTTTTCCAATGAAAAGGACTTCTTATATATTGCCAATATGATTTTACAATCGATGAGTAGAGCATATTATGGAGATAAAAACACAGGACATTACGGGCTAGCTCTTTCCTATTATACTCATTTTACTTCTCCTATTCGTAGAGCTCCCGATTTATTAATTCACTATTTTTTAAAACAATCTCAAAAAGAAATATTAAATGATAAAAAATATAATGCAATTGTTGTGGAATTAGAAAAAATATGTAATCATTTATCTCGTCAAGAACGTCTTGCAAATGAGCTTGAAATTTCTGTCGATAAATATTTGACAGTAGAATATGCAAAAAGATTTGAGAATCGTTTTTTAAAAGGAAAAATTGTTCAAATTACACAAAGTAAAATAATGATAGAAACAGAGAATCATCTAATTGGATATATTCCCCATAATGAATTGAATTATTATTATTTTAATGAACTTGATTTTAGCGTCTATGATAAAAGGACAAAAAAAACATATTGTGTTGATGATATAATTATGGTAAAGATAAAACACATAAAAAAAGAAAAAGGAATGGTTATTTTTTCAATGCAAGAAGAAAGAGAAAAATTAAAAGTAAAAGGAGGCTAATATGGAATTTACGTATATAGACAATATAGAAAAAATAGAAAATTTTGAATCTATTCTGAATGTTAAAGTAAAAGAATTAGGAGCTAAATATATTATGGCACCAATATCAGAAAAGGCAAAAAAAGTATATCAATATCATAAGAAAAAAGAAAATTTTTATCCTGAGATAATATGTGGTGGGAATGCAGGTACACCTAATACAGAAATGAAAATTATTCATAATATGGTAAAATGTCAGCTTTATAGACCTATGAGAATTGTAAAAATAAATGATAAATTGTATTCTGATAATAATCGCTTAGCAATCGCTTTTCTACTTTTGCATGGAAAAGAAATTACTTTAAAAGATATTCCTTTTTATTTAATTAATTTAGATTGTTCTCCATATCAAATAATAGGGTATAAGGATAGTTTAAAAAAGACCATTGATGATATTCAAGGAGCTTTAATAAAGAGTATTAAATTGAAAGAAGAATATCACTTTCAAAACAGGAATATCGATTGGAATATTTCTGACTTATATAATAATTTACTAAAAGCATTAGAACAGAATAAAGATTAATATCATATTTGTTTTTTAATAAAATATATTAGGGAACGTGATATAATGCGAGAATTTCCACCAAATATTAATCCACAATTATTTACTTTGAGTGCAAGTATCGTAGGATATTCCATTGTTCCCTATTTTGATGCGGATGAGTTAAATTCGATTGGTAACTGGCTTATGTCAGTGGGACAATATTTAGAAACAGTTGCTGTGCAAGCAACCCTGATTAATAATCGTTATAAAAGACAAGAAGATAGGCAAATTAATTTTGAAGAACAAAAAGAAAGAGATGAATTTGAAGTATTACAAGAAGTAGTTTATCGTCTTCAAAAGGAAATAGAGCAATTAAAAACAATTTTTCAATCAAAATAAAAATATGGTATAATAATAAAGGTGATAATATGATAAATAAGGTAGTTATTATAGGTTGTGGGAATGTTGGTATGAGTTATGCGTATGCTCTTTTAAATCAAAAAACTTATGTGCATCAATTAGTTTTAATCGATCTAGATAAAAAGAAAGTAGAAGGAGAAGTGATGGATCTAAACCATTGTTTAGCATTTGCTCCTTCCAAATTAACTATCAAGGTCGGAGATTATTCCGATTGCAAAAATGCTAATTTAATTGTTATCGCTGCTGGAGCTAATCAGAATCCTGGAGAAACTCGTATGGATTTAATTTATAAAAACAGTAAAATCTTTCAATCGATTGTAAAAGATATTATGGAAACTGGGTTTCAAGGAATTCTTTTAGTAGCGACTAATCCGCTAGATATTATGACTTATTTGATATGGAAATATTCAGGATTAAAACCAGAAAAAGTAATCGGGACAGGGACAAGCTTAGATACTTCTCGACTTCGTTATTTAGTAAGTGAAAAATTAAAAGTTAGTCCTAAAAATGTTCATGCCTATGTTATTGGAGAACATGGAGATAGTGAATTTGTATGTTGGAGTAATGCTAATATTGGATTACAAAATATAGACGAGTATTTGAAGAAAGATGAAATGGAACAAATTTATGAAGAAGTTCGTGATTCTGCCTATCATATCATTGAAAAAAAAGGAAATACTTGTTATGGAATAGGAATGTGTTTAGCTCGTATAACCAATGCTATTTTAGCGGATGAAAATGCGGTTATTACAGTTTCTAATTATGATAGTGTTAACAATATTTATATTAGTGTACCAGCTATTATTAATAAAAAAGGAATTGCTGGTCGCATTTATGTCCATCTAACAGAAGAAGAGACAAAAAAACTTCAACAATCAGTTGATACGATTAAAGAAGCAATTAAAAAAGTAGAGTAGTATGTTAGAGAAAGTAAAAAGTTGGAATCAAGAAAATATTATTTTAAATAAAAAACAATTTATTATGTATTGCTTTTTAATATTTATGTTGAGTGCCGTGTTTGGATGGATGTATGAAGAAATTTTATGTATTTTGAAAGATCATGTAATTGAAAAACGTGGATTTTTATATGGACCTTATCTACCTATTTATGGTTGGGGATCTCTACTTATTTTATTTGTTACTCATAAAATAAAAAAACATCCTGTTTTTTCCTTTTTTCTAATTATGATAGTAACAGGAATATTGGAATATTGTTCGGGCTATATTATGTTTTTAATATGGCATAAAAAATGGTGGGATTATACAGGATTTTTTTTAAATATCGATGGTTTTGTCTGTCTTACGTCTATTATTTCTTTTGCAATAGGTGGGCTTTTTCTCATCTATATTGTATCTCCTTTAGTAAAAAAGAATTTTCAAACGATTCCTTATCGTCATCTACAACTTCTTTCGATAAGCTTATTTCTTATTTATCTAATCGATAATTTCTTTTCTTTTACGATTCGTAATTAAAACTACTTTTGTAGTTTTTTTGTGTCAAATAAAGTAAAGTTTTTTAAAAAACTCAAAAGTAAGAACCAAAATATGATAAGATAAATATGATATGATAAATATGATATGAGAGGTGATAGAATGAAGAAATTTTTATATAGTATTTTATTTTTTTGTTCTATTTTCTTTTTGACAGCTCCTGTGGATGCTGCAGAAAGAAAAATTATTCGAACATATCATGATGAATATGGGGAAGAAGTTTTAACAATTTATGAAGAAAATGGATCTTTATATTGGGATGGGAATCAAAGTATTGGATTATATACTATTGAAGGAGATACCTATTATTTAAGCTATAATAATCGTGTTCAAACGGGATTTATTACGATTAATAAAAAAATTTATTATTTTGATCATACGGGACAGCAACAAGTAGGATTAGTTTCATATAAATCGGATTATTACTTTTTGGGAAATGGGAAATTATTAAAAAATAGTTGGAAAACGATAAATAAAAAGAAATATTATTTCGGATCTGATGGAAAAGCTTATAAATATTTTAAAACGATTAAAAAATATGGATATTATTTTAATAAATATGGGCAAATGGCAACTGGATGGACAAAGTTAAGTAGTGGAACATATTATTTTGGATCAAATGGAGTAAAACGAAAAGGTTGGCAAAAAATAGGAAATAAAAAATATTACTTTAACTCTAAAGGAGTTATGCAAAAAGGGATAAAAAAAATCAATAAAAAAGAATATATTTTTTCTTCAGATGGTGTAATGCAACTAGGATTAACAAAGTATAATAATCAATATTATTATGTTACTGATGGAAAAATATATAAAAATAAATGGAAGACAATTAAAGGGAATAAATATTATTTTGGGTCTAATGGGATGGCCTATAAATATTTCCGTACAGTAAAGGGAAAAGGTTATTATTTCGGATCTGAAGGAAAAATGCGTACTTTTTGGAGAAGAATTAATGGAAAAATTTATTATTTTGGATCGAATGGAGTAAAGAGAATCGGCTGGCAAAAAATAGGAAATAAAAAATATTACTTTAATTCTGCAGGAATTCAACAATATGGAATAAAAACAATTAAGGGGAAGAAATATTATTTTGATAGTAAGGGAATTAATAAAACAGGATTTATTAAATATAAAAATGAATATTATTACTTTTTGAAATCAAATGTTGCAAGAAGCACATGGAAGACTATCAAAGGACAAAAATATTATTTTGGTGCAGACGGGAAAGCTCTTAAATACTTTCATACTATCAAAGGAAAAGGCTATTATTTTGGTGCAGATGGAAAAATGCAAAAAAAATGGCAAAAAATTAAAGGAAAAGTTTATTATTTTGGAACAAATGGAATAAAGAGAATCGGCTGGCAAAAAATAGGAGGATATGTTTATTACTTTGATAAAAAAGGTGTTATGAGTCAAGAATTTAAGACAATTTCATCTCATCGTTATTATTTTGGATCAAATGGACATATGAGAATTGGCTGGCAGACAATTAATAAAGACAAATATTATTTTAATAGTAAAGGATGGGCTGCTATCGGTTCACAAAAAATTAAAGGAACTACTTATTATTTTAATAAATATGGAATATTAAAAGATGGATTTAAATTAATTAACGGAAATTTATATTATTATGATTCTAACAATAAAAAAGCAACTGGTTGGCGTTGGATTCAAGGGAAAAAGCATTTCTTTAATTCTGATGGTGTTTTATTAAAAGAAAATGCCAAAAAAGTAATTGATGTTTCTGCGTGGCAAGGAATAATCGATTGGGATACTGTTAAGAAAAGTGCAGATATCGATGCTGTAATACTTCGTATAGGATTTACAGGAACGGAATCAAAAACAAAAAATGTAGATAAGTATTTTGAACGCAATATAAAAGAATTACAACGATTAAAAATTCCTTTTGGAGTATATTATTATGGATATGCTAAAACAAAAGCAGAAGCATTACAAGAAGCTAAATTAGTAGTAAGTACACTAAAAAAATATAAAGCAAAATTAAGTTATCCTGTATTTTATGATGCAGAAGAAGCTTCTATTAAAAAAGAAGGATATAAAATTGCTATTCCTGCTTTTAATGAATATGTAAAAAAATCAGGGTATAAAGTAGGAGTATATGGGAATTTATCAGCCTTAACTTCTAGTTACTTAAATAGTAAAGAAGTAAAACGTTATCCTATTTGGGTAGCACATTGGGCTAAGAAATGTGCTTATAAAGAACCATATATTGGTTGGCAATATACAAGCGATGGAAAAGTTCCAGGAATTGAAGGACGAGTAGATATGAATATGTGGTAATAAAAAAAGGTATTTGATAATACCTTTTTAATATGATTTTCCAAAATATACCATATGTTTTGCTTTTTTTCCACAGAAGATACAATGATCAGATAGATGTTCTTCTTCAAATGGAATACATCTACTAGATGCTCCTCCTGTTGCATATTTAATTTCTCCTTCGCATTCTTTATCTCCACACCACATTGCTTTGATAAAACCACGTTTTTCTTTAAACTTCTTTACCATTTCATCCATTGTAACAGCGGTATCGATATGAGAATCTAAAAATTCTTTTGCTCGATTATACATATCTTTTTGAATAGTTTCTAGTATTTTAGGTAATTCAGTTTCGATATCTTTCATAGCTACTTTTATTTTTTCTCTTGTATCTCGTCTTACGACAACTACTTCTTTATTTTCAATTTCTTTAGGACCTATTTCAATACGAGTAGGAATTCCTAAGACTTCTTGTTCGCTAAACTTCCATCCTGGTGTCTTATCACTAAAATCAGCTTTTGCACGAATTCCTTTTTCCTTTAAAGTAGCTAATAATTTTTCAGCTTCTTTAATAACTTCATTTTTATGAGAAGCGATTGGAATAATCATTGTTTGCGTTGGAGCAATTCGAGGAGGTAATACAAGCCCACTATCATCACCATGAACCATGATAATAGCTCCGATAACTCTAGTAGATAGTCCCCATGATGTTTGATTTACATATTCCAATTCATTGTTTTTATTTAAAAATTTTACATCAAATGCTTTAGCAAAACCGTCTCCAAAAAAATGACTTGTACCAGATTGTAATGCTTTTCCATCGTGCATCATTGCTTCAATAGTATAGGTAGCTTCTGCTCCAGCAAATTTTTCGCTTTCCGTTTTTCTTCCACAAATTAGTGGAATAGCTAAAGCTTCTGTAACACAATCATAATATACTTTTAACATCATTTGTGTTCTTTCTTCAGCTTCTTTTGCAGTCGCATGGATGGTATGTCCTTCTTGCCATAAAAATTCTCTCGAACGAAGGAAAGGTCTTGTTGTTTTTTCCCAACGTAATACGGAATTCCATTGATTATATAATTTTGGTAAATCTCGATATGATTTAACATCTTTTTGCCAGTGATCACAAAATAATACTTCTGATGTAGGACGAACACAAAGTCTTTCTTCTAAGCGTTCTAATCCTCCATGAGTAACCCATGCAACTTCAGGAGCAAATCCTTCTACATGGTCAGATTCTTTTTCTAATAAGCTTTCAGGGATAAGAAGAGGAAGAGAAACGTTTTCTACTCCTGTCTCTTTAAATCTTCTGTCTAAATCAGCTTGAATATTTTCCCAAATAGCATATCCATTTGGCATATATATTAAACAACCCTTTACAGCAGAATAGTCGCAAAGTCTTGCCTCACGAACAACATCTGTATACCATTGGGCAAAATTTTCATCTCGCGATGTAATATCTTTTACATATTTTTTTTCTTTTGACATAATTATTCTCCTTCTTTATTAAATATATTTTATTATAGTCGTACAAAGACTACATCGTTTCCGTGGTCTTCAATAATTTTTTTGACATCTTTAAAATTTAAATAGATAGTAGCCTTATTAGTATTTGGATGAAATCCAACTTTAGTTTGATTTTGAACATCTTTATCAAAAATAAATATAACAGATTTGCTATCATCATTAATTACACCAAATGGAGAAACATATCCATTTTCTAATTTTAAATATTTATATAGTCTTTCTGCAGAACCAAAACTAAGGCGAGTACTTCCAATTTTTTTAGCGAGCTCATCCATTTTCACTGGTTTTTCATGATGACAAGAAAATACAAAATTCATCTTGCCATTAGCATTTCTTAAAAATAAATTTTTACAAACATATCCTTTATCTAATAGTCCTAGTTTTTTCATATCTTCGATGGTATGTACTTCTTCGTGTTCTACTAATTCGTATTTTATATTTTTTTGATTTAGTAAATCTAATACTTCTTTCATAGTAACCTCCTATAACCCTAATTTTTCATCAATTTCACTCATCGCTTCTAACGATAATTTAGCAAAATCTTCTAGGTCAATCCCTGTTCTTTCAATCGCTAGCATATACGGTCGTGAGGCTCCAGATGCATATCGTGTCTCTTTAAACCTTTTTAAAACAGAAGATACTTTAACGCTTTTCACTTTGTGATCAGGATATCCTTTTGCTATGGCAGCAATAAAACCACTCATGGGATCAGCGGCTAAACAAGCATATTCAATATTTGTTTTTGCCTTATAACCACATTTTGGATTATGAGCTAAAATTGCGTGATATAAAATATCATTTCCAAAGTTTTCTTTTTTCAATATTTCAACAGAAGTAGGGCCATGAACACTCATATCTTCTTTCCAATTACAAGATTCTTCATCCAAATCATGTAAAAGACCTGCAATTTTCCAAAGCTCTATATTTTCCGGGTCTAGACGTTCCGCTAATTTTTTCATAATTGCTTCTACCGCTAAGGAATGTCTAATATAAAAGGGCTCCTTTATATATTTATTTAATATTTGAAAAGCTTTTTCTCTATCCATATAAATCACCTTGTCAATGTTAATAGTTTATCATATTATATAGGGGTAAGTCAAAAGCTGAAAGAAG